>JBFILZ010000004.1:0-69370 GCA_041611945.1 Bacillus sp. (in: firmicutes)
GCGGGTGCCAAACGTGCAAAAGAAGCTGGTTTTGATATCCTTGAGCTGCATGGTGCCCACGGTTATTTAATTAATGAATTTTTGTCTCCACTTTCCAACAAGAGAAATGATCAATACGGCGGTAATGCAAAAAAACGCTATCAATTTTTACTTGAAGTAATTGAAGCAGTAAAGGAAGTGTGGGAAGGTCCTCTGTTCGTTCGAGTATCTGCTAATGACTATCACCCTGAGGGCTTAACTGCTGAAGATTATGTTACATATGCAAAATGGATGAAGGATCAGGGGGTCGACCTTATTGATATTAGCTCAGGTGCTGTTGTTCCCGCTTCGATAGAAGTCTTTCCTGGATATCAGATTAAATTTTCTGAAACGATAAAAAAAGGGGCAGATATATCTACAGGAGCAGTAGGCTTAATTACAACTGGGAATCAAGCAGAAGAAATCCTGCAAAATGACCGGGCAGATCTAGTATTTTTAGCTCGCGAGCTGCTTAGAGATCCTTACTGGGCTAGAACAGCCGCTAAACAACTTAATGTAGATATAACAGCTCCAAAACAATATGAACGCGGATGGTAATACAAATTTAGCAAAAGGCGTAAAATACTTTTCCTAGAATAAAAAACAATAAATAAAGTTGCTTTTAAACCTCTATCTTGACCAATATGCTCAGAAAAAAACAGACTCATTTAGAGTCTGTCTTTTTTTATGGGTTGGCTTATGCTTTGTGAACGTTTGTCGCTTGCGGACCACGTTGACCATTTTCGATGTCAAAAGTAACCTCTTGACCTTCGTCTAAGGATTTGAAACCGTCACCCTGAATTGCTGAGAAGTGTACGAATACGTCCTCTCCACCTTCACGCTCGATGAATCCAAACCCTTTTTCGCTGTTAAACCATTTTACTTTACCACGTTCCATTTCTTGTTGCCTCCTAGCATGTAAATAGTACACAAAATTACAAATTAATCTTGCCTAGTTAGTATACCCGCGAGGAACCATTTTAAACTACTAATAATATTTATTATATATTTTAGGTCTTTATACCTAAAAATAAATCCATTTAGCTCTTTCGTCTAAATCCTTCTTCATCCAAGTATTGCTTTGCTTCATTGTATGAAGGGAAAGTACCATCAAGGTTTAATCCTGCATAAACATTCCACATCTCATCTTCATTCACCAAAATAAGGATATGGTTGTCGGCGTTGATCCAATGTTCTTCTTCAAGGTCTCCAACAATGGCAGATTCTTCAATTGATCTAGGAGATAAAGATTCAATAGACCTTTCAATAACTAATCTGAGCTCGTCTTCTGAGAAGTCACGTATATTCACAAAGCCTTTTTCATCTTTTTTATACCCGCTTAAGTTTTCTGCATATACAAAACCATTACCATTTGGGTGTAAATGATAAACAACATTTTTCTTATCAGTTGCACTTTCTTCAAAATGGAAATTTACTCTTTTAAGGGATACATCATTGCGATGTAATTCTGGGAATTTTTCAATAATCGATAATTTTTCTTCAAATGTTAACATGTTGCCTCCAAGTATAAGTTGATTTAGATTTCTGTTCATTATACCATTAGTATGCATAACTCCAATAGCAACTAACCTACATTTTGAGAAAAGAGGAATAATTTTGAATGGACAAAATAGAAAAGATATTAAAGCAGGACTTCAAGTTGAGATAATCTTGAAAAAGGATCAACGTACAGGTACAACAACTAGGGGAGTTGTTAAAGACCTCCTAACGAATGCATCCTTTCATCCTCATGGAATAAAAGTTCGCCTTACAGACGGTCAAGTAGGAAGAGTGCAGACCATCATTGGATAGGTCCTGTCTAAGATGGTTTGGTGCTAACAGCTAATTGACATTTACACACTATTCTCTATTTTAATAAAATATGGCTTTTCCAATATTAATTCCCTTGTAAAAGTTAATTTCTAACCACAATAGGAATTATATAACACTATTTTCTATGTGCCCTTTTCGGCATTTTCATTAAAACCTGCTTAGGTTACCATAGATTATTATGAAATTCCTTCAAATCAATAGTAATTTTTAAATTTATAAAAAAGGATCGTATATAGCATGCTATATACGATGATTCTACGTTATTCAAATTCAGGTGAGATGCAAGGAAATGAAGTTGCGAGGAATTGGAAACCTCTCTTTTCTAAAATAATCTTACTCATAGGACTCGCATCAACTGTCAGTAAAGGATAACCCTTTTTCCAAGCTTGCTGAACTCGAGCAGCTAGTAAGCTTGTGTAATACCCTTTGCTACGATACTCTGGCAAGGTAGATCCTCCCCAAAGACTGCCAAACGAAGTATTTTTATGCAAATACATCCAAGCTGCACTCACAATTTCTCCATTCACATAAGCGCCATATAAATGAAGATCTGGATTATCTTCTAAATCCCTTTTTAACTGGTCACCAAGTGTGGAATGTGAAATGCCCCATATCTTGTCTTCCAAGCTGACAATATCATCAATCCCCAATTCATCAGTAATTGATTGAATGTCAGATGAAATAGTTACATTTAGTAAATTTTGTTGCGCTTGAATATCCAATACTAATAGAGCTTCTGGATCTTCAACTGTAAATCCTTTTGCTTCTAGTAATTCCATTAAATTCTCTGGTTGATCATAATCATATAATTTCCATTCAAAAGACTGAGATAACGACTTAAAATAATTCAATTCTTCCTCTATGATTCTACTAGCATTTTCCGCTGTTAGATTGGAGTGCAGGATAAACCCTTTCTCTTTTAAGAGTGACACATGCCGAGTTACAAATTCCGTTCTTTCACGCCTCCAGCCTGATTGAACAGATTCAATTCTTTGTTCGGTTGTATAAACATCACGCAATTGCTGTTTGTTCAAAAGTATTCCCCCAAACTATTCATTAAATGGCAGAGAATTATTCTTTCCAACTATCTTTTATAAAAGCATCCCTTCCCGACGTAACTCGTTCCTCTTTATATTTTTCCGGGTTCTTTTTATAAAATCCTTGATGATACTCCTCAGCTGGATAAAATATTGATGCAGCGAGAATATCTGTTACGATAGGTAGTTTGAAACGACCGCTAGTTTGTAGTTCTTCCTTAGAACTCTCTGCTTGAACTTTTTGCTCTTGTGAATGATAGAATATAGCCGTTCGATATTGACTACCTCGATCGATAAATTGCCCGCCATCATCAGTTGGATCTATCTGTGGCCAATATAGCTCTAATAATTTTGAATATGAAAAAAGTTCTGGGTCATACGTAATTTGAACCGCTTCATAATGACCAGTAGCACCTGTCTTCACTTGTTCATAGGTTGGATTTTCAGTCACACCTCCTATGTAGCCTGATACTATGCCTATAATTCCTGGTAACTCATCAAATGGTTTGACCATACACCAGAAACAACCACCTGCAAACGTAGCCAATTCAATTTTTCGATTCATCAAGCTAGTCACTCCTTTACCTTCTTTTTTTCCCGATAACATAACCTGCCCAAAATAGAAGCAAATTACTTATTAATAAAAACACTAATTTAAAGGGGTTCTGCAGTAAGTAACTTACTCCAGATTTATATAATTCTGCTAGATTCAAAGATTTTATTCCTTCAACTAGACTCCCATTTTCATAGCTGAAATAAAAAGCAACAAAAACAAGTCCGATAAGAATAAAGAACGCAGCTCTCATAACTCGAATTGCTCTTGTCATCGAGTTTGAGGCTCTCCTTGACGAAGCTTTTCCTTTTCTTTTATTCGTTCCTTTACGAATGAGCATAGTTCACCTTACTCTCTATTTTCTCGAAGTAAAGCAACACGGAATGGAAAAAGAGTAGCTGTCATTATTCTATTTTTTACTGCTGGATCTGAATTCATTATTTTTACTGCTTCGTCTTCTGAATCCACTTCTAATATGACAACCCCAAAACTTGTCTCATCCGTATTAAGTGTTCTACCTGCGAGAATTACTTTGTTCTCTCTTTCAAGCTCTGTTAGAAGGAGGAAATGATCATTAACGATTTCATTATCATGTTTCGTCCAATTTTCTTCCTGAAGTAATCGGGGAATCAACCGTAATTGATATAAAAATTGTAATTTCACTCTATCCTCTCCATATTCTTCTGATTAGTAACTGAGGCTCTAATAACACTTCGTATACATCAGGATTTGACATTGTCTTCCATTCGTCAAATCCATACTTCTCATCAAAGTTATTCAATAGTAGTGTTGATAAATTTCCATGGCTAACTAATACAATATGTTCATTATTATCAACGCGTAATTCGTTTATCAACATTTCAGCTCTTGTCTTCGCTTCAGCTGAAGACTCTCCTCCTTTTAGTTTAAGAGAAAAATCTTCAAAAGATAATTGTAGATGCTCGAACCAATTTTCTAGATTATCCGAACTCAATACTCGTTCTCGCAATCTCTCATCTAATTCAATTCGAATCCCACTTTTTTCAGAATAAGGTTTAATTGAATCTATTGCTCGAATATATGGGCTCGAGATTATCCGATTAATCGGATATTTATGTAAAAAAACCGCCAAATTTTTGGCTTGTTTCATCCCATCAACCGTTAAAGGAGCTTCCTCACCCTGCCCACTTGCTTGACAATGTCTGATTATATAGAGAGTTTTCATTCTACCCTTTTCGCTCCTCTTCTTGCTATTTTATATAAATATAAATCATGCGCTACTTCCACATTCGAGAAGATTCGCTTTGCTTCTTCACATAGCTTAACGGAATCACCCTTTTGATACCTAGAACTTATATGTGTGAGTATTAACTGTTTGACATCTGCTTCCTTCGCAACTTTTGCAGCTTGTACTGTAGTGGAATGAAAGTATTCGTGCGCTAATTCCTCATCCTGACCGCTGAAAGTTGCTTCATGTATCAGTAAATCCGCATTTTTAGCAAGTAAAATGTTCGCCTCAGTAAAACGAGTATCACCTAAGATCGTAACGATTCTCCCTTGCGTTGGTGGTCCAATATACTGACTCCCTTCAATTGTACTTCCATCCTCTAATGTAATTAATTCACCTTGTTTAACCTTCTTATATAATGGTCCAGGCTCAATTCCTGCTCGTTTGAGCTCTTCTACTAGTAGAGCACCTGGTAAATTTTTTTCAATTATTCTAAAGCCATAGCTTGGAATTCCATGCTGAAGCAACCTAGCTTCTACAATAAATTTTGTATCTTCAAAAATAATTCCTTCGTCTATTTCAACAATTTTTAAGTCATAGCGCAGATGAGTCCGACTTACTCGTAAACTAACCTCAACATAATCTTTAATTCCTTGTGGACCATATATCGTTAATGGTGTATCCCCCCCTTGAAAAGAGCGGCTACTAAGTAAACCTGGCAAACCAAAAATATGATCGCCATGTAAGTGTGTGATAAAAATTTTCTCTATTCGACGTGGTCGTATTGATGTATGTAAAATTTGATGTTGAGTTGCTTCACCGCAGTCAAATAGCCATGTCGACCCTCTCTCTTCTAAAAGTTGAAGAGCGATACAAGTAACATTTCGTTCTTTTGCTGGAACTCCCGCCCCCGTTCCTAGAAAAATAATTTCCAATGTGTTCACTCCTTAGATTCCTCATCCTTGAATTGCAAAAAGTCTTTATTAAAGCTTGTACCTCGTGAATTAGATTCTTTTCTAGTAGACGAAATCCCCCTTTTTATCACATCTTTCCCAAATTTAGTTTTAAGTTTTTCAATCGTATTAAGTAGTGGTTCATTCTTTGCATCATCTTGATAGGAAAACAAATCCAACTGTTTGTAAGCAGTTTTTTTCTCAATAATATCTTGAGTAGTAATTCCTAAAAGTCGAATAGGATCTTCATTCCAATGTTTTTTCCATAACCCTAGAATCAATCCAAAGATATCCTTTGATTCTACAACTGGATTATCAAGCTTTTTACTTCTCGTAACCGTTTTTCGATCAAAATATCGAATGGTGAGTTGAACTGTCAGAGCTAGTGATTCTTTTCTTTTTAATCTGTTTGACACTGAGTCTGACAGCCGTTGTAAAATCTTTAGTATTTCATCCTCATCTGTCGAATCATTCGGGAGTGTCGTAGAATTTCCAATACTTTTAAATTCAAAAATGGCGTCTGGATCAACAGCTCGATCATCAATACCACTGGCACGTTGCTTTAGTTTTTCACCATTAATACCGAGTACAGATTTTAATTGGATTGTATCAGCTTTAGCTAAATCTCCAATAGTTAAAACACTGTATGGCTTAAGCTTTTCGGCCGTCTTGATCCCAACACCATGCATGTCAGCTACTGGCAAAGGCCAAAGTACCTTTTCGAGATCCCTTTTTCTAAGAATCGTAATTCCAAGTGGCTTTTTCATATCAGAAGCCATTTTCGCCAAAAATTTATTCGGAGCAATTCCAATACTGCATGGGAGATTTAATTTTTCAAGTAACTCCCTTTGGATCCTTTTCGCGATTTCCAAAGGACTACCTAGCTGATAGCAATCCGAAATGTCTATGTATCCTTCATCTATCGAAACCGGTTGAACAAAATGTGTGTAAGTACGTAAGTATTCAAACATCGCTAATGATGCTTTCCGATAACGGTCAAAATTAGGTGTCTTAATTATTAAGTGTGGACAAAGTCGTTTAGCTTCCCATAATGGCATAGTGGTTTTGATCCCTAAGGCTCTTGCCTCATAGCTACATGTAACAATAATACCCCTTCGTTCCTCTGGATTTCCAGCAACTGCAAGTGGTTTTCCTTTTAAAGAAGGATCATACGCTACTTCAACCGATGCATAAAAACTATTCATATCCACGTGAAGAATGACACGCCCGTTCTTCGGGTACATATGTTTCATGACTACACCTTTTTCCAATTCTAAGTACTTTAACTATATAGTTAACTTGCAACTAAAGGCAAATAAAAAAGGCCCATTAAAGGACCTCATGCAATTGCTTTTTAACTTCTTTCATTTCTTCTAGTGAACTTACTAGTTTTGCAGGATCAATTAAAGTTAATAATCGACTCCCTAAGTTAGCGATTCCTAATATATATGTAATTTGCTGATAAGACATTAAACCAATTTGCTGAACTGAGTTTCCTGGTATTGAAATAATTTCTTTTGCATCATCTACTATAAGTCCAAATGAAAGATCAGCAGTTTGCAGAATAATCATCCTAGTCTTTTCAGTTTGCTCTGTTTTGGTGCGATATAGAACCTGATTAGCATCAAGTATGGGTGTTATCTCGCCTCGTACTGTAGTCACACCATTCATATATACAGGCATATTCGGAATAGTAGTTAACGGTTGAAGCTTCTCTATCGAAACGACATGTTGAATTGGTACTCCGTACTCTTCTTCCTGTGATTGAAAGACTACCACTTTATCTAAATCTTTTTGTTCACTCATCAATCATCAACTCCCATAAGTTCAATACGACCATTACTTATGACAATTATACTATAAAACTAATATGACTTGTAGTGATACAAAATCATTTTCAAAACTAACTTTTTAAATTATTAGGCTCTGTTAAAGCTCCATGTTGATTTTTTAAACAAAGTTGATTGATAGGGAAGGACGCGCGACGCCAGCGGGAGTAGGGAGACAGGTGAGACACCGAAGGCGCAAGTGCAGAACTCACCGCCCGCCCCACGGAAAGCGAGTGTTCTGGAACGAAGATCCCCTTATTTTCAGGGTAGCCAATTATTAAAAGGTACCACTAAGATAGTAGAATTTCTCTACTTTTGTTCTTAAATCTATGAAATTGCATACAATCTAGTACACAACTTATTTTGCAACTTGCTCTATTAATGATATAAAGGAGGAATTTTACATGATTTATTCTCAACCTGGACAGATTGGCTCAAAGGTAACTTTTAAGAATCGTTATGAAAATTTTATTGGCGGGAAGTGGACAACCCCTATAAATGGAGCGTATTTTGAAAATACATCTCCTGTGACGGGACAAGTTTTTTGTGAAGTAGCCCGTTCTTCTGCTGAGGATATTGAGTTGGCTTTAGATGCTGCTCACGAAGCGAAATTTTCTTGGGGAAGGACTTCAGTAGCTGAAAGAGCAAATATACTAAACAAGATTGCTGACCGTATGGAACAAAATTTAGAGGCACTTGCTGTAGCTGAAACATGGGACAACGGGAAGCCTGTTCGTGAAACACTCGCTGCTGATTTACCACTAGCAATTGATCACTTCCGCTATTTCGCCGGTGCTATTCGGGCTCAAGAAGGTGCATTGTCCGAAATCGATCACGATACAGTAGCGTACCACTACCAAGAACCACTAGGTGTAGTGGGACAAATTATTCCATGGAATTTCCCGATTTTAATGGCAGTTTGGAAGCTTGCTCCTGCACTTGCTGCCGGGAACTGTGTGGTTCTTAAACCTGCAGAGCAAACACCCGCTTCTATTCTCGTTTTAATGGAATTAATTGCAGATTTATTACCAGCTGGCGTAGTAAATATCGTTAATGGTTTTGGAGTAGAAGCAGGTAAACCTCTTGCTTCAAGTAGCCGTGTAGCTAAGATTGCTTTCACAGGTGAAACGACAACAGGTAGATTAATTATGCAATATGCTTCTCAGAATTTGATTCCAGTTACTCTTGAACTTGGTGGAAAATCGCCTAATATTTTCTTCGAAGATGTTATGGCTCAAGACGATGAGTTCTTGGATAAAGCTGTCGAAGGTTTTGTCATGTTTGCTTTAAACCAAGGAGAAGTTTGTACTTGCCCATCACGTGCACTTATCCAAGAATCTATTTATGATCGATTTATGGAAAGAGTACTCACTAGAGTTGAGGAAATTAAGCAAGGAAATCCTTTAGATGTCTCAACCATGCTTGGTGCACAGGCTTCAACTGAACAGCTAGAAAAAATTCTTTCTTATTTTGAAATTGGCAAACAAGAGGGTGCAGAAGTACTCTCAGGTGGGGAACGTAATTACTTAGAAGGAGACCTTGAGGGTGGATACTATGTAAAGCCTACTGTTTTTAAAGGACATAATAAAATGAGAATATTCCAAGAAGAGATTTTCGGACCTGTTGTATCTGTCACAACTTTTAAAGATCATGCTGAGGCACTTGAAATTGCCAATGATACACTATATGGTTTGGGTGCTGGAGTTTGGACAAGAGATGTAAATACTGCTTATCGACTTGGCAGGGAAATCCAAGCTGGTCGGGTTTGGACGAATTGTTATCATGCCTACCCTGCCCATGCAGCATTCGGTGGTTATAAATCATCAGGTATAGGACGTGAAAACCACAAAATGATGCTAAGTCATTATCAACAAACAAAGAATCTATTAGTGAACTACAGCCCACAAAAGCTAGGATTCTTTTAAGTTTATGATTTCAAAGGTTACAGCCACCGAAAAAGCTTTACAACTACTTGATGATTTAAAAAGGAAACACGGAGATCTCCTTTTTCATCAATCTGGCGGTTGTTGTGATGGAAGTTCTCCTATGTGCTTTTCACAAAATGAATTCATGATAGCTGAAGTTGATGTCTTACTTGGTTCTATCGGAGATACACCCTTTTATATGAGCAAGGCTCAATATGAATATTGGAAACATACACAATTAATTATTGATGTTGTTCCTGGTAGAGGTGGTATGTTTTCTTTAGAAGGTCCAGAAGGTGTAAGGTTTCTGACTAGGTCGAGGGTGTTTACAGAAGAAGAGTTAGAAATGTTGAAGTGAGACGAAGCGCATGGACATTCCATGCGCTTTTCCTGTTTCTTGTTATTTAATTCCACTGAAGGATGCTCTTTTCTTGGGACGTGCATGTTGGTTCACTCTTTTCACTAGGATATTAAATATGCTCCAAGAATTCTCGCCACACGAAAGAAATTTGCTACCATTTTCGAGGAGTCTAACACCTTTCACTTCAATCAACTTCATTTAAAATCTACATGGAGGTTATAAAGAACGTAATTAAAAAATCCAGTTAAACGACTATATCATTTCATTTACGATTGTATTGATTTTTTGGATAGTTTTCCAATTGCGTATGGTTGCTTGCAAACCTAATTTATGAAGTTGAGCAGTCATTTTGGAAGTATGAAAGCTTTGTCTTAAAAGAAGATAAATTTCAGTCCCTAAGATATGAATGTCTTCCATTTCAGTTTTATGAGTGAGTAAATGATTGATTCCTTCCTGTGAGGGCTCATTTTCCATAAAAGAAATGTGAACACTTTCACCTTCATCTACCAAGTAATCTCGGTACGGACAATGGCTGAGTATTTGTTCCCACTGTAAACCCGTTCTTATAATAACAGGGACATTATATCCGTATATTGTTCTAATTTCTTCTTCAATTTTTTGTCGCAATTGTTGCTCATTTTCTTCTGATTGAAATACCACATTACCGCTTTGAATATATGTTTTCACATTTTTCAATCCTAAATTGGTGAATAATCCCTTCAAATCTTGCATTTTTATCAAGTTGTGTCCACCAACGTTTATTCCTCTTAACAAAGCGATGTAGATCATGATACCTCTCCTTTACCCACACATTAAGTTGTTCATTACTACCTACAATTAACTCCTCATTTCAGGGCTATTAAAAAATCACTCTATATAAGATCAATAGATTATATTCTTTAGTTGATGGCTATGTTAAACGTTGTTGTTGATTTCATTCGCTTTCGTTGACTCACCTGTCCCGCTGGAGTCTCTCACCTTCCACTTCCATCAACTTTCTAAAAAAAGCAATAAGGAGCTTTAAAAGAGCATTGATGATAAAGTAGATTTTCTATCATTTTCTTTGAGTCCACTCCTCTTTTAGCAAGCCGTAAACAATATGGTCAACGTAATGGTCATATAACCATTCAGCTTGGCGGATTCTTCCTTCTTCTACAAAACCTAGATTAACAGGAAGTGCTCTACTCTTTTGATTTTCAGTTGCCACTCTTATCTCGATTCTATTGAGATTAATACTCTTAAATCCATAATCAACAATAGCATTTAATGCTTTTTTCATAATTCCTTTTCCCTGGTATACCTCACCTAGCCAATAGCCAATTTTCCCAATACTATTCGTTTTGTCAATTTCATTAAAACCAATTGTTCCAACGATTTTCTTCTGATAAATAATTGCGACTGATTTAGGATATCCCCCTGTTTCAATCATGCCCTGCAGTGTCAACTTAATAAACTGAGCTGAATCTTCAACTTTTTGAGTGTAATCTAGCCAACCTAACCATTCCTTTAGATAGGATTTTGAACTTATTGTTAAATGAAATAATTCTTCTGCATCATCTATTCTAAAAGGTCTTAAGGACATTTCATCATCAATTTTATGTAAAAACAATTTTGTTCCTCCTTTTTTAGCTTTGTTAAAGGTTGTAGTTGATTTCAGCAGCAGGATGCCCGCTTTCCGCTGGAATGGAGAAGAGTCTGTAAAAACAACTAGATGAGTAGAGATGAATCATGAAGTAGTTACCAAGAAGGTGATTTTATGACTAAAAAGTTCTTTCATCTGAATTAATTGTAAAAAGAAAAGAGACACCGAAATGTCTCTTTGATCTTACTTCGCTACTTCTTCAATAATAGCTACTACTAATTCCGCTGTTTTCACTAATTCTTCAATTGGCATTCTTTCGTTAGTGGTATGAATTTCTTCATAGCCTACTGCTAGGTTTACAGTTGGAATGCCGTGTCCCGCAATAACATTGGCATCACTTCCACCACCACTTGTTTCTAATACAGAAGTACGACCGATTGATGCTGCTGCAAGTCGAGCAATCTCGACAACATGATCACCTTCTCCAAATTTGAAACCAGGGTACATAATCGTCACTTCTACTTCAGCACGACCACCCATCTCAGATGCAGCGGATTCAAACGCATCTTTCATCTTTTGAACTTGTTGTTCCATTTTTTCTGGGATAAGCGATCGAGCTTCTGCTAGGATATCTACTCGGTCACACACGATATTTGTTTGCTGACCGCCTGCAAAGCGACCAATATTGGCAGTTGTTTCTGAATCAATGCGACCAAGTGGCATTCTAGAAATAGCTTTAGCTGCAATCGTAATAGCCGAAACTCCCTTTTCAGGAGCAACACCTGCGTGCGCTGTTTTCCCAAGGATAGTTGCTTTTACCTTTGCTTGCGTAGGAGCAGCCACAATAATTGTACCTACTTTCCCATCACTATCTAAAGCATAACCATATTTTGCTGTGATTTTATCACGATCCAATGCTTTTGCTCCAACAAGACCTGACTCTTCACCCACTGTGATAATGAATTCAATCTTTCCATGAGGAGTGTTACTCTCTTTTAAAAGCTTAATGGCTTCAAACATAGCAGCCAACCCGGCTTTATCATCGGCACCTAAAATTGTAGTTCCATCCGTTACAACATAACCATCTTTTACTGAAGGTTGAATACCATTTCCTGGAACAACTGTATCCATGTGTGAAGTAAAGTAAATTGTATCTACTCCTTCCTTTGTTGCTGGTAACGTACAAATTAAGTTTCCAGCACCATGGCCAGTAATAGCTGTTGTATCATCCTCAAATACTTCAAGTCCTAAACTTGAGAATTTTTCTTTCAATACTTTTGCTATTTCAGCTTCAAACTTGGTTTCTGAGTCAACTTGAACTAACTCAAGAAATTCATTTAATAAACGATCTTGATTAACCATCTGGTGTTCCTCCTATGTTTACAACGGAATATTTCCGTGTTTTTTTCGTGGACGATCTTCTCGTTTGTTTCGTAGCATATCTAATGCTTGTATAATTTTTATCCTTGTATCCCTTGGGTCTATAACATCATCTACCATGCCCATTTTGGCTGCAACATAAGGATTGGCAAACTTTTCACGATACTCTTCAATTTTGTCCGCTCGAGTTTGTTCTGGATGTTCACTTTCAGTAATATCTCTTGCAAAAATAATATTAGCAGCACCTTGTGGGCCCATTACAGCAATTTCAGCGTTTGGCCATGAAAAAACTAAATCAGCTCCGATTGCCTTACTGTTTAATGCAACATATGCCCCGCCATATGCTTTTCTTAAGATGACAGTCAGTTTCGGAACAGTTGCTTCTGAGTATGCATACAGAATTTTCGCTCCGTGTCTAATGATCCCGCCATGCTCTTGCTTAACTCCAGGAAAAAAGCCAGTAACATCCTCAAAGGTGATGATTGGGATATTAAAGGAGTCACAGAAACGAATAAACCGAGCCGCTTTGTCAGAAGAATCTATATCAAGACCCCCTGCCATGTATTTTGGCTGATTACAAACAAGTCCGATAACTTCACCCTTAACACGCGCCAAACCTACGACAATATTTTTCGCGAAATCTTTATGTACTTCTATAAATGAATTTTGATCGACCACCTGCTCGACCACTTTTCTAACATCGTAAGGTCGAACGGAATCAAATGGAATGATTTCGGTCAAATCTGGACGGTAGTCATTGTCATTGGTATCTTCAACCGTTGGTGGCTTTTCATCATTGTGCTGAGGTAAATAACTTAATAGATGCCTGACCTGTTCGAGCACATCTTGCTCCGATTCACCTGAAAAATGAGCATTACCACTAATTGTATTATGTACCTTTGCTCCACCAAGGTCTTCTGCTGATATTTTCTCACCTGTTACAGTCTCAATAACCTTTGGACCTGTAATAAACATTTGACTCGTTTTTTCGACCATAAACACAAAGTCAGTTATGGCTGGAGAATACACAGCTCCGCCAGCACAAGGTCCCATAATAACTGAAATTTGCGGGATAACACCAGAATAAATAGCATTTCGATAGAAGATGTGACCGTATGCATCTAATGATACCACACCCTCTTGAATTCGCGCTCCTCCAGAGTCATTTAGCCCAATAATTGGAGCTCCGTTCTTTGCAGCTAAATCCATAATATTAGCGATTTTTTTCGCATGCATTTCACCTAATGCTCCTCCAAAAACGGTGAAATCTTGTGAAAACAAGTAAATCGAACGACCATTTACTTTACCATAACCCGTTACCACACCTTCACCAGGTCCCTTTTTATCGGCTAAACCAAAATCTTGTGAGCGATGTTCCATAAATGGATTTAACTCCATAAACGTACCTGGATCAACCAGTAAGTCAATTCTCTCTCTAGCGGTTAGCTTACCTTTTTCATGTTGCTTGGCAATCTTATCGTCTCCACCGCCCAATTCAATTTCTCGTCTTCTGTCATATAGTTCATCAATTTTTTCGTAAATATCCAAGTTGAACACTCCTTCAATTCTTTTCACATAATTCTAATAAGACGCCACCAGTTGATTTGGGGTGTACAAAGGCAATTTGTGCCCCTCCTGCACCTGGCTTTGATTGATCATGTATCATGCTAATTCCATTTTCTTTCATTTCCATTATTCGCTCTTCTATAGAGTTGACCCCAAGAGCAACATGGTGAATTCCCTCACCCTTTTTCTGGATGTATTTTGAAATAGGACTATCAATAGAAGTAGGCTCTAATAGTTCAAGCTTTGTTTCTCCTGCCTTAAGAAAGGCGACCTTAACCTTTTCCGATTCTACAACTTCAATTCCTTCAAGTTCTAATTTTAAAACATCTACATAAAATTTCAATGATTCCTCAATTGATCGAACAGCTATCCCAATATGGTCTACCTTTTTGATCATTTGCAATCCTCCCCAGCACCTTTAAAAGAATATATATTTTCATGATAAAGCGTTTTTAATCATACTTCTAGTTTATTCTACAAAATACAAGGAATCTCCTGCCACTTTTTATGACTTGCCCTCTTAACACTGTTACGAGTAAAATAAGATTATAAGGCATAGAAAAGGGGGAGAGCTCACATGTCCCGTAAAACTCAAAAAGTTATCGTGTATTTAATGATTGGTTCCATGATATTAACAACGTTATTTACAGGTATGGCAATGTTTTTTTAAAGAGACGACTATTTAGTCGTTTTTTTTATTCTAAATTTGGAGTGATTGGTGCATTTTTTTTGAGTGGTGCAATTATTGGCCAAAGTTGTGCAATTAAACCAAATGTGGTGCAATTATTGCCAAAAGTTGTGCAATTAATCCAAAAGTGGTGCAATTGTTGCCCGAAGTGGTGCAATTATCCTGAAAGTTGTGAAGTACTACTAATGTCGCGCAATTTTATAGGTCAGTATATATAATTTTGCACAGTAACTACATTTTAAGATTTTTTTTAATCACCCTCTAAATTTAGAGTGTTATTCACATTATTTTGGTTAGAATGGTAGATAAGAATGGAGGGGAAACTTTGAGACGTCTAATTCTATTACTATCTTTCATCGTATTTCTTTATGCTTCATGGGGAGTTTTGGAAAAGCAATATAATAAAATTGAAAATCACTCTTTACTAGAGACAATAAAAACTGAGATTGATATGTTAAAAGATAATCCTAAAGTATCGTATACCGTTAGTTCAATCACACTTACTTTGAATAACCTTTTCCAACAATTAGAACGTTTTAAAGAGAATCAAATACAACAAAATGAGAGCATACCTGTTCCAAAGCCACACTTAGTAACTCCCACTGAACAAATATTTGCCATCCATAATATACAAATTGGTGATTCAAAAAAAAATGTTGAAGAACAACTAGGAAAACCGAAACGTTCAACAATGAATGAATTTGGAATACACTGGAATACTTATCATGAAAACTATCAACATTTCATGATGGTTGGTTACGATGAAAATCAATTTGTCGTAGGGTTATACACAAATCAAGATTTAATTACGTCAATGGAGAACATCAAATATGGTAGCAACAAGGAACAAGTTTCAGAGAAATTGGGTCTTCCTTTAACTAAGATAAAAAAAGGGTTGATCTATTATCAGTTTGATGAAGAAAAGGACTATGAAATCTACCTCCTAAATGATAGCTATGTAACTATTTTCTATGATGAGCACCAAGAAAATAAAGTCACTGCTATTCAAATTATTAGTAAGAGTTTAGAAGATAGTCGGATGGATTTCTATACAGCATCAAGTTCAGATTTAAAGGTAGGATTTGAGACTCAGCTATTTGACTTAACGAATGCAACGAGGGTCAATCATGGCTTAGATATTCTAATTTGGGATGACCTTGTACGAGAAACTGCCCGTAAACATAGTCAAGATATGGCACAAAATAGCTATTTTAGTCATACGAACTTAGAGGGTCAATCACCTTTCGATCGAATGCACGAGGATAATATTATCTTTTCAATGGCTGGAGAGAACCTAGCCTATGGTCAATTTAGCAGCATATATGCACACGAGGGTCTAATGAATTCCTTAGGTCATCGTAAAAACATTATCCAGGCTGAATTTAGATATTTAGGTGTAGGAGTTGCGTTTAATGATCAATCACATCCTTATTACACGGAGAAGTTTTTTACAAAGTAAATTACTTCTCCTGAGATCAATGATTGATTTTATTAATAAATAGGAATTTTCATTTATGAACTACTTCAATATATTATAGAGAACTTTACTTGAAAAGTACTTTTTCACAAGTTGGGTATCTATATATATCATTCAAAACTATCAATAAATTTCGTATATTATCTCGGACACATTCTTTTGATAGATTACTATGAAAAGTGGTTTTTCAAGTTATCATGTAGCATATTATTGCCAGAAGGTCATTTACACCACAACTTTCGTCTCAGTAACATTTGAAATTTTAGGATAATTACGCTCTTTTTTCCATCTTGCAATTAGAAAGATGGTTGACACAATAAAACCCGTACCAATCCATTGGAAAACACCGAACGAGACATGTAGCCATACGACTGAAATAACAGCCGCAGAAAGTGGTTCTGTACAAGAAAGAGTACTTGCCTCTGAGGCAGATATGTACTGCAAACTTTCTAGAAAGCAATAAAAAGGAATGAGAGTTCCAAAAATGATGATAAAAATAGTTGCCGAAATAGAGCTTACTTCCCATGAAACTTGGATATTCCAAGGGGGATGAATTAGACTTAAGCTAAGGCCACCTATGAGCATACCCCACCCTACCACCACCATCGTGCCCCATTTCCGGATCAATTGTGAAGGATGTAAAGTGTAGAATGCTAGTGCAAAAGCGGATGAAATTCCCCAAACTAGGCCCCACATTGACACAGATAAAGTATCAAAACTTCCATTTGTAACAAGAAGAACTGTTCCTGCTATAGCTAAAAAAATCACTATAAGCTCTTTATAAGTCGGTAACCGTTTAGATTGGAACAGGATGTAGCCCAGTATTAATACAGGAGCCAGGTATTGAAGCACTGTTGCTGTTGCTGCATTACTTATCTCAATTGCCATAAAATAAGTATATTGAACGGCCAACATACCAAAAAGACTAAAGACAATAAGTTGGATTCTATCTTTTCCATTTTTCCAGATGTGCCATATCTTGTTCTTATTTTTCGGATATGAGAGGAATAACATCAGTATTCCCGCTGCTAGCAACCGGACAACGACCACCCATTGTACATTGAAGCCTTTCTCTTGGAATAAATATTGGGCAATAGAACCAGATACTCCCCATAAGGTTGCGGCCGTTAAGACAAGAGCTACCCCATTAAGTCTCTGATTTCCTCTGATGGTTATTGACATTTGCACAACCCACACCCTCTTCTAAATTAAAAGATCATCAATAATAACATATCTATCCTTTTAATTTATCAGAAAGTTTTGTTTTTAGAAATGAATTTCTTTTAGCTCAAATCATATGAATTACAGTATGAAGAAATAGAAGTGAATTTTTGAAAATATCTACAATGAATTGAGTAGAAAATGATTACATTATTATTAGTTTTGGTATCTCTGGTATTGAGTTTCGTAGACTTAGTTGAAAATCGTAATTTCACTGCCGACTGTAGTTTCAATGGAAACGAATTGATTATCTTTGTTTTCCAAACAATATAAGGAAGTTCAAAGTACTGGATACTACTTATCGTATGTCCTGCATCTAAAATGGACGGAGTAAGGCGGTATCCTGACTCCGTCTTTCTTACTATAAAACACTTGTGGATTATCATATTTTGACATATTATAAGGGTTAATCTAGTAATTCACGGGGGTCAAGGAATGAGAAAAAAGTCACAATCAGCTTCTGGGAAATCATTACGTAAATCGTTGGTTACATTAAATATCATTTTGATAGCAAGTTTATTTATTATTAGTAGCGGATTCATGTATTTAGTTTCAGTAAAATCCATTGATGAAACCATTTCACAAACTAGTATTTCGCATGCCGAGCGAATTGCAAAAGAAATAGATGTTAAAGCGTATCAAGAATTTTTGAAAAATCCTGAAAAAAATACAAGTTTTACGAATTTCCGCGAACAATTAAATGACTTTCGAGAGAAGATAGGTGCCATGTACGTTTATACTCTTCAAACAGAAGGTGAAAATGTATCAATCATTATTGACGGAATGGCTACAGATGACGAGGCAGTTGCAATTGGGGAACCTACATCAGCAACGACCTTTGCAGATGTTGCACCTGCTCTTGAGGGTAAAGTAACAAGTACAGGCATAGTCCATGATTCTGAATTCGGTGATTATATGTCGGTATTTGTTCCGATTACAGACAAAGATGGAAATGTAGTCGGGATTATGGGAATAGATATGGATGCAATGGATATTGGAGTCATTAACCAAAATGTTCTAAAAAACTCAATGCCCTTAATAATTGGAGCTTATGTTATAGTTCTTCTAGCTATCCTAGGAATCATTTATTTATATCTTGGAAAACGATTAAATCCTCTTTCTTATTTGACGAAAATAGTTGGTACAATTGCTGAAGGAAGGCTTTCTGAAGCTAAACAACTATTACAAAATTCCAATAATAAATATCAGGACGAGATTCATACATTGTTTGTATCAATGACAGCGATGACCCACTCATTAGATGAAATGGCTTTAAATATGAAGCAAGTTTCTACAAAAATCGAAAGTCAAAGTGAAAGATTACAAACAGCTTCTCTAGAAGTAAATCAAGGTGCTGCTCAAATCTCTACAACAATGGAGGAAATGGCAGGAGGAGCTGAATCACAAGCAAATTTATCCTCAAACTTAGCTGAAAACATGAATGAATTTACTGAACTGATTTTGAACACAAAGAAACAAGGAATGAATGTCTTTGAATCTACAAGCGGAGTTCATGAAAACGCAACAGTAGGTACATCGTTGATGAAGGAATCAATTAATAAGATGGAAACCATCTATGAAATAGTAAAGGAATCTGTTGCAAAAGTTAAAAATTTAGAGAATCAGACAAACGAAGTTACCTCACTTGTAAAGTTCATAAGTCAGATTGCAGATCAAACGAACCTGCTTGCACTTAATGCAGCAATTGAAGCAGCAAGAGCCGGAGAACAAGGAAAAGGCTTTGCAGTGGTAGCAGATGAGGTGCGTAAGTTAGCCGAAAATGTTTCCGCCTCAGTTAATAGCATTCATGACATAGTAGAGCAAGTAAATGAAAACTCCAGAGGAATGACTATAACGTTAGAACAGGGTCTATTTGACGTAGAGGAAGGTAGGAAAGATCTAAATAAAACGGGTGTTGTATTTAGTGAAATCACAAATTCAATTACTTCTATCAACAACTTGGTTGCTTCAATGAGTACTCAATTAGAAAATGTAGTGAACAAGCAATCTTCCATGAAGGAAGCAATTGAAGAGATTGCTGCGATTTCAGAGGAAAATGCGGCAGGAATTGAGCAAGTTTCTGCATCTTCACAGCAAATGAGCGACTATACAGTGGGAATGAATGATTTAGTAACAGATTTAATAAATGTTTCGAACGAGTCAAGCAAAATAAATTCAAAATTCAAGTAATTAAGAGAATCCCTTTACCGGGATTCTTTTTATTGTCCTATTTGATTTGGAAAATCACTATTTTACAACAGTATAATAATCATTTTAAAGCTCCATTCTGTCTCGCCAATTTTTCAAATGATTCATTCTTATTCAGAATCAAAATTTTTGTACCAATTGGAATTCTATTAAACAATACCTCAATTTCTTCATTCTTCATCCGAACACACCCTTGAGTCACATAACGTCCTATAGAAGAAGGATTATTGTTACCATGGACACCGTAAATTCGACCATCCGTGCCTTCTGGATCAAACCCCATCCACCTTGTGCCAAGTGGATTTTCCTTTGACCCACCTTCAATATTTTTTTTTCGATAATAGGGATTTTTCGCTTTTATTACAATCGTAAATTCCCCTTCTGGAGTAAGCTCACTTGTAAAACCAGTAGCAACGTCATAAATGCTCTTAATTTCCCCATTATCTATAAAAGCCATTTGGTTATAATATTTGTTAACAATTAAATAAGGGTCACCCACAATTGGGTTAGGACCTAAAGGCCAAATTGGTGAAATCGATAGAAGTAAAGATAGAAAAAGCCTGAACATAGCATCATCCCTCGTTTCATCTTAAACCTAGTTTAAAACGAGAGGCTTGTTCTCATTCAAGTATTTGGACGAAAATAGCTTTTAATTATTAGATACTGTTCCATTTCCTTTAATAACTGAAATAACGAAGCCCTTTCTTCAAACTCATCACTCGTTTTTGGCAACTGCATTGCTCTAAACTCATTTTTCAATTCATTAATCTGAATTAGAAATCTCTTTGCAGTATTTCCAGGATGAATGGAATTACTAATATTCTCAATGAAATCAGCTAGTAATTCCCCTTGTTTACTCGAGTAACTTAAGGAAGAAACTATTGGTAGGATTCTTTCAATAATTTCAAGCTGCTGTTCTCTTATTTTAAAATACGAATAATAAGTATTTTCATGCCTTAAAAAATGATTTTGTACATCACGAAAGGCTAAACTTTTCGCTTTTTGGAGAACTATATGTACTTCAGTAATCTCATTACCATCCCACTTTGTATCATTTTCTCTTAAATAATTTGCAATTTCCTTAAAGATGATACTGAACTTAATCTCAATCTCTTCCTGGAATTTTTTCAAATGTTCATCCACACTCGGCATATACAGATTCATTATTAACGCAACACCTATCCCAATAATGATTATACCAAATTCGTTTATTATAACGGAGTGTGAATAGCTTCCTTCATTATATAGATGAAGGATGATAACACTGCTTGTTACAATACCATCTTGTACTTTCAAAAACACAGCTGTTGGAATAAAGAATAGAATCAACAATCCTACTGCTATTGGCTGATAGCCAATAATCTCGAAGAAGACAATTGAAAATAATATAGCTACTATACAGGCAAATAATCTTGCCCATGAAGTCATAAGTGATTTCTTTTTCGTCACTTGAATACAAAGTATGGTAATTATTCCTGCGGAAGTATAATGTTCAAGATTACATAATTGGGCAATCCAAATGGCAATCATTACACCTAACGCCGTTTTAATCGTTCGATATCCTATTCTAAACATATGTATATATCTCCTTAGAAAGAAAATTACAAATTTGAAAAAACATATAGAACATGATTAGTAATGTTCTAATACAAATGAGAGAATTCCTCCAACTCGCTTGTTTCATAATATTTTTTGGTTTTTATAGTTTGACCTCTCAAAAGTTAACTTCAATGAAAAATTTCAATGTTACTACTAATTCTTGCTTACTTTCCAAGGATAGGGCGCGAAATTTCACCTTACCCGGTAATCATACAAGAATTTCTTCTACTTCTTCTTACATTTAATTCGTTTAGAAATAGCTTCGAGCTTCAACCAAATAGTAATAAAAAAAATGGTGATCGTAAGACCACCATTCGTTATTATAGCATTTTTTCTAAAAATTCTTTCGCTCTATTACTCTTTGGTGATGTAAAGAATTGACTAGGTGGAGAATCCTCTACTAGTCTTCCTTCATCAAGGAATAAGACACGATCTGCAACTTCTCTTGCAAATCCCATTTCATGTGTTACGATCGCCATTGTCATTCCGGTTAGAGCTAGAGACTTCATAACCTCTAGCACTTCTTTTACCATCTCTGGATCAAGTGCTGAAGTAGGTTCATCAAACAACATAACTTTTGGTTCCATCGCTAGTGCTCGAGCTATTGCTACACGTTGCTTCTGACCACCAGATAAACGGGTTGGATATTCTTCAGCTTTATCAGATAAACCAACTTGTTTTAAAAGATCAAGAGAATTCAATTCTGCTTTCTTTTTCTCGATTCCCTTTACGTTAATAGGTGCATACATTAGGTTTTCAAGCACCGTCATATGTGGGAATAAATGGAAGTGTTGAAACACCATCCCTACATTTTGGCGAACCTTGTTAATGTCTACTTTTGGATCAGTAACTTGCGTGTTTCCAATCCAAACTTGTCCACTTGTAGGCTGTTCTAATAGGTTCATACATCGCAGAAAGGTTGATTTACCAGAACCGGAAGGACCAATAATTGCAACTACATCACCTTCCTTAATTTCAGTGGTGATTTCTTTCAAAACTTCAAGCTTACCAAAAGATTTGTTCAAATCTTGCACCTTAATCATTAAGCCTCATCCTCCTCTCAACCAGTTTCCCAACGAAGGTTAAGATGATAATTAATAAATAGTAGATGAGTCCAACAAACAACATCGGCTCAAAAAATGCATATGTTTTTCCACCGACAATATAAGATCTACGCATTATATCTGCTGTTCCAATTACAGAAACAATTGCAGATTCCTTTGTTAAGGTGATGAATTCATTCATCAATGCAGGAAGAATATTTTTAAATGCTTGTGGCATGACAACATCAACCATCATTTTACGATAGGGAACACCAAGTGCCATTGCCGCTTCTTTTTGACCTTTATCAACTGCTTGTATACCCGCGCGAATAACCTCCGAAATATAAGCACCAGAGTTTAACGCAAATGCAGCAACTGCTGCAGCATATGCAGGTATATCAGTGTCAATTATTTGAGGTAAGCCATAATAGATAATCATTAGTTGAAGAATTAAAGGTGTACCTCTAAATATGGAGGTATATGCATCAGCAAACCATTTCAAAGCATTGACGCGACTGATTTTAAATAAAGCTAAAACAATTCCTATAGTAAATCCTAAAAATGCTGACAATGCTACAATCCCTAGAGTAACCCATATCCCTTGAAGTATGTAAGGGATAAAGGGCACGAGATTATCACTAAAATTAAGATTCATGCCCTTTTTCATTCCCCTCTAATTTTACTAGATTTTACTTTTCTCCACCAAACCATTTAACAATTAATTTATCTAGTTCTCCGTTCGTCTTCATTTCGTCTAATACTCGGTTGAATTCTTTTGATAATTCACTACCCTTTTTAAATGCCACTGCAGATCCGGCTTCGTCCCCAGATTCTTCAATTTCAAATCCAATTAAGTCAGTGTTATTCTCAAAATGGCCAGCAGCTACAGTATCTTCAATTATTGCTGCATCAAAACGTCCAGCTAAAATCTCTTGCACCAACTCTGGCACTCGGTTACGAGTTTCAATTTTAATATCAATAGTTTCAGCAATTTTCTCTGCTTCACCTTCTTGAATAGATCCAGTTTGTACCCCAACTGTCTTTCCCTTTAAGTCTTCTAATGTTTGTATTCCACTAGATTTTTGGGTAACTATTAAATCCTTTGCAGTAAAGTAAATATCAGAGAAATCAGCATTTTCTAAGCGTTCAGCAGTAGGTGTCATTCCTGCCATAATGAAATCACCTGTACCAGAGTTCATCGCTGTAATCAAAGTTGTAAAATCCATATCCTTCACTTCTAACTCATAGCCAAGTTCGTTTGTAATATATTTTGCAATATCAATATCGAATCCAATAATTTCACTTGTATCAGTATCCATTGACTCATAAGGTGGATAATCCGCAGACGTTAACATTACTAATTTTTTTTCATCGCCTCCGTTGCCGCATGCAGCAGCTACTACAACTACCATAAGGATTGAAATAAATCCCATTACTAATTTTGAAAATTTCATTTTTTGTTCCTCCTAATAATTTTTATGAATTTTTATAATTATATTAATATTATGAAATAATACACAATGAATTTCAAGTAGCTTTTTTCTCAGTGTATATATATTCAACATTTTGTATCTTAACACATACCGGTAATTAAGAAAAGCATATTTATGTATTAAATCAGAAAGTGGGGAAAATTATTTAAAAATCGCAATTCTCAAGATAAAAAGACGTTTTCATTGTTTATTATTTACCATTTTAAAATTGTTACTCAATGAAAGATTGTAAATCTCTTATTATTATAATTCTAACTTATTAAAAATGCTCTGTTAAACATGAGCCCACTGAAAAAATTCCTTTTAAGTAGATACTGTTACACTTTTTTGATTTCCGCTGCAGGCACTCGCCTTCCGCTCCAATCAAAAAAGGAAAAAGGGTATTATTTTCTCGAAAATTGAGAAGATAGTACCTTTTTTAATTGTATAATCATAGTATCAATTTTGTGTGGGTGGTTACTATGATTCAAAAACAACAATCAATAATCATCAGTCCATATATGCAAATCTATGATAATGTTCTCCCTATGAATAATATGCTCCGGAAAATGAATGAGTTAGTTGATTTCTCTTTCGTTAATAAAGAGCTTAAGGGAAACTTTTGTCTTGATATCGGTCGAAATGCTATCGACCCTATTCGTATGTTCAAATATTTATTATTAAGACTATTCACAATTTGTCTGATGTTGATATTGTTGAGCGTACAAAATATGACATGTCGTTTAAGTATTTTCTAGATATGGCTCCTGAAGAGCCTGTAATTGAACCGATTTCTTTAACTAAGTTTCGGAAGTTCCGTTGAAAAAATCCACTTTGAGTTAACAGTGCCATAAAAAAAGGAAAAACCACAGAATATTTTCTGTGGCACAATCTTACACTTCTTCGCAATATTTCTCAAAAGCGTCCTGTAATTTTTGTATGACCTGCATAGGGTCATGACCTTCAATTTCGTGACGCTCAATCATCATTTGAATTTTCCCATCTTTTAGAAGCGCAAAGGATGGTGAAGATGGTGGGTACCCTTCAAAGAAAGAACGCGCTTGTGCAGTCGCTTCCTTGTCTTGACCTGCAAAAACCGTTAATAAGTGATCTGGTCTCTTATCATAATGAACGGAATGAGCCGCAGCTGGACGTGCAATCCCACCTGCACAACCACAAACCGAATTTACCATAACCAATGCTGTTCCTTTTTGGGTAAGAGCTTCATCTACCTCATCAGGTGTTTTTAGTTCAGTATAACCTGATTGAACCATATCTTCTCTTGCTTGTATAACTACATCATTCATAAAAAAATTGAAATCCATTGACATGTTGAATCTCCTCCTTTAGCCTAGATTTATTAATCTTATCAATCATTGTTCACTTATTCAATTATCATGCCTATCTACTGTCTACTTTGTTCGTTAATCTGTTCAAATAATTTTTCCACACCAAGACTAACCGTATACTCCCCTTTTAGCACTTGATCTTCTAATAACGGGAGATTAGCCTTTACAAAAGGGTTCGAAAAAAAGTTCTCTTCAAGATGATTTTTAATAAGTGAATAAAACCAGTCTTTCATTTGTTCTTCTCTTTTAGTATAAAAAGACCCTTGGTTCTTTGTGTATTTTTCATATTCTTTTATAGTATCCCAAACGTTAACGATTCCAACTTCTTGTAAAGAGGAACAAGCTAATGCTTTTGAGGTCCACCCTTTTGTAGAAGGTCGAAGGAAGTGTAATATTCGATCAAATTCTTCTTTTGCCTTTAAGGCCTTTTTCTCATTGTCACCATCAGCTTTATTTATTACAAGCAAATCAACGAGCTCCATAATGCCTTTTTTCATCCCTTGAAGTTCATCCCCTGCACCAGTTAAAGCGAGCAATACAAATATATCTACCATACTTTTAACTGTAACTTCACTTTGCCCGACACCAACTGTTTCGACAATAATGACATCATATCCAGATGCTTCACATAATAGGATGGTTTCCCTTGTTTTCCTTGCAACACCTCCTAATGTTCCTGAGGTTGGTGATGGTCTGACAAATGCATTTACATTTCTTGATAATCGATCCATTCTTGTTTTATCACCAAGAATACTACCGCCTGTAACACTGCTCGAAGGATCAATTGCCAATACGGCTACTCGGTGACCCAACTCACATAAATAGGATCCAAATGCTTCAATAAATGTACTCTTCCCCGCCCCAGGTACACCTGTAATACCAATCCTAATGGATTTTCCAGTATAAGGTTGAATTTGATTGATTAGCTCTTGGCCTTTTACAAAATGCTTTGATGCATTACTTTCAATTAATGTGATTGATTGGGCAAGAAGAGCACGATTGTTATGGAGAATCCCCCGAGCTAATTCATCTATAGTCTTCTCTTTTCTAAGCGGCGTACTTTTGTCTTTTCCTTCATTCATCTTTACCCACCACGTTTTCATGACCTAACCGTTTGTATATCTCATTCATCACTTGCTCTGCTGCAACAGGAATAACTGTACCAGGTCCGAAAACTGCTGATGCACCATGATTTAGTAGATAACTGTAATCCTTTGCAGGAATAACGCCTCCAATAATTACAACAATATCTTCACGTTCATGTTTTCTTAATTCCTGTATTAATTGCGGTAATAAAGTCTTATGTCCCGCTGCTAGTGAACTCATACCAATAACATGTACATCATTTTCTACAGCTTGAAGAGCTGTCTCTTCTGGCGTTTGAAATAGTGGTCCGATATCAACATCAAATCCTAGATCTGCAAATGCCGTTGCAATAACCTTAGCACCTCGGTCATGACCATCCTGACCCATTTTGGCAATTAATATCCGTGGCCTTCTTCCTTCTATTTTAGCAAAATCATCTGTTCGCTTTTTCATCTTTTGAATATCCTCTTCATTTGAATACTCCGCACTATATACCCCACTGATTGACCTTATAATAGCTTTGTGACGCTTTGCTACTTTTTCAATAGCATCAGAGATTTCACCTAGGGTCGCTCTTTCTCTTGCGGCATTTACTGATAACTCTAAGAGATTCCCTACACCTGTCTCTGTTGATTTTGTAATTGCATCTAAAGCCGAAATCACTTTATTCTCATCACGATTCTTTCTTAAATTTTGTAATCGTTCAATTTGTTTTTCTCTGACAGCTGTGTTATCAATATCTAATGTTTCAATTTCGTCTTCCTTATCTAAACGATATTTATTTACTCCAATTATCGATTCTTTCCCTGAATCTATGTGTGCCTGTTTTCTTGCAGCAGCCTCTTCAATTCTCATCTTAGGGAGTCCTGTTTCAATTGCCTTTGACATACCACCAAGCTCTTCAATCTCAAGAATATGCTGCCAAGCTCGTTCAACTAATGAAGCTGTTAAGGACTCAACATAATATGAACCACCCCATGGATCAATAACATTGCTAATTCCTGTTTCATCCTTTAAATAAAGCTGAGTATTACGAGCAATTCGTGCTGAGAAATCTGTAGGTAAGGCAATGGCTTCATCTAATGCATTAGTGTGAAGAGATTGAGTATGTCCAAGCGTTGCAGCAAGTGCTTCCATACATGTTCTCGCTACATTATTATACGGATCTTGTTCAGTTAAACTCCATCCTGATGTTTGAGAATGTGTCCTTAGTGCTAATGACTTTTCATTCTTAGGATCAAAAGGTTTAATGAGTTTGGCCCACAATAATCGGGCCGCTCTCATTTTTGTAACCTCCATAAAATAATTCATACCAACTGCCCAGAAAAACGACAAACGAGGAGCAAAGGAATCAATATCGATACCAGCTTGTAATCCAGTTCGAACATATTCAAGACCATCTGCTAAAGTATAGGCTAACTCTAAATCTGCAGGGGCTCCTGCTTCTTGTAAATGATAACCTGATATACTAATTGAATTAAATTTCGGCATTTTTTTGGATGTATATTCAAAAATATCGGCAATAATTCTCATAGATGTTTCAGGCGGATAAATGTAAGTATTTCTAACCATATATTCTTTTAAAATATCATTTTGGATTGTCCCTGTTAATTTGCTCTGGTCTACACCTTGTTCCTCCGCAGTAACAATATAAAAGGCCATAATCGGGAGAACTGCACCATTCATAGTCATCGATACTGACATCTCATCAAGTGGAATGCCATCAAATAATATTTTCATATCTAAGATAGAATCAATTGCTACTCCCGCTTTTCCTACATCGCCTACAACTCGAGGATGATCGGAATCATAGCCTCGATGAGTCGCTAAATCAAATGCTACAGATAGTCCCTTTTGTCCGGCTGCTAGATTCCGTCGATAAAAGGCATTACTTTCTTCTGCCGTTGAGAAGCCTGCATATTGACGTACTGTCCATGGACGTGTCACATACATAGTTGGATAGGGTCCTCGATTGAACGGAGCAATCCCAGGCATATAATCAAGAAATGGTAAGTTCGCAATATCTTCTTGATTGTATGAGCTTTTTACAGCAATCTTTTCATTTGTTTCAAATGATTGTGGTTGTTCAGATTTTATATGTATTTGTTTTCCATGAAGGGCTAATTTTTCAAAAGGAATGCTAGCAAAATCAGGCTTTTTCATGTAACCCCTCCATTTCTTTTTGTAATTTTTCCAAAAATTGATAACAATTTGTTTCCATGTGAATGCAATCGTTTAGACCAGCATTCCGATACTCTTTTAGTAGGGGCGAGAGGATTTTCCCTGCAATGAATAGATGTGAAGAAGGATACGTTTTCCTAACTAAATCTACAACTTCCAGACCAAATTCTGAATACATGTCATCTGGTCCACAAATAACGAATATTTGTTGATTCAGCCCTTTTATACCTTCTTCCAACTTCTCAAATGTTATGAAGCTATTACTTTGAAATACTTGAAATCCTCCAACTTCAAAAAAGTCTTTGATAAAGTCAGTTCTGGGTTTATGTGTACTATTTTCACCCAAATTTAATAGATATACAGATAATTTCTCCCCTGTTTTTCTATAATATTTTTCTGCTCTGCCTCTAAGAGATTCAATCCTCATTGACCATCTAATTGGAAGGATTGGTTCAATGGATAGCTCATGAGGTTGTTCAATTAAGCTCTCTTGAATACAATCAAACATAGTGCCCTTATTTAACTCATCATTAATTCGCGAAATATAATCAGCCTGTAAACTAGAAAGTTGTAATTTAGTAAGAGGAATACTCAAATTAGAACTAGTAGTAAAAACCCTCTTTTCAATAGGCATTAGCTCTACTTCATTTGGATTAGCATACGTATTTGTCCCCACAATTTTATCTTGTCGGACATCTATTTTCTCCAGTCGAGCATTTCTTGTATTCGAAATTTCTTTTTGAACGAAATTCTCTCTCAAAGCACATATAATTCCGCCTTTACCTTCAATCAATTGCAGGTGTTCCCATGCTTTTTCAGCAAGTTCATTTGTTAATTTCTCTACGTAAAATGAACCTTTTGAAGGGTCAGCTACTCGATTGAGGTGAGCTTCTTCCATAAGAATTGATTGTACATTTCTGGCAATTCTATCAGAAAAAGGATTGGGAGTCTCCAATACCTCGTCAAAAGCTGATGTATGTATACTCTTAACCCCTCCCATTATCGCAGCAAATGATTCAACAGTTGATCTTAACATATTTACATAAGGGTCATATTTTGTTTTCGTTGTGGCTGAAGTTCTTGCATGAATCCACATTTTTTGTGATTCACTAGATCCACCAAATTCTTTAACGATAGATGCCCATAAGTATTTTGCCGCTCTTAACTTTGCAATTTCAATAAATAAATTCGACCCAATCGAAAAAGAAAATACACAATGTGAAGCTATTTCATCTATTGTTAACCCTCTCTCTAAACACTGCCTCACATACTCAATAGCCACTGTTAACGTATAGGCTAATTCCTGAACTGCATTTGCACCACCATTATGGAATGGTTGACTTTGTATTAAAATCGACTGAATACTAGAATTTGAACTTTTTAGACCCTTAATGACTGCAGTCATTTCGTCATAATAAGAAGATAATGAACTTGGAAGTTGTCCTTTCAGGATCCATTCAGCAATGGGATCACTTGCGACAACACCCTTTATGACGATGTTATTTTTCTCTTGAAAGCTTATTAGAGACGAAATGAAAGAACTTTGATTTAACCTAGTGTTAATGAACAACTTACACGTATCAAGTGGTATTATTTCAAGTAGGTTAAGCAACTCTTTCTTATTTCGAATAGGTACACCTTGTGGTTTATCATTTGATTTTATCTGTATATTAATAGATGATTGCCCATTTTTTACAGCGTCTTGAACAATATTTATGGCATCTTCAATTGAAGATGCGTAAATTTCTTGACTTATTTCCCAACTATTATCAATTTGATTGTCAGTGAAAATTTGAATAGGTATATTCTTAATGTCAGATTTAGTATAAACAGGTTTTATTTTGATTCCTTCTTCAGTCATAGAATAAAGCTTATCCAATGGTTTCCCTTTTAATGAAGTTAGTGCCGTTTTCTCCCATTCTTCATAGGTAGGAATTTTAAACTCTTCAAAATCAGAAAATGTTTTTGAATTCAATTGTTCTTTAGACATGTACTTCCTCCTTTTCCCGAAAACGCTTACAGTTTTTATTTATATTATAGGCTACCCTGAAAATAAGGGGATCTTCGTTCCAGAACACTCGCTTTCCGTGAGCCAACTCGGCACTTGCGCCTTCGGTGTCTCACCTGTCCCGCTGCTCCCGCAGGACTTTGAATAGGCTTCCATGAGTTCACACCGCATGAAGGAAATGCGGGAGTATTTTCGAGGAGTCGCGCGTCCTTCCACTTCGATCAACTTTGTTTAAAAATCAACACGGAGCTTTAACACTACCATTATAAAAAATAATTAATAATTTAATATTAGTATAAATAGGCAAGTTGTACAATAATAGACTGAGCTTTGAATTCTCCTAACATTCAATAAATCGATAAAGCTGTATAAAAAATTCTATCTCTCCACCTTTGATATCATCGAAAAATTGTACATCAACTTCCTTATAATTAAGAAGTTGATCGGTATAGACTTTTCATCCAATAGATGAAGCAGCTGAGATTAGCAAAAACTATGACACTCACATTTTTACAATGATTGGTATTAGATTTCCATTGAGGGTTAATCGTGTGTTATTACATTACAAATCAACAAAAAAAGCGACCCTTCACATACAGGAAGAGACGCTCTTATTTGGTTTCTTAAACAGTGCTTGTTGAAATCAATTGAATTTCAACTAATTAATAGACTGAAGTATTTTCTTTGCTTGTATTTTCTAGTATTTCTTTCACTCTGGCTAGAAAACGTCCACATACTAGCCCATCTAACACTCTATGATCTAGTGATAAACAAAGGTTGACCATATCCCGAACAGCAATCATATTCTCGTTCATAACAACTGGACGTTTTACAATTGATTCTACCTGCAAAATGGCTGCCTGTGGGTAGTTAATAATTCCCATAGATTGAACTGAACCAAATGAACCGGTATTGTTAACGGTAAATGTACCACCCTGCATTTCATCTGATTTCAATTTACCTGCACGTACTTTATTTGCAAGCTCAGTAATTTCTCGAGCTATTCCTTTAATTGTCTTCTCATCGGCATTCTTAATGACTGGGACATATAAGGCATCTTCTGTAGCCACAGCAATAGAGATGTTAATATCCTTTTTCTGAATAATCTTATCACCTGCCCACATTGAATTAATTTGTGGGTATTCTTTTAACGCTTGTGCAACAGCCTTAACAAAGAAAGCAAAGAATGTTAAGTTAAAACCTTCTGATTTTTTAAATTCATTCTTTAATGAATTTCTATAGTTGACAAGATTTGTAACATCTACTTCTACCATTGTCCATGCATGTGGAGCTTCATGTTTACTTCGAAGCATATTTGCTGCAATCGCCTTTCTAATCCCTGTTATTGGGATTTCTATATCTCCAGGCTGTGATGAAACAGGCGGGTATGATCCTGCTGAAGTGGTTCTAGTTTCCCCTTCCACTTTAGTCGTCGGTAAAGAATGTGTTACATCATCTTGCTTTGATTGTGGAGTTGGTATAACACCTGATTCAATAACTTGCAGAATATCCTTACGTGTAATTCGGCCACCTGCTCCAGTACCTGAGACTTGCTCAAGGTCAATATTATTTTCCTGAGATAATCTAAGTACTGCAGGAGAATATCGACGCTTGTTAGGTGCGTCTACCTCTACATTGGATTCGATAGCTGTAGGAGAAGATATTTGTTCTGGCTCTATTTCTTCCCTTTTACTTTGAGAGGATGTTTGACCAGCACTCCCCTCAACCTCAATCGTACAAATAACAGCACCGACTGGCATTGCTTCATCCTCAGTAGCAATTAATTCTTTGATTGTTCCAGCAAATGAGGAAGGGACTTCTGCATTTACTTTATCGGTCATAACTTCCGCTATAGGGTCGTACTTATTGACTGTATCACCTGGTGATACAAGCCATTTACTAATGGTTCCTTCTGTCACACTTTCGCCTAGTTGTGGCATCGTAATTTTTTCAATTCCCAATGTTAGATAACCTCCTTTTTATATTACTGGAACGTCATTTAAAATTCTGCAAGCTCTCTCAATGCCTTCTCTACCTTTTCTGGATTAATCATAAAGTATTTTTCCATTGTTGGTGCATATGGCATTGCAGGAACATCTAGTCCAGCTAATCGTTTAATTGGTGCGTCAAGATCAAATAGGCAGTGCTCTGCAATGATGGCTGATACCTCACCCATAATACTTCCCTCTTTTGTATCTTCAGTGAGTAATAGTACTTTCCCTGTCTTTGAAGCCGCTTCCAAAATTGCTTCCTGATCTAGAGGATAAACCGTTCTTAGATCCAGAACATGTACTGAAATTCCATCACTCGCAAGCTTCTCAGCAGCCTGAAGTGCAAAATGAACACATAAACCGTAAGTGATGACTGTTACATCTTCTCCATCACGTTTTACGTCAGCTTTCCCGATTGGAAGTACGTAATCTTCTGTTGGAACTTCACCTTTAATCAAACGATATGCTCGTTTGTGCTCAAAGAATAGAACCGGGTCTTCATCACGAATCGCAGCTTTTAATAAGCCTTTTACGTCATATGGTGTTGAAGGCATCACAATCTTAAGTCCAGGCTGATTAGCAAATATCGCTTCGACTGATTGCGAATGGTATAGCGCTCCATGTACCCCACCACCATAAGGTGCACGAATAACTAACGGACAAGACCAATCATTGTTCGAACGGTAACGAATTTTTGCTGCTTCAGAAATGATTTGGTTTACAGCAGGCATAATAAAATCAGCGAATTGTATTTCAGCAATGGGTCTCATTCCATACATAGCAGCACCAATTGCAACTCCAGCAATTGCTGATTCAGCAAGAGGAGTATCAATTACCCGATCTTCTCCAAATTGGTCATATAAGCCAAATGTCGCTTTAAAAACCCCACCCTTTAGACCAACATCTTCACCTAAAGTGAATACTTTTGAATCTCTCTCCATCTCTTCTCTAATAGCCATGGTAACTGCATCAATATAAGAAATAACTGGCATCTATTTTCCCCCTCACTTACTCAGCATAAACATGCTTAAGTGCATATTCTGGATCTGCGTATGGAGCATTTTCTGCGTATTCCGTCGCCTCTTCAATTTCTAACTTCAATCGCTCTTGTATTTCTTTAAATTTCTCATCTGTTAGAAGACCTATTTCTCTTAAGTAAACTTCAAACGCAAATAGTCCATCTTTTTTCTTTGCCTCTTCTACTTCTTCCTTGTTTCTGTAAATTCGATCATCATCATCACTCGAATGGGCTGTTAAACGATAAGAGATTGCTTCAACAAGAGTTGGACCTTCTCCACGTCGCCCTCTATCTGCAGCTTCCTTTACTACTCTATAAACCTCAAGAATGTCATTACCATCAATTGTCACACCTGGCATTCCATATCCAATAGCACGATCTGAAATTTTTTCGCATGCAACCTGTTTTTCATAAGGGACAGAAATAGCATATTTATTGTTTTCACACATAAAAATAACTGGAAGCTTATGTACAGCGGCGTAGTTTGCTCCTTCATGAAAATCACCTTGGTTAGATGACCCCTCTCCAAAAGTCACGAATGTCACAAGATCCTTTCCTTCTAATCGGCCTCCAAGTGCAACACCAACAGCATGAGGAACCTGTGTTGTAACTGGAGAAGAACCTGTTACGATCCTATTTTTCTTTTGACCAAAATGACCTGGCATTTGACGCCCACCAGAGTTTGGATCTTCAGCTTTTGCGAAACCTGAAAGCATCAATTCACGTGTAGTCATCCCGAATGCAAGAACAACCCCCATATCTCGATAGTATGGTAATACATAATCTTTATTTCGATCTAATGCAAAGGCAGCGCCAACTTGAGCGGCCTCTTGTCCTTGGCACGAGATGACAAAAGGAATTTTCCCTGCACGGTTTAACAACCACATTCTCTCATCAATTTTACGAGCTCGCAGCATTGTTTCATACATTTCTAAAGCGGTTTCATCACTCAAACCTAATGCTTGATGTCGATTTTCAGCCATGTTTTTACCCCCTGAAATTTTATAAAAGAAGTTAGAAAAAAATCGAATTTTGAACAATCATTACTAAGAATGAATTGCTTTACCTTCAACAGCTAACGCCGCTTCACCAATTGCCTCTGATAGTGTGGGATGAGGATGAATGGTTTGTGATATCTCCCAAGGAGTTGCATCTAATACCTTTGCTAATGCAGCTTCTGATATCATATCTGTTACATGAGGACCAATCATATGAACTCCAAGCAAATCATCCGTTTCCTCATCCACTACTAATTTTACAAATCCGTCAGACTCCCCGTGTACTAAGGCTTTTCCGATAGCTTTAAAAGAGAACTTTCCGGTTTTCACTTTAAACCCCTTCTCTTTTGCTTCATCTTCTGTATAACCAACACTCGCCGCTTCAGGATTGCTGTATATACACTTAGCTACTAGTGTCGGATCAATTGAGTGTATCTTTTTACCAGATATATGTTCGATTGCTAGTATACCTTCATGTGAGGCAACATGAGCAAGTTGTAAGCCGCCAATTACATCCCCGATTGCATATATATGTGATTCTTTTGTTTGGTAGTTTTGGTTGACTTCGATGAAGCCTTTTTCTACCTTAATCTCAGTATTATCAAGACCTATATCTTCAACATTTGCTTGACGCCCTACAGATACTAGAATCTGATCAGCTGAAAAAGTCTTCTGTTCTCCCTTATGCTCAGCTGAAATAGTAACACCATTTCCTTTTTGTAAAGTTTCGGGTAAAACTTTCGCACTCGTAACAATTTTGACGCCCTTCTTTTTCATTAATCGTTGCATTTCTTTTGATATTTCTCTATCCTCTGTTGGGATAATTCGATCTGCATACTCAAGAACTGTCACTTGTATTCCAAAGTCAGATAGCATTGATGCCCACTCTATTCCGATAACCCCTCCACCAACAATAATGATTGAGTTAGGTAGCTTTTCAAGTTCCAATGCTTCATCCGAAGATAATACAAATTCTCCATCTAACTCGAGACCAGGCAGTGTTTTAGGACGTGAGCCTGTTGCAAGTACAACATTTTTTGGAATTAGCATTTGGTTTTCTTCCCCATTATTCATCTCAACCGAGATTGTGCCTGGCATTGGTGAGAAAATTGAAGGCCCTAAGATTCTTCCGAGCCCTTCATACACGTCAATTTTCCCTTGTTTCATTAAATGTTGAACACCTTTATGTAGTTGTTCAACGATTTTCGTCTTTCTTTCCTGGACCTTAGAGAAATCCAAGGTAACATCTTTTGCGATTACCCCATATTCCTCTCCTTTTCTCGTTGTTGCAAATACTTCAGCACTACGCAGTAATGCTTTACTCGGAATACATCCTTTATGCAAGCAAGTGCCACCTAGTTTTCCTTTTTCTACTATCGCTACTGATAGACCAAGCTGTGAAGCGCGAATGGCAGCTACATAACCGCCAGTCCCGCCTCCTAGTATGACTACATCATATTCTGTTGCCATTATCGAATTTCCCCTCTCAACTTTAAACGTTTAACTTCTCATTTAACTGGACTCCAGGGTAGGACTTTGCCTTCTCTTCACCTTTTAATACCCTAAGCGCTCCTTCAGTTAGAGCTTGTAATTCGTTTTCACCAGGTTGTACAACGACATCTGCAATCCACTTCACACGATCTGTAATCGTTTTAACAAATTCTTTCCCATATGCTAAACCACCAGTTAAAATGATTGCATCTACTTTTCCTGATAATACAGCTGCAGCAGAGCCAATTTCCTTTGCAACTTGATAGGCCATTGCATCGTAAACTAACTTTGCCTTTTCGTTTCCAGCTTTGATCATCTTTTCTACTTTAACGGCATCATTTGTTTCTAAATATCCAACTAGTCCGCCCTGACCTACTAATTTTTTCATGATTTCATCACGATAATATTCTCCTGAGAAACATAGAGATACTAAATCTCCTGCAGGTACAGTACCTGCACGTTCCGGACTAAATGGTCCATCACCATGAAGTCCATTATTTACATCAATAACTCTTCCACCTTTATGAACACCTACAGTAATCCCGCCACCCATATGAGTCACAATTAAATTTAATTCTTCATATGACTTATTCATTTCTTTTGCGACACGACGTGAGACTGCCTTTTGGTTCAATGCATGGAAAATACTCTTGCGTTCAATTTCAGCCACACCTGAGATCCTAGCAATGGGATCTAATTCATCTACGACAACTGGATCAACTATAAAGGAAGGTATATTTAGTCCGTTGGCGATTTCAAAGGCAAGTATACCTCCAAGGTTAGATGCATGTTGACCTGAATACCCCTTACGTAAATCCCGTATCATTTTTTCGTTTACATCATAAGTACCGCCCTCGATTGGACGTAATAATCCACCTCGACCACATACTGCACTTAGTTTCGAGATATTTATCCCTTCATGGTCTAAGGTTTCTAAAATGGTATCTTTTCTAAATTCATATTGATCAATAATAGTAGGAAATGAAGAAATAATTTCTGAATCATGACGAATCGTTTTCTCAAATACTGAAACTTCGTTTGAGAATACGCCAATTTTAGTTGAAGTTGATCCCGGATTTATTACCAGAATGCGGTATTCATTTTCTTGCAAATTTGAAACCTCCATTTTAAGAGGTGAGTGAGTAAAGAGAGGTGGGTTGATGAGTGTTCCATTGTAGTTTATTGCCCCCACACCTCCAGCTTACCTCTTTCCTTAAGTTCATAGCTGAATTATTGGCCGTTACGACGACTTAGGATGTGTCGACCATTTTGTAAAAATTGACTTCTTGAATTTTTCATTGTCTTGATTCTTTCTTCTGCCAATCGATCTGCAGCTACATAAGTTGGTATTTTGTCACGCTTTGAAATGTTGATAACTTTTTCAATCGTATCGTAGAGTGTTTCAACCTTCTTCATAGCGCGTTCATGATTGTAACCATAAAGTTCATCGGCAACATTTATTACTCCGCCTGCATTAATGACATAATCAGGGGCATAAACAATACCCATATTATGTAGGATATCACCATGGCGAGTTTCCTTAAGTTGATTATTTGCTGCGCCGGCAATTACTTTAGCTTTAATAAGGGGAATTGTTTCATCATTAATTGTTGCACCTAAAGCACAAGGTGCGTATATGTCACAATCAACAGAATAAATCTCATGGACATCAACTGCTCTCGCACCAAAATCATTAACTGCCCTTGCAACTGCTTCTTTATTAATATCTGTTACAATTAAATGTGCACCCTCTTCATGAAGATGACGGCAAAGTGTATAAGCTACATTACCAACTCCTTGTACAGCTATTACTTTACCTTCAAGTGAGTCTGTCCCAAACGCTTCCTTAGCTGCAGCCTTCATTCCACGGTATACCCCATACGCTGTAACTGGAGATGGATTTCCTGATGATCCAAATGCAGGTGAGATTCCTGTTACATAATCTGTTTCTTCATGAATTAAGTCCATATCGGCCACAGTTGTACCTACATCCTCAGCAGTAATATAACGCCCATTTAACCCTTGAATGTATCGTCCGAATGCACGGAACATAGCTTCATTTTTATCCTTACGTGGGTCTCCGATAATAACCGTTTTTCCGCCACCAAGATTTAATCCAGCTACAGCATTTTTATAGGTCATTCCCTTTGCTAAACGAAGCGCATCTTCAATAGCAGCTTCTTCTGTTTCATATGTCCACATACGTGTACCACCAAGTGCTGGCCCGAGGGTTGTATCATGAATACAGATAATAGCTTTTAACCCCGATTCTTTATCCTGACACAATACTAATTGTTCGTAATCATAAGTCTCCATATACTTAAACATTTCCATTTCTAAATTCCTCCCCATTTTTTCTATTCATTTTGTTTATTAGAAGTAATACATACAGCTAAAGCGAGTGAATATAATTTACTACCTGCTGAATCTGCCCTAGAAGTTAATACAATTGGAGCTTTAGCACCGGCAATAACTGCACCAACATTAGCCTTTGCAAAATAAATTAGTGATTTATACAAAGCATTTCCAACTTCAACAGTAGGGACTAAAAGAATATCTGCTTGTCCTGCTACTTCATTGGTAATACCCTTGTGATGTGCAGCCTCGATAGAAACTGCATTATCCAAAGCTAAAGGACCATCAATGATACAATTTGTTATTTGACCTCTTGCTTGCATTTGGCTAAGCACCGCAGCATCCAATGTTGCCTGCATATCTTGGTTTATTACCTCAACTGCCGCCAATGGCGCTACCTTTGGTAGTTGAATCCCGATACACCTTGCAATATCAACAGCATTTCGCACGATTTCTACTTTATCTTTTAATTCCGGAGCAATATTCATTGCAGCATCAGTGACAATAATAAACCGATTAAAATTCGGAACTTCAAACACTGCAACATGAGATAACAATCTTCCTGTCCGAAGACCATAGTCCTTGTTTAAAACAGCCTTTAAAATAGTAGCCGTAGATATATTCCCTTTCATAAGAACATCAGCATCTGTTGAATTAACTGCTCTAACTGCTAGCTCAGCTGCGCGTTCCTTTGTATTTGCATGAAAAATTTCAATCGAACTTTGTTTTTCCATTCCTTTTTTGGAAAGCAAACTCCTTATTTCAGACTCATTCCCATATAAATGAAAAGAAGCTATTTTACGTTTTGTCGCAAGGACTACAGCCTCAATTACTTCTTCATCCTCAGCTGCTGCAACAGCAACTGTTTTTTTTGGATATTGGGTCGCTTTCTCTAAGAGTGAATCTAGCTTCATATGACTCCAACCCCTTTGATATATTCATACACTTTATATTTAAAGCAAGAAACGTGCCAAGTCATTTCTTTTTATTACAGCCTATTAACAAGTTATTATTTTGCAAACATTTGCACGTTTCGAATATCTTTGCATGCTTATTTTTGCAAAATAGAATACTTTTCAAGTTTATAATACAAACTTCTTAATGACATACCTAATTGTTTCGCTGTTGTTGTCTTATTTCCATTATTTTTTTCGAGTACTTCTCGCAAGACTTTCCCCTCATATTCTTCTATCATTTCAGATAAAGGTTTCGTTTGTTCGATACTCATGACCAAGACAGACTTAGTTTGTCCTTCCTGCCCTAATATAGGAATATGTTTAATATCCATTTTATTCACATTGTACTTCATATAAATAACGGCTCTACCTAGTATATTCTCCAACTCCCTTACATTCCCCGGCCAATCATGAGAAGATAAATAATCAATTGCCGAAATAGAAATTTCTTCAACCATACGGCCGTAATCTCGATTGATTTTCTGGAGTAAATGAATAGCCAAAGCCGGAATATCTTGTTTCCGTTGACGTAACGGCGGTATATGAATCGGTAGACGATTTAACCTGTAATATAAATCTTCTCTAAAAGTACCATTCGCAATCCCTTTTTCTAAATTAACGTTGGTAGCCGCTATCACCCGAACACTTATAGATATAGGCTTAGTCCCACCAACCCTCACAATTTCATGCTCTTGAAGAACTCTCAATAACTTCGCTTGCATGCTAGCCGACAGCTCACCGATTTCATCTAAAAAAATACTACCATTATGCGCCTCTTCAAAAAAACCTCTCTTTCCTCCCCTTTTTGCTCCAGAAAAAGCACCTTCTTCATAACCAAATAGTTCACTTTCTAGGAGTGATTCTGAGATTGCTGCACAATTCACTCGAATAAATTTATTAAACTTACGATCACTACCATTATGTATTGCGTGAGCAAACAATTCCTTCCCAGTCCCCGATTCCCCTCTCAACATAACTGTTGCTGGCGTCTTCGCTCCAAGCTTTGCTTGCTCAATAGCAAAACTCATTTCTCCAGAAGTGCCAATAATATCATCAAAGGAATACTTAGCTTCTAGCGTTCTAATGATTTGTCTCGCTCTTTTTAATTCATTGGTTAGTGATTGTATCTCAGATAAATCATGAATAACACCAACACTACCCTTTAATCTTCCGTCGACAATTATTGGCGCGACATTCACTATGACATCACGATGATGAGGGCCAACCTTCATTCGAACCCCTCTAACGGGACGTCTAGTCTGAAGCACTTGCATATGCATACTTTCACCCTCAGAAATATCCGCAGTCGCTGGTTTCCCTACAATATCCTGCTTTGTTAAACCAGTCATCTTTGTGTAGGCGGGGTTAATCAATATCCCTTTTCCCTCTTCATCCACAACCGAAATAGCTTCTTCGGAGGATTGAATAATAGCTTCTAGCATAATATGAATTTCACGTAGGTCGGTTAATTCTTCAGCAAGGTTAACAACTTCCGTTATATCCTTGAAGACCGCAAAAGCTCCGAGCAATTTCCCAGAATCAGTTACAATTGGTATACGCGTTGTAATAATTTTTTTTCCATTATCCAGTATTAACTCCTTGTTTTTTTCAACTTCTCTATTATGTAAGACTCTGGGTAATCGAGTATTAGGGATAACTATACTAACATCTTGCCCTAACACTACCTCACTTTTCTTTCCTGTCATTTTTTCCGCGCTACGATTAAACAGAACAACTTTTTCGTTTATATCAACAACAACCATTCCATCATGAGTCGAATCAAAGATAAGATCATGCTTATAAGATTGATTCATTAACTCCGTAATTAAGGCCTCTTTTTCATCCATTAACTTTGATAAGAAATGAGCTACAGTACCAGGTATTAAAATAGTATTTTTATTTTTATTTCCTCGGATTTCTTTAAAGACAACCGGATTACCAGTAGCATCAATAATTATGTCTACATCTTCCGATAAAAAACTAGTCCAGTCAGACGCAGTTTGAACCCCTATAGATTCGGCATACCTCATACCCAAAGCCTCAGGATTAATATCTATTATCGCTAAGACATATATTAACTCTGTTTCATTCAAAAGCTTAAGAATCGCTTTCCCGCCTTTACCAGCACCCACTATCAACACTTTTTGCATAGTCCGACTCTCCTGTTTGCAATTTATTGCACAATATCATTCTACACTGAATCTAATCAATTGACAATTTCATTATTCTCAAAGTATGGTCTATAATAAATAAAGAAATAAAGAGAGGAAATAATATTATGCAGCGTATCATCGCCCTTATCATCGTTCTTATCCCAGTCATGCTGGCTGTTTTGGGAATAAAGCTTATTCGAGATATGACTTTCGCTATCCTTCAACCGCCAATTCCATCACTATGGCTACAATTTTTTATAGGATTATCATTCTTAGCTGGCGGACTGTACTTAATAGGCAGTTTTATTTTTCATCGTGATAAAAAAAGAAATAAAATTCAAAAACGCTTTACTGAAAAAAAATAAGCCCGCAAAATTTGCACGGCTTTTTTTATGTGTATTTTTTTCTTAATGCTACAGCCTTCTCTGGATAATCTGTAATTAGAGCAGAGCATTTAATCAACAATAATTTCGTAATGTCTTTTTGACTATTTACAGTATAGGGTCTTACTTCAATTCCATTCTGCATTGATTTTATGATCACAGATTTTGATATAGCCTTATAATTCGGGTGTATAGAATTGCCACCAATATTCTTGGCATAAATCCATGGTTCAAATATTTTTTCATGATAGAGGACCCCAAGAGATATCTCTGGTGCAATATTATTGCACTTCGTTAGACTTGAGTGATTGAAGGAAGATATAACAACACGTTTTTCAAATCGATACCGACGGATGAGTTCAATTACCTTTTCTTCTAACCCGAGGTAAGGAACCGACGTATTTTTTAATTCGATATTTATTACGACAGCGTTTGATTGCGCCCAACTAAACACTTCATCTAATGATGGTATCTTACATACTCCAAAATCTGGAAATTTATAACTTGCATCCAATGACAAAAGCTCTCGGAGTGTATAATCCTTTACCCACCCACTTCCTGTGGTGGTACGTTCTAATGTTTCATCATGGATGACTATAATTTCCCCATCCTTAGAAAGTTGCACATCTAATTCAATACCATCTGCACCAACTCTAACTGATTCTCGGAATGCAATCATGGTATTCTCTGGATGTGTCCCTGCAGCACCTCGATGTCCATAAATAGCCGTCATAAAATTCACATCCTAACTTTTCTTTCTTGAGAAACTTCTCTCTTTGAGATATTCTTTTTTAGTAGGAGGGGGATTCAATTGAAACCATTACAAATTTCACCTGAAACAGCTATTATGCTTTCTGAAAAACTAGGAGTTCCATTAGAACAAATTATGCATATGCCACAGCATATATTAATTCAAAAATTAATGGAGTTACAAAAAGAGGAAAAATAAATTCCCTATATTTAGTACAATCAAAAAAACCCAATTAAACTTAAATGTTTATTGGGTTTTTTCCTATGTCTTTTACCTTATATCTTATTCCTTACCCTCTCAAGAAGCTCTATGCTCAAGACGAAGTTTATCTGCTACCATAGCAATAAATTCACTATTTGTTGGTTTTGCTTTAGACATACTAACTGTGTAGCCAAATAATGAGGAAATACTGTCAATATTCCCACGGCTCCAAGCAACTTCTATCGCATGACGAATTGCCCGTTCAACACGGCTTGCTGTAGTATTAAACTTCTTGGCAATGTCAGGGTATAATACTTTGGTAATAGATCCTAGGAGCTCGATATCATTGTACACCATCGAGATTGCTTCGCGTAGATACATATACCCCTTTATGTGAGCAGGTACACCTATTTCATGAATAATACTTGTGATATTTGCATCTAAATTCCTTGGTTTATTGGAGTCAGCTTGTCTGTATGTATTATGTGAAGTTCTTTTCAGCGGTATTCCATTTCCACTAACTTGGCGAATATGACTCGTTAAATTTTCCATATCAAATGGCTTCAAAACAAAATATGATGCACCTAAATCTACAGCTTTTTTCGTTACGTCCTCTTGGCCAAATGCCGTCAACATAATAACGCTAGGTTGTTTATCTTTTTTTATCTCACGCATTCTTTCTAGGACAGCTAATCCATCTACATGTGGCATGATAATATCCAAGACTAAGACATCAGGATTTCTGTCCTCTAACATATTTAAACATTCTTGCCCATTGTACGATACCCCAATAACTTCCATATCCTCTTGCGCCGAAACATAATCTTCTAAAAGCCCAATTAACTCGCGGTTATCATCTACTAAGCAAACTTTGATCTTTTTCATCATATTTCCTCCTAAGCACCATTTTCTTATAAGACATGTGAAATGAGATTATTGGATTGATGGATTATACCATCTTCCGACTTCCGTATAACTAGTTTTGAAAATTAAACAATTTTTAACAAGGTATAATTTGTTAAAATATTAGTATCTATTTTCTATTCTAAATGAAGTTTTCGACAATGCAATCAAATTCCCTCTATTTTATTAAAAAAAACTTAAAAAACCATCAAAATCTTTAATAATCTCGCTTTTACTCCTGTTTTCGACCTTTTGTGTCATTTTATTCATTGAATGTCGAAAAATCTTTATCTTTAATTCCATAATAACAAAAAAAAAGCAAAGCGGCTGCTTTAGCTAGCCTTTTGCTCTTCCTTAGATCCTTTTTCATATATATCTAAACCTGCCTCATTTAACATCCATTCAATATGAACACCATAACCTGAGGTAGGATCGTTTACAAAAACATGTGTGACTGCTCCGATTAACTTTCCATCTTGAATAATGGGACTTCCACTCATTCCTTGTACAATTCCACCCGTTTTTTCTAATAATTCGGGATCCGTTACTTTTATAACCATTCCTTTTGTAGCAGGGAATTTTTGTGGAATAGTGCTTACGATTTCTATATCAAATAATTGTACTTGATCATTTTCTACTACTGTTAATATTTTCGCTGGACCTTCTTTTACTTGATTTGATAATGCTACAGGAATTCCTCGATCCATTAATCCATTCTGCATGTCTTTTGACAATTTCCCAAAGATTCCAAATGGACTATTCCTCGATATATCTCCAATAATTTCCTTTTCGGAAGTAAATCTTGCATGTTTTTCTCCAGGGCTTCCATTTGCGCCCTTTTGTATTGAAGTGACTGTTGAACGAATTATTTGACCATTATCCACAATAATTGGCTTTTTTGTATCTATATCAGAAATGACGTGTCCTAATGCACCATATTTCTTTGATTCTTGGTGATAAAAAGTCATTGTCCCTATTCCTGCTGCAGAATCTCTGATGTATAACCCAATTCGATAAGAGTGCTCATTCTTATCTTTTAAAGGAACGAGTTTTGTTTGGATTTCTTTTTCATCACGGACTACTAATAAATCTAATGGTCCACCCGTTTTTCCAGCTTTTTGAACAAACGGAGTTACATCACTCATTTTTTCTATTGGTGTATTATTAATTTTCTTAATAATATCCCCCACCCTAACACCTGCAATTTCACCAGGGGATTGTTTACCGTTTTCTGTATCAATTTCATGATGACCTACAACCAAAACACCTTTAGAATTTAATTTGACACCAATGGATTGTCCACCAGGAATCACTTTAAAATCCGAAAGGATTTTAACGTCAACCTTTTTAATCGGGAAGCCCGACATTTCAACAATCATAGGGCTTTCGCCTCTTTTTAAACCTTCAATTGAAAGAGAATTCAATTCCTCGTCAGTCCTATACTTTTTGTCAGCAAAGCTAGAAACAGAGGCTAAAGCTGGAATTGAAATATGTTGATTCTCATTTTCAAATAGAACAACTTCTTTAGGAATTTCTACATAATTTTGTACATTTTTTGAAAATCCAATCGAAACAAATGAAACAAGGAGAATTGTGCCAAGTACTTTTCTAATTTTATCTGTTGTCATGTTTTCACTCTCCTCGCTCTACCCAAACTACTTACCACACTTATTGATTGGCTACATCTTTAATTTTGCCTTAGAGTACTTCATTTATAACCAAAGTTGAACAAAAAAAGCTACCCAAATTGGATAACTTTTCAAGTAGTCACTTGTTTTAGCTTGGTGGCAAGGTTTAAGAGCTCCTTCGCATGCTCTTTAGTAAGATCTGTAATTTCTACTCCCGAAATCATTCTGGCAACTTCTTTAATTTTTTCATTTTCAGATAATCGTTTAATAGTGGTTTTTGTTTGATCATGTAATGTATCCTTTCGAATAAACAAATGATGATCTGCCATTGCCGCAACTTGCGGTAAATGCGAGATACAAAGCACTTGAGAATTAACAGATACTCGATGAATTTTCTCTGCAATTGCTTGTGCCACTCTTCCACTAACACCAGTATCGACTTCATCAAATATAATTGAAGTTACGCCTTGATGTTTTGAGAAAATTGACTTTAATGCAAGCATAATTCTGGATAATTCTCCTCCAGACACAATTTTTGTTAATGGCTTGAGAGGTTCTCCTGGGTTTGGCGAAATATAAAACTCAATTTGATCAAAACCATTTGAATGAAGTCTGATTCTTTCACCATTAATCTCAGGATCATTTTCACTACCTACTCTATGTGAAAATTGAATTTTAAAATCTGCCTTATCCATATATAACTCTTTTAGCTCTTGTAAAATTGATTTTTCTAACTGAAGGGCAGATTTCTTACGAATATCCGAAAGAGTTTGAGCCTCAATTAAGAGATCTGCAGCAGAATGTTGAAGATTTTTTCGCACATTATGAATATGAGAATCACGATTTTTAATTTCGTCTATCTCATCTTCAATTTCAGCTGCATAATAGAGTATTTCTTCAACCGAATGACCATACTTCCGTTTTAGTTGCGAAATTTCCCCTAATCGGCTCTCAATTACATTTAGTCTATCCGTATCATGCTCTAATCCATCTAATTGATCTCTAAGTGTATAGGAAATATCTTCTAGTTGGTAAAAGGTACTAGATATGATTTCATAAAGTTTTTTATATTCTTCATCAATTGAAGAAATTGATTCTAAATGCGTCATTGCAAGACCAAGCCAATCAATTCCTCTTTGATCTCCATGGAGAGCATGGTACGAAGTGTTTATAGCTTGGTAAATCTTTTGATAATTAGTGATTTTAATTTTTTCATCAGTTAAGGTTTCATCCTCACCTGGTTCAAGTTCTGCTGAAGAAATTTCTTTAAATTGAAATTGCAATAGATCTAAACGATGTGCCAATTGCTGTTCATTTTCAGTTAAGTTCTTAATTTGCGAGATATAACTTTGGTGCTTTTTATATAAATTTTTGTACTCTGCTAAATCTGCAGATAAAGTTTCTTCAGCAAATTGATCTAGTAGGTTTATATGATGTTCTTGATCCATTAGCTCTTGATGTTCATGCTGCCCATGTATATCTAATAAGGTTTGTCCTATTTCACGGAGAATACCAAGAGTTACGAGTTTCCCATTCACTCGACAAACGCTTTTTCCATTTTTTAAAATGTCACGTCTTAGAACAATAGAACCGTCAAAAGTTTCTACCCCTAGTTCATTTGTTTTCGTAATAATAGGATGAGTCTCATGGTCTAAGTGAAATAAGCCTTCAATTTCGGATTTTTCCTTACCGAATCGGACATACTCTGCGGAACCTCTTCCACCCACTAGTAGACCAATGGCATCAATAATAATCGATTTACCAGCACCCGTCTCACCAGATAACACAGTTAATCCTTTTTGAAATGAAATCGTTAATTCTTCTATTATGGCAAAGTTGCGGATTGATAATTCTGCAAGCAAAAAATATCCACCTCAAATATAATTTTATTCTTATAACATGTCTAGAAAACGTTTTGTAATCATCTCTGTTTGCTCTGGAGATTTGCAAATTATGAGGCATGTATCGTCGCCACAAATAGTCCCTAATATTTCATCCCAGTCTAAATTATCTATTAGAGCACCGATTGCGTTCGCATTTCCAGGTAGTGTTTTCATCACTAACATATGTCCTGCTGAATCAATTTTTACGAATGCATCCATTAATGATCGCTTAAGTTTTTGTAAAGGATTAAACCGCTGATCTGCTGGCAAACTATATTTATACCTTCCATCCATCAAAGGTACCTTCACAAGATGTAATTCCTTAATATCTCGTGAGACCGTAGCTTGTGTAACATTAAATCCAGCTTCTTTTAATAAGTCAACAAGTTCATCCTGTGTTTCTATTTCATTAGAAGTAATTACTTCACGAATTTTAATATGCCGTTGTCCTTTGTTCACTTCGACACCATCCCCTTAACGAACTCTCTATGCATTATGTTATATGATGAGAACGTGCTTGTACAATCATTTCTAATATAAATGATGTGAAAAGGTAATTAATTTAAAAAAACCACCATTTTATGGCGGTAATTCATCTAATTGTTTATCTTTTTTAAATTTTTTTTGCTAATCAACAAAAACTGCCTATTATGTTAAGTCAGAAAAGCGTAATAGGAAAAATAGTGGCGTTCGGGATAGTTCTTTTTACTAAAGGGAGAGAAACTAGCTCTTAGGGAACGTTGGCACAATGCAGTATCACCGCTGTTTCCTTAGTAGCCAAGCACTTCGGCTTCTCTCATTTTTATAAAAAAATTTTGTTTACCTCAATATAAATATCCTATTATTTAAAACTTTCTATTCATCCACCTGTTTTTTCTTAAATTCTTCATGTGCAGCCTTTACTATTTCGTATGGAAGTTTGGATAAATTATTTTCGCCAGTGTCATGACCTTCCCATAATAAATGCATTAGAAATTCAATATTACCATCTCCACCAGTTATAGGAGAAAATGTTAGGTGGTTAATAGTAAAACCTTGCTTTATGCAGAATTCCACCATATTTTCTAATACATTTAGATGTATTTCAGGATCACGAATAATCCCTTTTTTTCCTACCTGATTCTTTCCAGCCTCAAATTGAGGTTTCACCAATGCAATAATATCACTAGATGGAACTAAAATTGTTTTGAGTACCGGAAGAATAATACGTAACGAGATAAAAGATACATCGATGGTAGCAAACTCAGGCATACCCTCATTGAAATCTTCGGGTTTCGAATGACGAAAATTGGTTCTTTCCATGACTATCACTCGCTCGTCCTGGCGCAATTTCCATGCTAGTTGATTGTACCCAACATCAACAGCATACGATAGCTTTGCACCATTTTGTAGAGCACAGTCAGTAAATCCTCCAGTTGAAGAGCCTACATCAATCATAATTTTCTTATCAACTGTTAATTCAAAATCCTTTAAAGCCTTTTCAAGTTTTAAACCACCTCTACTTACATATGGCATCATTTTACCTTTAATGATGAGAGGTATTTCCAATTCTACTTTTTCTCCTGGTTTGTCCATTCTCACTTCGTTTGAATAGACTAACCCTGCCATTACTGCTCTCTTTGCTTTTTCCCTGGTCTCAATAAGCCCTCGTTCTACAAGTAAAACATCAATCCGTTCTTTTTTACTCATTAGAAGGACGCCTTTTTTTGTATTTTCTTGTTGTGGAAAGACTGAATTTTTGCAACAGCGACATCAACGGTTAAACCAATCTCATCTAATAATTCATTGACATTTCCATGTTCAATAAATTGATCTGGTATCCCCATTCGGTCGATCCTAGCTTGATGATATCCATGATCATGAGCAAACTCTAATACTGCGCTTCCAAATCCACCTTGTAAAACGGCTTCCTCAATTGTAAGAATTGGTATTTCCTTATCAAGAAGACCACAAAGCATACTTTTATCCAACGGTTTTATAAACCTTGCATTGATAACTTTGACTGAAATCCCCTCGATTGAGAGAAGTTTAGCTGCCTCTAATGCCATAGGAATCGTTGTTCCAAAGGTTAAGATTGCAAAATCAGTTCCGTTCTGAAGCACTTCCCATGTGCCAATTGGAATCAATTTTAACTCCTTGTCCATTTCTATACCTAAGCCATTTCCACGTGGATAGCGAAGTGCGATTGGCCCATCATCATATTGAATAGCGGTGTTTACCATATGTTGACCTTCATTTTCATCCTTTGGCATCATTAATACAAGATTTGGAATATGACGCATGAAAGCAATATCGAAGACACCTTGGTGTGTTTCACCATCTGCTCCAACTAAGCCAGAACGATCAATTCCAAAAAACACATTTAGATTTTGTCTACAAACGTCATGAACAACTTGATCATACCCGCGCTGAAGAAATGTTGAGTAAATAGCTAAATATGGTTTCATCCCTTGAGTAGCCATACCTGCAGCCATTGTAATGGCGTGCTGTTCAGCAATACCTACATCGAAAAGTCGATCAGGAAATTCTTCTCCAAACCCTTCTAACTTCGAACCAACTGTCATTGCTGGGGTAATTGCAACAATTCTAGAATCAGTTCTCGCAATTTTACGAACTGTTTCACTTATAACTTTACTCCAAGCCGGTGGTGAAGTAGCAGGCTTGATAAAATCACCCGAATCCATTTTATATGGACCAGGTCCGTGCCATGTCCCGACACGATCAGTTTCAGCTGGATGGAAACCTTTACCTTTTTTTGTAATAACATGAACTAGCACGGGACCCTTTGTTTTTTTTGCATACTGTAAATTTTCAATTAAATCTTCGTAATTGTGACCGTCGACAGGTCCTAAATATGTGTAGCCTAATTCTTCGAAAAAGACTCCAGAAACTAGTAAGTACTTTACGCTGTCCTTAATTCGTTCAGCTGCATCAGCAAGCTTTCCTCCAACAGCTGGAATTTTCCTTAAAATATACTCAAGCTCATCTTTCACCCAATTATACTTACCTGCTGTACGAAGTCTCCCAAGTATATTGTGAAGGGCACCTACGTTTGGAGCGATGGACATTTCATTATCGTTTAAAATAACAATCATATCTTTATTTTCATGACCAATATGGTTTAATGCCTCTAGAGCCATACCACCTGTTATGGCTCCATCACCAATGATTGGAATGATATATTCATTTGTCTTTTTCAAGTCTCTAGAAATAACCATCCCCATTGCTGCAGATAAAGATGTAGAACTATGTCCCGTTTCCCAAACATCGTGTTCACTTTCATTTCTTTTTGGAAATCCTGATAAACCTTTATATTTCTTTAATGTTTCAAATTGTGCTGTGCGTCCGGTTAATATTTTATGAACATATGATTGGTGCCCTACGTCCCATAAAAATTTATCAACTGGACTATTAAATTCCTTATGCAGTGCAATTGTTAGCTCTACAACACCTAAATTAGGCCCAATATGGCCTCCCGTTCTAGAAGTTACACCGATTAAAAATTTACGTATATCTTCACTTAATTCTTCTAACTCATTTATCGATAAATCTTTTAAAAATTGCGGGTCTTTTATTGTTGTGAGATCCATAAGAATCACTCACTTTCGTTTCAAATTTTACTTTAAATCAATATACTATCACATAATATATGTCTAATCTTACATCTATTTCAAGAAAATAAAAACCTGGCTAGGAGAATATTAATAAAAACTATCTTTTTCTAACCGCAATTAAATTGCATACCTCTTCAAGATACTGGTGATTAATCCTAGCAATAGATAATGATTGCTTAGCCATTGATACATGCTCTAGTAATTTTTTCTTCGCTCCATCCATTGTCAGAACTGAAGGATATGTACTCTTCTGATTGTTTTCATCGGATCCTATTGGCTTACCAATTTCTTCAACAGTTCCTTCAATATCTAAAATATCATCTCTTATTTGAAAGGCCAACCCTAAGTGATAGGCGAATTTTTTTAAAAGTCCTAGTTGTTCTTCAGATGCGTTTGAAAGAATAGCACCTGCAATTATTGAAAATTCTAAAAGTCTTCCGGTTTTTCTTTCATGTATATATTGTAATCCTTCTAATGAGAGTTCTCTCCCCTCACCCTCCATGTCTGCAACTTGGCCACCAACCATTCCTTCAGGTCCGGCTGAAATGGCAAGCTGTTTAATGAGCTCTACCTTCATTTCACTACTAATTTCTGGAGAATCTATTTCGGCTAAGAGTTGGAAACTGTATGTTAACAAGCCGTCTCCTGCTAAAATAGCTAGTGCTTCCCCAAACACCTTATGGTTTGTTGGTTTTCCTCTTCTAAGATCATCATTATCCATACTTGGTAAATCATCATGAATAAGCGAATATGTATGAACCATCTCTAATACAGTTGCTACAGGTACTCCAATTAGTGGATTCTTATCAAAGCTATGTATGGTTGCTAATAATAAGAGAGGACGAAGTCTCTTTCCTCCAGCTTGTAGTGAATAATCCATTGCTTTCATCAAAGAAGAAGGAGCAGATAATCTATTGATTGACTCAGTGAGTGACTCTTCAATCAGTCGTTTATTTTCTTGAGAGAAGGATTGAAAATTTGAATCAATCACGAATCATTCATCCTCCCCAATTTGAAATGGCTGAAGGTCTCCATTTTCAGTGAGTAATTGGTCCATCTTACCTTCGATCGTTTTTAATTTATCATGGCAAAGCTTGGAGAGAGACATTCCATCTTGGAAATAGCCAATCGCTTTTTCTAAAGGAACATCACCTTCTTCTAACTTTTCAACAATTTCTTCAAGTTTTTCCATTGCCTCTTCAAAAGAAAGAACTTTTTCTTCATTCATTTCCATTCTCCCCCTCAACTTCTTTGATTTCACAAGAGAGTAATCCGTCTTTAAGGCGAACTCTAATTTGATCTCCCTGTCCAACTTGTCTTGTTGATTTAATAATCGATTGCTGATTTTCGTTATATACGATACTATATCCTCTATCCATGATCCTTAAAGGACTCAAAGCTTCGAGATTAGAAATAATTGAGGAAAATTTCTGATTCTTTTTTTCCAACAATTGCGACATAGCTTTAATCATTTGCTTATCTACCCTATTATATCTGTCATTTTGAATGATTACCTGAGTGGATGGATGGAACTTACCAAGTGTAGTTTTTAATTTAATAAGTTCATTTTGCTTCTTTTCAATAGAACGTTTTGCTCCTTTTTGAAGCGCATCAAGCAACCTATCAAGTTGCTGTTCCTTTTGAGAGTACAACTGTTTCGGATACCTAAATGCATAGGACTTTTGTAAACGGGAAAAACGATTACGTTCAGAGACGACATTTTCTTTAATGGCACGAGTAAGTCTCATCTTTCTTTGATTTACCCTTTCAATCAGTTCCTCTATATGTGGAACAGCTAATTCTGCTGCCGCAGTTGGTGTTGGCGCCCTTAAATCGGCTACAAAATCAGCTATTGTATAGTCTGTTTCATGTCCTACTGCTGAAATTATTGGAACTAAAGACGTAAAAATCGCCCTTGCAACAGACTCTTCATTAAAAGCCCAAAGTTCTTCAATCGAACCACCGCCTCTGCCTACAATTAAGACATCTAAATCACCTAATTTATTTGCTTTCTCAATAGACTTAACGATGGAGGGGGCAGCCTTTTCTCCTTGAACCAATGTTGGAATGACAATGACTTGACCAAGTGGATATCTTCTCTTTATAGTAATGATAATATCTCTCACTGCAGCACCTGTTGGAGACGTTATTACACCTATTCTCTGTGGAAATTTAGAGATAGTTTTTTTATGCATGGGTAAAAATAACCCTTCAGCTTCAAGTCGTTTTTTCAAGTTTTCATAGGCTAAAAATAAGCTTCCTATTCCGTCCGGTTGCATTTCAGATACAAATAATTGGTAATTACCATTAGGTTCATATACAGAAATTTCACCCTGTATTAATACATTCATTCCATTTTCAGGCTGAAACTTCAATTTACTATTATTTACTGAAAACATAACAGATTGAATCCGTGAATTTTCATCCTTAATTGTGAAATACATATGGCCTCTACTATGTTTTTTGAAATTTGAAATTTCACCCTTTATTAAAACTCTTTGCATATGTGGATCCACATCAAATTTCTTTTTTATGTATTTAGTCAAAGCCGTAACGGTCAAATATCTTATATTCGACATTGTACCTCCCCCTAGATAAAAATTCACAAGCGCCCTATTAACCCGAATCAATAGTCAAGTTGTAGAGGGCTATGTGAAGGATGTAGTTAAAGTCGGATGAAGAATACATTCTCCCTTAAATAAAACGATTAGTTCATATAGCCACATTCACGACTATTCAATACCTAAATGATCCTTGACCTTCGAAAGTACACTGTTAACAAATTTACTTGTGTCATCGTCTCCAAATATTTTTGCAAGTTCAATTGCCTCGTTAATACTTACATTAACAGGTATACTGGTTTCGTAAAGCATTTCAAATATTGCTAAACGAATAATCGCACGATCTACATTACCTATTCGATCAATCGTCCAATTTTCTAGAATCCCTATGATAAGCTGATCAATCTCTGCTTTATGTTCAGTTGTTCCATAGACAAGTTGTTCTAAAAATTCATTTGTTGGTTCTTCGTTTAATACATGTAATAATGCATTCTTCGGCTCTTGTTCATTTAGATCTAATTGAAAAAGGACCTGTATAGCTTTCTCTCTTGCTTCTCTACGATTCATGTTCATTACTCCTTTAAATTAACCTTAAGAAATCATATCATATGTTTAGGTGTGTGGCACAATTCTAAGAATATATCTTTCCAATTATACAACATTCTTTGAAAAATAAAAAAAACGATGAAAATCCCTAGGTCTTACTTGTGAATATTTAGTTACTATTCGTAACTTTTATACTTTTCTATCTGATTATCATGATATAAAAGATTATTGGGTAGAAATCTCATGGTATACGATTTTCTCTGAGATAGATTTTTTAAAGTAGTATCCCTCAATTACTATTTGGAGGCTTCTTGAAGTAGGAACTTCTCAAATAAATGAACTTATGAACACCCATCCATCCAAAAAGCGTATTCCTTTTTAACTTCGGTAGTGAAAAAAAGAGCCATTCATCTCCCCCTCATATTCTAACTTATGAGGAAGGAGATGAATGGCAATAGTGTATTAAATCAGATGTCTTATTAATAAGACCTATTAGAATTCTTGTTCTACTTCTACTTCTTGCTTACTGTTTTCAAATTGAACACCTACAACATGGATGTTCACTTCATCTATTTCAAGAGCGGTCATAGTCATTAATGCTTGACGAATATTATCTTGGATATTCTGAGCCACCTTCGGAATAGAAACCCCAAATATCATAACCACATATACATCGATAATAATTCCACTATCTGTTAGTTCAACCTTGACACCTTTACCATGATTCTTTTTCCCGAGTTTCTCTACTACACCTGTAGCAAAATTCCCTCTCATTGAAGAAACACCTTCAACTTCAGAAGAAGCAATACTAGCGATTACCTCAATAACTTCTGGAGCGATTTCAACTTTACCTAAGCTTGATTGACCTTGATTCATTTCTAATACCTTGTTATCACTCATGGATAACACCTCCGATATTTAGTTTACTGCTTCATAACTTCGTATAACTCTAAAAATTTTGTATTAAAGTCGCCTTCTATGAATTTTTCATGATCCATTAGTTGTAAATGGAACGGAATTGTAGTGTGTATTCCTTCAATTACAAATTCACCCAGAGCACGCTTCATACGAGCAATTGCTTCTTCCCTAGTTGCTCCATAAGTAATGAGCTTTGCAATCATTGAATCATAATAAGGTGGAATGGTGTAACCTGGGTATGCCGCTGAGTCGATTCTGACACCGAATCCTCCTGGAGCTAGATACATCTCGATTTTACCCGGTGATGGCATAAAATTTTTCAGAGGATTTTCTGCATTAATTCGACACTCAATGGACCACCCTGTAAAAGTAACTTCCTCTTGTGTTATAGAGAGTTTCTCTCCTGAGGCTACTTTTATCATTTCTTTAATTAAATCAACACCTGTTACCATCTCTGTTACTGGGTGTTCTACCTGAATTCGCGTATTCATTTCCATAAAATAAAATTTTTGATTGTGATGATCAAAAATAAACTCGATTGTTCCTGCACCAGAATAATTAACAGCCTGAGCAGCCTTGACAGCAGCATCTCCCATTTGAGCTCTCATGTCTGCATTTAATGCTGGAGATGGTGATTCTTCTACAAGCTTTTGTAGTCGGCGCTGAATCGAACAGTCACGCTCACCTAAATGTATCACATTTCCGTGAAGATCCGCTAATACTTGAATTTCTACATGTCTAAAATCTTCAATGTATTTTTCAATATACACACCTGGATTACCAAACGCAGTTGCGGCTTCTTGTTGAGTAATACTTAGGCCTTTGACTAGCTCTTGCTCGTTTTTGGCGACACGAATTCCTTTACCTCCACCACCAGCTGTTGCCTTTATGATCACTGGATAGCCCATTTCATTTGCAAGGGTTATTGCCTCTTGATCACTATTAATAATCCCTTTAGAACCTGGAACTATGGGCACACCAGCCTTCCTCATTGTTTCTCTAGCGACATCCTTTGTACCCATTTTGTTTATTGCCTCTGCACTTGGCCCTACAAAAATAATATTACATGCTTTGCAGATCTCAGCAAAATCAGCATTTTCAGCTAAAAATCCATAACCTGGATGAATGGCATCGCAGCCAGTTAATGTGGCGACACTTAAAATGTTCGTCATATTTAAATAGCTTTCCTTAGATGCGGTTGGTCCAATACAATAAGCTTCATCCGCCAATTGAACATGAAGAGCATCTCTGTCTGCTTCGGAGAAGACTGCTACCGTTTCAATGTTTAGTTCTCGACATGCTCGTATAATTCGAACAGCAATTTCTCCTCTGTTTGCGATTAGTAATTTTTTTATCATCTAAATCGCTCCTTATGATTGCTTTACTAGAAATAACGGTTGTCCATATTCTACTAGTTGACCGCTTTCAACTAATATTTCTACAATTTCCCCTGATACTTCCGCTTCAATCTCATTGAAAAGTTTCATAGCTTCAACTATGCAAACAACGCTACTTGAATTTACTTTATCCCCAATTTTAACATAAGGATCAGAGTCAGGATTAGGTGAACCATAGAAAGTCCCGACCATCGGCGAAACAATTTTATGTAAATTTGAATTCTCTAAATTGGTTGTAGCTGGTTCAATTACAGAAGTGGCTTTTGAAACTTCTGCCTGAACGGGTGTTTCAACAACTCTAGCAGTTTCTTGCTTAGAAACCACATTTTGGGGACTTACTACTGTACCTTCGCTACCATTGTTCTTTTTTAATTTAATTTTAGAACCTTCGTTTTCAAAACTAAATTCATCGATTGAAGATTGATCAATCAGCTTTATTAATTCACGAATTTCTTGAATTTTCAACAAAACAATCTCTCCTTTACTTAGTGAGTAACTTTAACTCAAAAGCTTTTCATTGTTTTTTGACAAACTATTAAGAGGAGGAGATATACCCTACTCCTAAAGTTTATCCTTATTAATTATTCTATAGGAAAATGATAGTAAATTGCTACCGGAAAATCTTTTTTTTTCGAAAGTGACATTAAAACAGAATATTCTTCATTTTTTAAATTTTCCCAATTAAAAGAAGGAATTTTGACGAAACAGGAAGAATATTATTTTAGTAAGATATTTTTTTAAAAAAGTTCTCTACGATATGTTACATTTCATCACACATTTTTTTCAAAATAATATTATAATCTCACCTTACCGTGAGAAAACTGGGGGATTAATTTGGAAGCGATGTCCGTAAAGCATTTATTTGAAGAAGATTTACATAGGAAAAATGGGCTAATGGTTAAAGCCACTTTCGTATCAATTTTATTAGCAACACTTGTTGATATTTTACTTAAAAAAGAGTTAATACTTATTTTAGCCATACTTATTGGTGGTGGTCTAAGTGTGCTAGTCGTTGGGATTTTCCATTATACCAAGAGATTTACCAATGCAATTCCCTATATATCTATTATTTTGGTTACAATTGTCATGTTCGGAATCATGGCAACTAGTATTTCTCCAACTGCCTACTTTTTAGTTTATTACGTGGTTGTATTATCTGCCCTTTATATGCAACGAAACATTCTCTTAATTGGAACTGGCCTTGGACTTATGCTTTTAATTATATATACATACTTATATTCTGACATTCTACCGTTAGAAACTAAAAATTACGGAACAATTTTTCTATTATATTTCCTTGTTTCTATTTTATTATTCTTTCAATTGCGATTGGCGAAAATATTATCTCAGAATATTGTTACAGCTCAAAAAAAAGCGGTTAAAATTGTTTCTGAAAACGAAAAAAGAAAGATTGTTCTAGAAGAAAACACATCCATTCTTTCTGAGAATTTTAACCATGTTAAGCTTCAAGGGGAAGAAACACAACTTTCTTCTCGTAATATGACGGTTAGTTTCCAAGAAATGGCTTCAACTATGAGTTCTCAAACTCATTCGATTGCTGACATTAACCATGCACTAGATCAAACAAATGAAATGGTACTGCAATTAGTAGCAGGAGTTGATCAACTGAAGCAGCACTCCACAAAAACAAGTACAAACTCAGAAGCAGGGGAAGAAAGATTGTCTCAATTACTTATCCGAATGAATTCATTTCATGAAAAAATGATTAATGTAAGTACAAAAATGAATGAATTAACAATGAAAGTAAATGAGACAACTGCATTTTCAAATACGATTCAGGAAATCGCAACCCAAACAAATTTGCTCGCTTTAAATGCTTCTATTGAAGCCGCACGTGCTGGTGAAGCTGGAAAGGGATTTGCGGTAGTGGCCGAGGAAGTAAGGAATTTAGCAGCGCTAGCAGGTCGCTCTGCTTCCCAAATTTCTACTAACCTTGCTGAGGTCACAAGACAAACTAAATCAACTAGAGAGGAAATTGAGAATACTTCGAATGAAATGAAGGGAAATGTTGCTAAGGTCAACGAAACAAATGACACATTTAGAGAGATACATTATTCTGTAGGAATCATGAATCAAAGTATTCAAAATTTCACTCTTCTCTCAAGTACTATTCATGAATCTTCTCGTAAAATTGGTGGCTCAGTTAACGACTTTACTGCAATATTCCAAGATATAAGTGCCACACTTCAAGAATTAACGAGAAGTGTTGTCCTACAATCAAATAATCAAAATGGCTTAGTCGATTTAATTCACTCAACTGATCAAGCAATAAATCAATTACTAGATTTATATACTACTAATGTTGATAATTTATAGAGAATGACTCGTATATCGTTCAATATTTATTTCTAAATGAAGTTTGTTGCATCAGTGGCTTCATTTAACATTACTAAAAAATAGGCTACCCTGAAAATAAGGGGATCTTCGTTCCAGAACACTCGCTTTCCGTGGGGCGGGCGTCCTTCCACTTCAATCAACTCCGTTTGAAAAATCAACATTGAGCTTTTACATAACTAAAAAGTAAAACGAGAAGCGGTATAACCCGCTTCTCGTTTATTTAGCTGAAAATTCAACAGCTACTTGCTTCTTACCCAATTCTGTTTTTACAGTTTGGATAATTTTGTTTGCTTCTGCACGAGAAAGTTGATCAGACTTTACTGTTACTGTCACTCTTTCACCCTCTGCACGTACTAATACATCTTTGAAATTACTAGACATTGCTTTAATAAAAGTTTCTAAGACTCTCTCTTTTGATGACAATTGTTGAAGTTCAAGTACTCTATCATAAGCTTCGCTTTTTTTCTCTGCTGAGATATCAGTAGAAGTCATCATAGTTTGTAAACTTTCCACCTGTTCGCTTCTACTTGCATCCATTTCAATACGGATTGTTTCAAATATTTCATCACTTGAAATACTTGAGATTATAGCCCCATTTTCGCCTGTTTCTGTTGTGTCTTCAATCACCATTCCACCATCAGTAGACTTCGAATCGGTACCTTCTGTTTTTTCTTCAGCTGATGTTTCTTTATCTTCACCAAATGCAAATTCTTCTCCTTTATTTTCTGGAGATGTCACATAATACACGGATAATACTACAACCAAACTTAACATTGTTAATAACCATACTGTCTGCTTTTTCAATAACATTTATTATTCCCCCTTAGGTTTTTTCTTTGGTAAAACAGAAACACGGTGACTCGGAACATTTAATACTCTAGTAACCGCCTCAATTATTGAAGCTTTTACATGAATATTCTCTGCTCCTGCTGCTACAACAAGAACCCCTCTGACCTCAGCTTTTTTAGTTGTGATAATGATTGGTGTTTCTGTATCACCTTTACGGGCGATCACGAGTTGTAGATCCTTTGATGTATCTTCTACTCTTCTCTCCCCCCCTTCACGGTCAGTTTCGGCTGTGATTTGAGTTGTAGTAGTGGTGTTTTTTTCATAAATATTTGATTCAGTTGCGTCTACATTAACCATTATTTCAACTCCATCTACCCCCATAGCCGATTGAAGAATCTCTCTTAGTTGATTCTCATAATAATGTTCAGCCTCTTGAATTTTATCAGACAAACCACCTTCCTTTGAACTGAAAGCCGGCTCATTCTCACCTTTTTTAAAGTCATTAAAAACAGCAATATCACTTGGATTAGATGAAGTAGGACTTAATATAATGTTACTTATTAGCATGAAGGTAATCCCGATCACAAAAATGAAAATTGCATAATGGTATTTTGTTAGTTTTTTCTCTGAATCTTGTTTTTCACTAGATAGTTTTAGTAATGTCTGAAGCCACTGAAAGAAATTTTTCTTATTATTCTCCATCTAATTAGCTCTCCCCCCTTCCAATGCTAAAACAATTTGGTTTGTGTCAAGGTCCCACGCGTTTGCTAAGAAAGATACTATTTCCGGATCATTAAAGCTGGTGCTCTCCTTTTCCGAAGATTGCTTCATATCAATCTTGACTAAAGCAACAACAGGTATAGTATCTTCATCATCGTTTTCTGGTTCTTTCATTCTTACCTTTACTGAGAAGTGTCTAGATGAATCTGCTGTAACTTCAATGTTTTCATCAACCTTTATGGACACGTCAGAAACTTTCTTTTTAAAACGTTTCATCACCTCGTCCTCAACCTCTTCTTTCATTAGGACAGCCATTTCTTCTAAAATATATGCATGAGATGAGGCTTGTATTTCTTTTTTCTTAAATTCGATTGAATTTTCTATGTTTTTTTCTTCATGGATATTGGAAAGTGTTGCTGTAGATAGGATTTCTTCAAAATTAAAGTGAAATATTTTTAGTATTGGGTTTAAGATAATAACGATTAATAATAGACCAGTAACCATTTTGGCATACCTCTGCAGACTTGAGTTTGGTAGTAGCATCTCAACAATTGTCGCAAGTAATATGAACATGATGATATTGGCTATCCATCCTGACAAAAATTCCATGATACACTTCCTTTCACCTCATCATTAAAGTGATGTTTCCCGCAGCTATGATAATGGTTATGGTAAGAAAGAACATTAATGATACAAGTGCAAGTGCAGCAAATATGTAAATGACACTTTTCCCAATAATATCTAAACAATGGATGATAGGACCTCCACCTAGTGGTTGTAAAATTGCGGCAGCAAACTTAAAAATAAGAGCAAGGGACAAAACTTTTATTGCAGGAAAAGCCACAATTAATAACAGCATTACCACTCCTACAATTCCAACCGTGTTTTTCAAAAGTGCAGATGCACTAATAACTGTATCAGTAGCATCCGTAAACATACGACCGACAACAGGAATAAAATTACCAGTTACGAATTTAGCTGTTCGTATGGTAATCCCATCTGCAACAGCTGTTGAGGCTCCCTGGACAGAAATGACTCCCAGAAATACGGTTAAGAATATTCCAAGTAGTGCAATGCTTGTCTTACGTAGTAATTCAGCTAATTGAGTGACTTTATAATGGTCTGAGAGTGTGCTGACAATACTTAATAATGCAGCCATAAATAACATAGGTAAAACAACATATTGGATAAGGAGTCCACTAGTATTCATTAAGAAGATTATTATTGGATGAAAAAAAGCTGCTGATAGTACTCCACCAGATACAGCAATTAACGCTAACAGTAGTGGAATTAACGCCATGATAAAACTAATCATCGTTTGTATAGCCTCTTCTGTATAAGAGATCGCCACTCGAAAGCTATTTAAGGCAATAATAATTAGAATCATGTAAATTAAAGCATAAGCCACTTTACTAATCGTACTTTGCTCGAATGCATTTTGAAGTGATTGCAGAATTGTACAAAAAATCGTTAACATAATCAGTGTTCCTAGTAATTTTCCATTTGCTATTAGTTCATGAAATAAAAACTTTAATAAGCCATACAACCATTTGTCGAGCGAGAATTTTTTCTCTCCCTTTACAAAGTCTACAAAGCTACCTTTCTGACTCTCTGGTAAATATCCTCCATAATCGGTTACAATTTCATCCCAAAACGCTCTAATTTCTTCTATCCCTAATCGATCTAGCTGTTCATCAATAACCTTAGCTTCAATGGATGAAGAAGCTTGTACACTAAAAGGAAAGACTAGAAATATGATTAAAGATAATATCCCAATTACAAAACGAACATTCATCCATTCACCCCTTTGGTTACTATGATGGTAGTAGACCTAAAATCGTTTCAATAATTACGGTTAATATAGGAATCGCCATCGCCATAATGAGAATTTTACCCGCAAGTTCGATTTTCGAAGCAATTGCCCCTTGTCCCGCATCCCTGGTGATTTGGGCACCAAACTCCGCTATATACGCAATTCCTATGATTTTCAAAATAGTCTCTACATACATGAGATTGACATTGGCATTTACCGCTATTCGTTCCAGCATATTAATGATTTCATGGATCTGTCCTATTAAAAATAGGAATATACTACATCCAACAAACACAATGAGCATAAAGGCAAACGTTGGTTTTTGTTCCTTCACAATTAATGCTAAAAAGGTGGCCACTAAACTGATACCTACTACTTGCAAGATTTCAATAGTTTCCCCCTCCTATCCTTGAAAGAGGAATACTGTTTTAATTTTCACAAATAAGTCCTCCATAATGGCTGCCACTCGAAAGAGTATATACACGAAACCTACTAAAGTGACCCAGTGAGCGTAATCCTCTTTACCCATCTGCTTGAGAACGGTATGAAGAAAAGCGACAACTATGCCAACTCCAGCAATTTGAAAAATTGTACCAACATCAACAACATCCATTTTTCATACTCCCTTCATTCCATTACATCAGCAATATGATTAATAATAGTCCTGTTAGGAACCCCAAGCTTTTGATCATCTTCTCATATTTCATTTGCTTCTCTCTCGCATCGTTTTCTTCACGTTCTAAATGAGTTAATGTGAGTAGAATATGTTTTTGTTGGGAAGCACGATCATGTTGTCCTAGCGTCTCACCAAATTGTTGAAGAACCTCAATTTCACCTTTTTTAAATGCAGTGAACCTTAGAACTTCAGTCAAACTTTCATGCCACGCATTTCTTACAGTGTGTTCACCAGTCTTTAATCGTTTAGCAAATTCTTCAAAGAACCAGGATAATGGCTTCTGTATTTGTTTCGATATATTAGTACATGCATCAAATAATGGAGCATGACTGTACATTATTTCTGCCTCTAAAGACTGCAAGGCAACTTTAAGCTGTCTAAGTTGTCTAGGTCGCTCACTCAAACGTTTAGCCGCTTCAAAACCTGTCCAAGTTGTGGCCATTAAAATTAGCAATGCGCCGAATAGCTTAATCAAGGTTATTCCCCCATGGACTTTCAATTTCATGACCTTTAGAATCTACTATCCTATGACACGTACCCGGTCCATTATCCTTAGAAAGAATAATAAACCGCGAGAATATGCATAAATCAAGCAGCGGTCTTAAGCTTGGCCTTTTTGTTAAGTCTGACCAATCATTTCCGTGAGCGGTCACAATTAACTTAACACCTGCATTTACTGCCTCCAAAATAGCATCGCTATCTGCTCTACTACCAATTTCATCTACTACAATTACATCTGGACTCATTGATCGAATTAGCATCATCATCCCTTCTGCCTTTGGACAACTGTCTAATATATCAACACGCCAACCAAGATTATGCTGCGGAACTCCTCTCACAGATCCAGCAATTTCAGATCGTTCATCTACAATTCCTACTTTATATGATGGAATATCCATCTCTTTGACCCCAACACTTACTAATCTAGCAATATCCCTTAGTAAAGTGGTTTTCCCCGATTGTGGTGGACCAATTAGTATTGTATTTTCCCATTGTCCAAAGGAGTTGGTTATAAATGGAAGAAACGGATCAGCTATTCCGATACATTCTCTAGCTATTCGAATATTAAAAAATGTTATATCTCGAATTGCTTTTACTTCGCCTTTTTCTGTAATCACTTTTCCTGCTAATCCAACCCGATGACCGCCTTGAATTGTTATATAGCCTCTTTTTAATTCTTCCTCTAATGTGTAAACAGAAAATTGACTAATTCGATTTAATAGTTGAGTAGTGTCATCTGTGGTTACTTTATAAAATGTAGAATGGAGAAATGGAAAATGAGGCTTTCCATTAATGATAATTTCAAGTGGACGATCTATCCTAAGTCGAATTTCTTCTATTTTCTCAAGTAGATGGGGAGGATATTTCTCAACAATAATCCTAATATTGTTAGGTAAAAGCTCTAATACCTCTTCCAAATGACTCCCCCCTATTAATGAATCTATTTTCAATGTATGCATGCTTGGACAATTTATGACCGTTCAAACTTACAAACCCTCGAGTCATTTTCTCTTTATTTATACACTCCAATTAAAATTAGACCAACACCTATTCCTATCAAAATCAATTTAGAAAACGATAGCTCACCAGTCATACTTAAGAGACCAATGGTCATAGTTGCAATAAAAATAAACGGCCCTACAATAGCAAGCATAGCATTGACAGCTATAGCTTTTTTTACATCATTAAGCATTAGCATCGCAATTGCTGCGGTCAATTCGATAGATGCTGATAAAAACCTTAATCCCGCCATTGATAAAACGGTTGTATCAATTGTTGATAGCCATTTTTTCATATTTTATTCTCCTTACCTACAATTCTTTTACTTACAGTACAACTTATGCATTGAAGTGATAGTTTTAGACTATTGATTTTTTTATCTACTAATGCAAAGTCATTTTTCATAGCTGTTCAATTAATTAACCTAACTCTCACTTTTTTTATGGCTACCCTGAAAATAAGGGGATCTTCGTTCCAGAACACTCGCTTTCCGTGGAGCGAGCATCCTGCAGCTGAAATCAACAACAACGTTTAACAGAGCCTTTTTTATAAAAGTGCATTCCTTTACCAAGGTAAAGTGTTTTTAAATATTTCCAATTAATAATTTACAAAAAGACTCTGGTGCAACTAGGTGTTGTTTTATATTCAGAATGCTTTGAAGAAGAAAGTGTATAACTGCTTCCGATAATTGGGTCAAATGAGACTTAGAGCATACTCAAATACAGCTAGACCTAGGACGCCAATCCTAAGTTCTACATAGCAACAGCCTCATTTTCAGGTAACTGCATGCCTTTGTTTCCTCAATAAAACTTTAATTCTCATCCAAAACTTAACAATACAATACTAAAATTGAAGTTTTTATCTATTCCTTGTTTTCCACTTTCGGTCTTCATTCCTTATTCTTATACATATATTTTTTCCAAATGTGGAAACTACAATATAGTTGTTTTTTAGGAGGAACCTCACTTGTACTCTCAGCTATTAAAAATATTTGATGGTCAAACAGACATTGTTTTTTTTGAAAAAACAATCAAAAGTCGAAAGGTAATCTTTATCTTTCTAGAAGGATTTGTTGGGACATCCTACATTGAGGACAAAATTATACCTCGGATATCACAGCTGACGGAAATGGATCAAACTGATTTAATAAGTGACGTTAACCAAGCGGTCGAGTCCATTCTACATGGGAATGTACTGATTCTATATGGTGAAGAGACTATTACAATGAGTGGAGGTGGTTATGAACAAAGATCAATAGAAGAACCTCAAAATGAAGCTCTTATTCGAGGGCCGAGAGATGGATTTGTAGAATCGTTAACAACAAATACCTCACTTTTAAGAAGAAGATATCTTTCTACTGATTTAAAAATTGAAAGTAGTACAAAAGGAGAACGAACAAAGACAACCATCGCCATTGCCTATATAGAAGGGATTGTAGATATAGAATTGGTAAAGCGCGTCAGAACGAGAATCAGTTCTATTGATATGGATGGTATTGTCGATAGTGGAATCGTCGAGCAATGGATTGAAGATAGTTGGTATTCTCCATTTCCACAAGTTCAATATACAGAAAGACCAGATAAAGTCATTTCATCTTTATTAGAAGGAAGAATAGCTATTCTAGTGAATGGAACTCCCATGGTTCTTCTAGTTCCTGTGGTCTTATCGATGCTCTTTCAATCACCTGGTGATTATTACGAACGGTGGATGGTTGGGTCCTCCCTTCGCATTATCAGGTTCATTGCAGCATTAATTGCCATAACTTTACCATCCTTATATATTGCTTTAATTTCGTTTCATCCAGGGCTCATTCCGACTAAACTTGCCATATCCATTGCAGCAACAAGAGCGAATGTTCCATTCCCAGGTATCCTTGAAGCGTTGTTAATGGAAATTACTTTAGAAATGCTTCGTGAAGCAGGATTACAATTACCAAAAGTCATTGGACAAACCGTAGGAATAGTTGGAGGGTTGGTTATTGGTGAGGCAGCAGTTCAAGCTGGAATTGTAAGCCCAATGATGGTTATAGTAGTTGCGATAACGGCAGTTTCTTCATTTTTAATGCCTTCGTATAACCTAGGAGTACCCTTTCGATTACTTAGATTTCCTTTGATGATTTTAGCAGGAACTTTAGGGTTATTAGGCGTGATTCTTGGATTATTAACCATTTTAGCCCACTTAGTTATGCTCAAATCCTTTGGCATTAATTATTTTTCTCCAATCGCTCCATTTCGATTTAAAGACTGGAAAGATTTTATAATTAGGGGCCCTTTACCTCTTCTTCAGGATCGTCCTGAGGCTTTACATGTTTACGATCAGAAAAGAATGAATATTAAAAAACGTAAAAAAGGCTGGTAGGATAATGATTAAAGACAAAATTACACAAACCCAGCTATCTGTAACCATTGTTTCTGTCATGGTCGGTGTTGGTATTTTATCCTTCCCTAGCACGATTGCAGCTACGGCTGGGGTAGATGGATGGATTGGTATCCTTTGTGCAGGAGGTATTACTCTATTTTCCACTTCGTTAATACTCTCTCTCGGAGAAAAGTTTCAATATCGGAGTCTAACTGACTATGGTCCTCTTTTAGTTGGAAAAATTATTAACACTATGATCATCATTTTGTTTATTCTTTATTTTCTATTTTTCGTATCTATGATTATAAGGATTTCTGCTGATGTAACTAAAATTTTCTTACTTGACGAAACACCACTCGAAATTATTTTAATTGGTATTTTAATGATGAGCACCTACCTGGTTATTCATGGAATAAATCCCATAGCCCGTTTTAACGAATCTTTACAACCTGGAATTATTATCATTTTAAGTGTCGTATTATTGCTTACATTAAAGGATGCCGATTTTGGAAGAAATCTCCCTATATTAGGAGATGGAGCTCAAAGAGTTATCAAAAGTATTCCTAAAATTTTCTTTTCTTTCCTAGGCTTCGAAATTTTGTTTTTTCTATTACCTTTTTTAAGTAAAACGATAAAAATAAAAAGATCCATTTCTATAGGAGTCATAAGCGTGACCCTTTTATATGCTTTTATCATGCTCTTAAGTATTGCTGTTTTTGGTCAAAAAGAAGTAGAGTTTCTAGAATATCCTACAATTGCACTTGTCAAAAACATAGAGGTTCCTGGAACATTTATTGAAAGGCTTGAATCCGTCATGATGTTTGTCTGGATTCCTTTTGCTGTTACTACTGTCGTTATTCTTAACTATGGAGCAAGTATACTAACAATGCATTTACTTAAACTGGAGGAACACCGCACAGTTTCGTTATTATTTTTCCCTGTTATTTTTTTATTAGCTGTTTTACCAAAAGATGTCATTCAAGTGAATTTGCTTGCTGAACAAGTTAGTTATGTTGGAATTGGATTATCTGTTGGCCTTCCCATTCTATTATGGTGTATATACGGAATCAGAAAGGGAATGAATCTGTTATGAGTAGAGTAAATTGGACTAAAATTTCCATCTCCATCATGATTATTGCTTTTTTATCAGGTTGTTGGGATTCAGAAGAGATTCAACAACGAACCTTAATTTTTTCTATAGCTATTGATAAACCTACTGAAAATGATGATAAGAAGCGTTATGAAATGACTATACAAATTGCAGAACCCATCGCTCTTTCTGAGAAACCAATACCTGGTACAGAACCAGTTTGGAATCTATCTAGTACATGTGATTCAATATTTGAGTGCGTTAGAATAAATGCAACCAAAGTTTCCAGGCCAGGTTATTATGGCCACCTGCAAGTTATTTTGATTGGTGAAGAGTTAGCCAGAGAAGAAGGACTTGATAAATCACTTGACCTTTTCTTTAGAGACCATGAGATGCGACGAAGAACAAAGATTGTAATCGTCAAGGGAAAAGCAAAAGAAGCTATTAAATTGGAACACCCTCTAATTCCAATTCTCGGTGAACATATTGCTAATTTGACAGAGGAGGCAAGAAAAAAAACAGCACAAATCCCAATGACGGCTACATTGGGACAGTTTTCTAAAGCATTTCAAAGTGGAGCTGACATTCTATTACCTTCTATCAATATTGAAGGTAACTTTGTCGTTATGTCTGGAGGAGCTTTAATAAAAAAAGGTAAATTAATTGACTTTGTTTCTGGTGAAGATGTTAAGGCAAATCGTGTTCTGATGGGAACAGCTACTACTGGCGTATACTTTTCAGCTCCCTATGACCCCGAAAAAAAAGATGAACTTCCCTTCACTTTTGAGATAAAAGGAATGAAAAGTAAGATTAATTCTACGATTATAGATGATATTCCACATTTTAATATAGAGATACTAATGGAAGGAAATCTTGCTGAGGATGCTTTTTCAAGTAGATTGAGTAAAGAAAAACTAAAAAAGATGGAAGATAAACTAAGTGAAAAATTAGAGGAAGATTTACATTCCTTTATTACCAAAATGCAAGAGCAGTATAAATCAGATGTGTGTGAATTTGGAGAAGAAGTCAGAAGACACCATTATGAGTATTGGAAAAAGTCTCAAAAAGATTGGGATAATATTTTTGCTGAAGCAAAAGTAAATTTGAAGGTTCACACATATATAAGAAGGTATGGCCGTATCAAGCAATAATAAAATGAGTAATTAACACAATTAAGGATAAACAAAAACATGAATATCCGCCCCACTTAGCAAAAGTCGCATCACGGTTGAGGTTCCGATCACTGTAAGATATATAATATCGAAAACGTAAAATTAACCCTATTACAAAGAGTATAATGATTATGAAAATTGATGTTAATGACTCTAAAAATCCGACTACAGTAATCATATTTTTCCCCTTTTATTATATTGGCTCTGTTAAATCTCACCGTTGATTTTTCAAACGAAGTTGATTGACCTCAAAGGGGGAGACTCTCATAGGAGCAACTTGCAATCGTATACCTGCCAAAAACGAACATTCTTGAACTGATCCAACAACAACGTATTACACAGGCAAAAAATTATAAATCACTATTTTTATTGCCTTGGTCGCTAACTTTTATTCCTAATCGTTAAAATTCATTATTCTTCATTTAATTTTTTAGGCTACCCTGAAAATAAGGGGATCTTCGTTCCAGAACACTCGCTTTCCGTGGGGCGGGCGGTGAGCCCCTCGGCGATAGCGCCTTCAGGTCTCACCTGTCCCGCTAGTCCCACAGGACTTTGAATAGGCTTCCATGAA
>JBFILZ010000005.1:0-59820 GCA_041611945.1 Bacillus sp. (in: firmicutes)
AAACTCTCCAATAAAGTGTTTGATTGCTCAATTTTACACCGGCTAGGCATTTCCACTTACGTGAAAATATCCTACATTTGTTACCTCGCGTTAGCGATTAAACAGATGTTTGTTTCATTTTGACGTTGAACCCGAAGGTCCAAGTCACGCTTGACGTTCTGTTTAGTTTTCAAAGAACTTATTGTTTCAACGCCCTTAAGCGACTTTATTAATATAACATAAAGCGCCGGAGAAAGTCAATGACTTTTTTAAGTTAATAATAAGTGAATCAACTTTTTCTTAAAGCGACAAAAAATAATATACCATAAGGTTATGATACCAGTCAATCTATTTATAAACAAAAAGTATCACTCAAAACAAAATTAAATTAATGCCTATTTATACGTTTTTATTTGTTTATTTCGGATATATCTTGTACATTCATTCGGAGTAGCAACCCTTCTAAATAAATGAAACAAAACTTGGTATCTCTCTTCCATCGCTCTCTTTACAATGTTGTTAATCCTGCTGTCCTGGAAATCGTGCAGAATTTCATCCATCTCTCTCTTCAGTAGATACTCCATTTCCTTTAATTCCTTCCGATTGATTAATAAGCCTAACATGCTATCACCTTCTAAATTATTTTAATCTAGTTATTTCCATTTTATTTTTTTTTATGAAAAAAAATTGTCTTCTTTGTTTATTCATAAATCGGACGAGCTAGCATATGTATAAACGAGACTATTCCTAAGGAGGAAGGCTATGAGTTTTTTCTTTATTTTAAATGGTAAAAAAGTCAAACAAACCTTAATTATCGTCATAGCAGCTTTTTTTACAGCAGGTATCTTGTTTATCGATAACTCATTATATCAACCTGTCTTTTCTACAAAGGAGGGACCTAGAGCAATATATAAGGGGGAAGGACACGGGAAGAATGTTGCCCTTACTTTTAATATATCTTGGGGAGATGAACTAGCAATCCCGATAATAGATACACTGAAAAAACATAACATTAAAGGGTGCACCTTTTTTCTTTCTGGATCTTGGGCAGAAAAACACCCTGACATCGTAAAGAGAATTATTGATGATGGCCATGAAATTGGTAGCATGGGTTATTTATATAAAAGTTATACGTCAATGGATGACCAAAATATTAAAAGAGACCTCAATAAGGCACAAGAAGTGTTTATGACCTTAGGAATAGAAAAAGTGAATTTATTAAGACCTCCCTCCGGTTATTTCAATGAAAAGGTATTGAAGGTAGCAGAGAGTAATGGTTATTCGGTAGTTCATTGGAGTATTAATTCACAAGACTGGACAAATCCTGGAACTGAGCAAATCTTGGATTCCATTCGAAAAGTAAAAGCTGGCGACATCATCCTTCTTCATGCATCGGACTCGGCTAAACAAACAGGGAAATCAATTCCCGAAATCGCTAAAGTATTAAAGGCAAAAGGTTATAAGAATTATTCTATTTCAGAACTGATAGCAAATACAGAAGCTAAAACACAAGAAGTAAAATAATAAAAGCTGACAAAATTTGTCAGCTTTTATCTATGAGTCTGTGAAGCATTAAAAGTTGATAGCTGTTACATAACAATAGTGGTAGCAGCATTAAATATAGCCAACTTCCTTCATTTGCACGTAACGCTGGAAACCATTCAATCGTGGTTACAACTATCATAAAGAACAAAGCTGGTATGAATGCTTGTTTATTTGTTTCATCAGCTTTTATATAAGCTGTAATTAATCCGAAAATCAGAATTACTATCGGAAATATCAAATATACTAAAAAACCATCACCTTCTTCGGCAAAATACTGATAGCGAAAATATACTAAATCAAATAATACAAAAGCGATAAGTACTAATTGTACTGGATTCCATATTGTACGAAAAATACCTAAACCAAAACGATGTAAAGTCAGGTAAGCGAAGAATCCCATTTGACTAATTACACTGAAGATAAAGCCAATGCCTAGTAGCCAGAACATTACAGATAATATTTCACTTATGTTCATTTCTATAAAAAGACTTTTATATTCAGACCACTTAAGTATAAAACCAAAAAAAATCGTGCTAATTCCTCCAACTAACAAAGTCGAAAAAAAGAGTCGAACCCAAGTACGGCTTTTCACATTTCTTCCCCCATTCTACTTTCAAAACTGATTTTACCAACGTCGGTAAAAAAAAGCCAGTAAATCCATTTAAAAATTGCATAATTTCTCCGGAAATATTCATATTAAAAGTATGAGATTTTGAAAGGAGACACACTTTATGAGATCTAAGAAGATACTCCTCCTTTTCGTTTGTTCATTATTTCTAGCCTCTTGTGCTGGTGGTGGAGAACAAGGTAGTAAACAGGTTGATTACGAAGAAACAAAAAAAATGGTAGTTGATATCTTAAAAACAGACGATGGAAAGAAAGCCCTTCAGGATGTAATGGCTGATGATAAAATGAAGCAGTCACTAATTATGGACCAAGCTATAGTTACAGAAACAATCCAAAAAACATTAACCTCCGAAGAAGGTGCTGCATTTTGGAAAAAAACATTTGAAGACCCTAAGTTTGCCGAGACTTTTGCCAAAAGTATGAAAACTGAACATGAAAAAATAATTAAAGGACTTATGAAGGATCCTGAGTATCAGAAAATGATGCTGGAACTACTTCAGAACCCTGAAATAGAAAAGCAAGTTTTAACTGTATTAAAAGGAACTGAGTACCGAGCTCACTTGCAGGGTGTAATTACAGAAACATTTGAGAGTCCATTGTTTAAAGCAAAGTTAGTAGATGTCCTCATTAAGGCTTCCGAGCAGATACAAGAAGCTGGAAGTAAAAAAGAAAAAGACGATAAAAAAGCTACAGAAGATGGTGGATAACAAAAATTGAGATTTCGGCACAATATCTCTACCGAAAAATCATCTCTCTATACATGATTAAATTGATTATCTCTATTTCAACGGTCGCAAAGTGTTTTTTAAAAATTTAAAAGCACCTAAGTTGGGTGCTTTTAAATTTCAAGAATATGAAGAATTATTTTTCTACTAACTTGCTAACTTTTTCTGCAATTTCTAAATATATTTTTCCTATTCTATGATCTTCTGCATAAATAGAAGGAGCAAAATCACCTTCATCCCAATCAGGCTGTTGAAGTGGTAGTTGACCAAGTATTTCAGTTTGGAGTTCGTCTGCTAACTTTTGTCCTCCACCCTTTCCAAATACATATTCCTTCTCGTTGGTAACCTTACTTTCAAAGAAAGACATATTTTCAATAACACCTAAAATTTCATGATCAGTTCGAAGAGCCATCGCTCCTGCTCTAGCTGCAACAAATGCTGCTGTAGGATGAGGGGTTGTGACAATAATTTCTTTACAAGTCGGAAGCATTGTATGGATATCTAGTGCTACATCTCCTGTCCCAGGTGGTAGATCTAATAATAAGTAATCCAGGTCTCCCCACTCTACATCATTAAAGAAATTATGAAGCATTTTACCCAACATTGGACCTCTCCAAATCACCGGAGCATTATCCTCTACAAAAAATCCCATCGAAATGACCTTAACTCCAAATCTCTCTACAGGGATGATCATCTCACCTCTTACAACAGGACGCTTAGTTATACCCATCATATCTGGAACACTAAAACCATAAATATCCGCATCAATAATTCCGACCTTTTTACCAAGTCTAGCTAAAGCAACTGCAAGGTTAACAGATACAGTTGATTTTCCAACTCCACCTTTACCACTAGCAATCGCCACAAAGTTTGTTTTATTTACTGGTGATAATAACGATTGATCTGAAGTTTTCTCATTTGAAGCAAACTTAGCCAACTCTTCTTCTGGCAAGTCAGTAAACCGGAGTCCAACTGATTCTGCGCCTGCTCCTTTTAATGCTTGGACAATATCTCCTTGTAGTTGCATTTGTTCAGCCGTTCCCGTTTTAGCAATTGCGATTTTTATACTGACATGTGATTTTTCTTCCTTAACATTAATTTCTTTAATTCCATTTGTTTCTTCTAACGTCAAGTTTATAAAGGGATCCATCATTTTATTTAGAATTGAACGAACTCTCTGCTCTGTTAACATTTAGACACTCCTTATGTATTCATTTTCTTTGGTTAGTATACCATAATTAACTAGTAATATCTGATAACTAGTTTTCCCACCACATTGAAATAACATCAACCTTATTCTAGGAGATCAGGTTCCTTTGTATAATATCTCAAAATACCTTTATAGATGGAAGCTGCCATCTTTTCTTGGTAGCCCTCATCCCTTAATAATTCTCTCTCCCTAGGATTTGATAAAAAACCAACTTCCACTAAAGCACCAGGAACCTGTGTTTTTTTTAGTAAATATATACCACTAATTGCTTTAGCAGACCTATTCGTATTTTCTAAGTTTCGTTTTATTTCAGTTTGGATAAAAGTTGCTAACCTCTTATTTTCTTCAAATGATCCATAATAAAAAGTTTGAGCTCCGCTCCAGCGCTCAGAAGGTATAGCGTTTAAGTGGATTGTTACGAAGGAACTTGCATCAGATTCATTAATGAGTTTTACTCTATTTCTAAGGTCTTCTACTTTACGGTTTCGGATACCCCTTGTTTCAGGATCAGCTAGGTCGTTACTATCCTCTCTCGTTAGCAATACTAAAGCACCTTGTTCTTGCAAGTAGTTTTTCAATCTTATTGATATATTCAATGCGATTTCCCGTTCAAACATATCCTTTCCATAAGAGGCTCCCCCATCAGGGCCACCATGACCAGGATCGATCACTATGATTTCTCCGCTTAGTGGGAGATTCCATGATTTCCAAGAATTATTACTTATGAGCTGATACTGAAGCAAAAGAATTATAGCCAGAATCCCAATACCAACACCAATTAGTTTCAATTTTCCCTTCATCATACTAATATTCTCCCCCTTGCAAACCCATATAAATAACTATATGGGACAAGTGGGGGAAATATGAATTATTGATTTATATTACATGAATAGTTTATTACTAAATTTACTTATTAGTTAATTTATGGCTCTGCTAATTCTCCCTTTTGATTTTCAAACGAAATTATTTGAAGGTATGGCGTGAGAACCAACCGTGTATCGCACCCCTAGATAGCGAGAATCCTGTAGCCCAAATAAACAACAAAAGGGAACAAAGCTTAATTGAATGTATACCTCAATGAAGGCGGAGTTTATGTCTCATTATCCCTTTTTGAAACCCTTCATTAATCCATTTCGATACATATTGTTCACATGCCATATGAAGAGATTCACTAACGATATCATTGTCCCCAAAATTCCCCCAATAGTTGAGGTACTCATATAACGTATCAATTAAATACTTTTCTTCTGAATAACAACGTTTTTTTATCTCTTCAAAGGACTCACCAAAATGACCGATTTTCCCAAAACTTGCTCCAAGCAAGTACGCTTCTATAGCCACATCCACACCACCATCCTCAATTGCTTGAGAAAACGAAGCACGTCTAAAAAAAGGATCGAAGTACAATTTCACACCATTCATTAACTTTTCTAACGACAATTCTTTTAAAAGTTTTTTTTCATATTTGACTTGTTTATCTTTCTTTTTTTCTTTGAAAGATGTAATAACCGTCATATTGCACCCTCCCTTTGTATTTTCAATGAATCAAATAAGAAGATTTCGATTTTCTTATTATTTAGGATGCACGAATTTACAAAAGGATTGAATGGAAATTTTATGTCATAAAACCAATTTTCTTCATGAATTATTATTTTCGCATTTACTTTTTTTTGAAAATAGTCTATTTCAATTTAAAACGAATTTAACTAAAATAATTCAATAAAAAAAGACCCCCAACCGAATTGGTTGAGAGCCTTTGAAAGCTTGAAAATTAACGCTTTGAGAACTGAGGTGCACGACGTGCGCCTTTAAGTCCGTATTTCTTACGCTCTTTCATACGTGAGTCACGAGTTAAGAACCCTGCGCTCTTTAAAGTTGGACGGAATTCAGGATCTGCTTGTAGTAAAGCACGAGAGATACCATGACGAATCGCTCCAGCTTGCCCAGTATATCCTCCACCCTTAACACCAACGATAACGTCATAGCTTCCAAGAGTTTCAGTAGCTACTAAAGGTTGTTTAACAACCTCTCTTAATGCTGGTAGTGGTAAATAGTCTTCAAATTCACGTTCATTGATTAATACGCGACCGTTACCTGGAACTAAACGTACACGAGCTACGGAGCTCTTACGTCGTCCAGTACCGTAATATTGTACCTGTGCCAATATAATACCCTCCTTAATTATCCGCGAAGTTCGTAAACTTCAGGTTTTTGTGCTTGATGTGAATGCTCGCTTCCAACAACAACATGTAATTTCTTGCCAATTTGACGACCTAGTGGTCCTTTTGGAAGCATTCCTTTTATTGCTAGTTCTAACATTTGAATTGGGTAATTTGTACGCATTTCAAAAGCGGTTCTAACTTTTAATCCGCCTGGATGCATAGTATGACGGTAGTAAAGCTTATCAGTTAGCTTTTTACCTGTTAATTCAATCTTCTCAGCATTGATGATAATTACATGATCACCTGTATCGATATGTGGTGTAAAAGTTGGCTTATGCTTACCACGTAGAATAGATGCTACTTCAGTAGATAGACGACCTAAAGTCTTGCCTTCAGCATCTACCACATACCATTTACGTTCAACTTCACTTGGCTTTGCCATATAAGTAGTACGCATGTTTTTCCCTCCTATAAAGTTCACTTGTATTTTTATTTGTCTAAGCTATTTTTATTTTTATCACAATAAGATCCGGGGCCTATCGTGGGATTTAAAAATAGTACCATATGCAATTCTATATCTTCATCTTCCTAATGTCAAGCAAATGTTACACCAGGATTAGTTGTCATAATTCACTTTCCAAAGATATAATCCAGTGCCAGGTACCGTTTTTCCAGCTTGTGCCCGATCACAAGCTTGGATTATGGTGGGAATTTCCTCGGGTTTTTTTAATCCTTGTCCGACTTCCAGTAAAGTACCTACCATTATTCTCACCATATTATATAGGAATCCACTTCCTATAAATCTAAATGTTAAGAGGTCATTTTCCTCATAAAATTCAATTTCGTATATAGTACGGACTCTATCTACGACATCTGTTTTTGCAGAACAAAAAGATGTAAAATCGTGGGTTCCGACTATATACTTGATGGCCTCCTTGATTGAGATATAATCAAGGTGATACGGATAGTGAAAGTGATAGTTTCTCATAAAAACATCTCGATCATGTTTTAATGAAACTTTATATCGATATTCTTTGGATATCACATCAAACCTTGCATGGAAGTCTGAATCCGTCTGATGGATATTATCTACCACTATCTCTGAAGGAAGTAATGAATTTAAGGCTATTTTCCAATTAGTAGGTTGTATATGATAGGGTGAATCAAAGTGAATAACTTGACCCACAGCATGAACACCTGCATCCGTTCGACCTGAGGAATAAATCCTAATAGTCTGACCTTTGTGCATCTTTTTCAACGCTTGCTCAAAAACTGTCTGAACTGTTCGCTGATTTGGTTGAACTTGGTATCCTGAAAATGCAGAACCATCATATGAAAAAACACATTTTAATCTTTGCATAAAATCACCGCTATTTACGAATTAATAGTAATATTATTGTGACCAAGATAACACTAAGAAGGAACAGCGTATCTGATAATTTCCATCTTAACTCTCTTAACTTTGTTCTACCTTCACCACCACGATAGCCCCTTGCCTCCATTGCGTTAGCAAGCTCTTCTGCTCTTCTAAAAGAATTAATAAATAAAGGAACTAATAAAGGAATAACAGCATTTAATCTTTTCCAAATCGGTCCACTTGTAAACTCGGCGCCCCTTGCCATCTGGGCTTTCATAATCTTTTCTAATTCCTGCATGAGGGTTGGTATAAAGCGTAAGGATATCGACATCATCAAAGCAAGTTCGTGTACTGGAAGACTAAACCGCTTAAACGGTTGAAGTAGACTCTCCATCCCATCTGTTACTTCAATAGGTGTAGTAGTCAGTGTCAATAAAGATGTCATAACTACAAGAAGAAAAAATCGAATGGAAATAAAAATCCCTTGTTTTAACCCTTCTTCATATATAGTGATCCAGCCCCACTGAAACAAAACAGCACCTTCCTTGGTCATGAAAATGTGTAAAAGAAATGTGAAAAAGATTATCATAATAATTGGCTTTAAACCAGTCAATATATACGAAAATGGTACTCTTGTTAAAAGTGTAATAGTGATTGTATAAGCTATTAAAAGTGCATAGGTTTCGATATTATTCGCGAGAAAAATAACGATTACAAAACCAAAAATCAATAAAAGTTTTGATCTAGGATCCATTCTATGAATGATTGAGTTTGTAGGAATGTACTTACCAATGATGACACTATCCATCAAACTCATATCTGATTCTCCTTTTTGAGAAATTGGTAGATAGATTCAACCATTTGATCTATCGTTAAAAATGATCCATCAATTCGTTTTCCTATTTCCTTCTCAAACTTTTCAATAAAACGATAAGTTTCCGGTATGTTTAATCCGACTTCCAAAAGTTTTTCTTTTTGGGAAAAGATTTCATGTGGTGTACCTTTCATCAGTACATTCCCTTTGTCCATTACTACTACCTGATCAGCATAAGCTGCAGCATCCTCCATACTATGAGTAATCATAATAGTAGTGAGCTTGTTTTCCTTATGCAAATTTGAAAACATTTTCATCATTTCTTTTCTACCTCGAGGATCAAGACCTGCTGTAGGTTCATCCAGAATAATTACATCTGGTTCCATAGCTAGAACGCCAGCAATTGCTACTCTTCTCATTTGACCGCCGCTTAAATCAAATGGTGATCTATCCAAAAGGTCTTCATGTAAGCCTACAAGGTCTAATGCTCTTCTTGCCTTTTCCTTTGCACCTTTTTCAGAAACGCCGAAATTCAAAGGTCCAAAACAAATGTCCTTCTCAACCGTCTCCTCAAATAACTGATGCTCTGGAAATTGAAAAACCATTCCTACACGTTTTCTGAGTAACTTTAAATTTTTATTTTTCTGTTTGGGAGTAATTTCAAAATCACCAATATACACCTTACCTTTCGAGGGTTTTAATAACCCATTAAGATGTTGTATTATTGTTGATTTTCCTGAACCTGTATGACCAATTATAGCAATGAATGAGCCGCTCTCAATTGTAAGATCAACATTATTAAGAGCTATTCTTGCAAAGGGGGAATTTTCTTGATAAAGATGCGTAAGCTCCTGAATGGTTATTTCCATAACTTATTGATCAACCCTTCTTCTGTAATGGGTAAACCCTCCATGTGAATTCCTTTTTCCATAAGCAGTTTACTCACTTTTACTGGAAATGGGACATCTAAGCCAATCTTCTCTAGTTTATCTTCTAATTGAAAGATTTCGTCTGGAGTTCCCTCAGCATAAACAGAACCTTGATTAAATACAATTATTCGATCAGCTTTTGCAGCTTCTTCTAAATCATGTGTAATGGATAAGACTGTAATATTTTGATTTTGTTTAAGGGTGCGAATGGTGTTAATTACTTCAAGTCGACCTTGTGGGTCTAGCATGGAAGTTGCTTCATCTAACAATAATATAGCAGGTTGGATAGCGAGGATACTAGCAATAGCTACACGTTGCTTTTGTCCTCCAGACAAATGGTGCGGCTCTTGATCGAGAAATGTACTCATATTAACAAGTGAGAGACTTTTCTCAATTCTCATTAACATTTCTTCTCGTAGGACTCCTCTATTTTCTAAACCAAAAGCCACATCATCCTTTACAGTTGTACCCACAAATTGATTATCAGGATTTTGAAAAACCATGCCAATAAATTCTCGGAATTCCCAAACTGTATCTTCGGTAAGATATGTTTCATCGTTTAATAAAATCTCCCCACTAGTAGGAAGCAATAACCCATTTAAAATTTTGGCCATTGTTGATTTACCTGAACCATTATGACCTACAATGGCAAGCCATTCCCCTCGTTCAACAGTAAAACTCACATCTTTCAATGCTAATGACACTTGATTTGGGTATTGAAAAGAAACGTTATTTACAGAAACTATACTTTCACCCATATCTTCCCTCCTGCTATCCTACTCAATTCTCATAAAAAACAAAAAAGGGCATAGATCCAGTTACAATGAACTGTCCCGCCCTTTTAGTCGTTATGTGCAATATAATTACACTAACTCGATGATCACCATTGGTGCACCGTCACCACGACGTGGTCCAAGCTTTAGGATTCGAGTATATCCACCTTGACGTTCTGAATAACGAGGTGCAATATCACCGAATAGCTTTTGGATAGCGTCTTGGTTTGTCTCTGCATTAGCGACTTCATGACGGATGTATGCAGCGGCTTGACGACGTGCATGCAAATCGCCACGTTTACCTAGAGTAATCATCTTTTCCACAACTGATTTTAATTCTTTAGCTCTTGCTTCAGTTGTTTCGATGCGTTCATTAATGATTAAATCAGTAGATAAGTCACGAAGTAATGCTTTACGTTGAGCGCTTGTACGTCCTAATTTCTGATATCCCATCGGAAGTTCCCTCCTTTTGTTGAAATAAATCTGTAACAGTTTAGAGTGTTGCTAGTCAGTCATCTTTACGAAGGCCTAATCCTAGCTCTTCTAATTTATGTTTTACTTCTTCTAAAGACTTGCGTCCCAGATTACGAACTTTCATCATATCTTCTTCAGTTTTATGTGCTAATTCTTGAACAGTATTGATTCCAGCACGTTTCAAGCAATTGTAAGAACGAACTGATAAGTCTAATTCTTCAATTGTCATTTCAAGTACTTTTTCTTTTTGGTCTTCTTCTTTCTCTACCATGATTTCAGCATTTTGTGCTTCATCAGTAAGACCAACAAAAATATTCAAATGTTCATTTAAGATTTTCGCACCAAGTGCTACTGCTTCTTTCGGACCAATACTTCCATCCGTCCAAACATCAATAGTTAACTTATCAAAGTTAGATAATTGTCCAACACGTGTATTTTCCACTTGGTATGTTACACGTGATACAGGTGTATAAATCGAATCAATTGGGATTACACCAATTGGTTGATCTTCTCTCTTATTTAGATCAGCAGGAGTATAGCCTCTTCCACGTCTCGCCGTCAAACGCATACGTAATGTAGCGTTTTTAGAGAGTGTAGCGATATGAAGGTCAGGGTTTAAAATTTCTACATCACTATCATAAGTAATATCACCCGCAGTGACAATTCTTTCACCCTGTACATCAATCTCAAGAGTCTTTTCATCATCTGAGTAAATTTTGAGAGCCAGCTTCTTCAGGTTTAAGATGATGGTTGTAACATCCTCTACAACACCTTCGATAGTTGAGAACTCATGCAGTACGCCATCCATTTGAATAGCAGTTACCGCAGCACCAGGTAGTGAGGATAAGAGGATACGACGCAAGGAGTTCCCTAGAGTAGTACCATATCCACGCTCAAGTGGTTCCACGACAAATTTACCGTATTTGGCCTCGTCGCTGATTTCAACCGTTTCGATTTTTGGTTTTTCAATTTCGATCATTATAAACCCTCCTTCAAAACGTCGAAACCTCGGCTAGACATTGTGTCTAACCGAAATTCCCCATTAGGCAGTTCCCGTTTTGTGCACAACAACTTGATCAGTGTTTTGTATGTGAAAATATCTACAAAAAATTTGTATCATATCCATTATAGACAGGGTTTCAAAATCTATACAGAAAAATTATACGCGACGACGCTTTGGTGGGCGGCAACCATTATGAGGTACAGGAGTAACGTCCTTAATAGCAGTCACTTCAAGACCTGCTGCTTGAAGAGCACGAATAGCTGCTTCACGTCCAGCTCCTGGTCCTTTTACTGTAACTTCTAAAGTCTTTAAACCATGTTCCATTGCTACCTTAGCAGCTGCTTCAGCAGCCATTTGAGAAGCAAATGGAGTTGACTTACGAGAACCTCTGAAGCCTAAAGATCCAGCACTTGACCATGAAAGAGCATTACCATGAGAATCTGTAATTGTCACGATTGTGTTGTTGAATGTAGAACGGATATGCGCAATACCAGTTTCAACATTCTTTTTAACACGACGCTTACGAGTTTGAGTTTTACGAGCCATCTATTACTTACCTCCTTTACTATTTTTTCTTGTTCGCTACCGTACGACGTGGACCTTTACGAGTACGAGCGTTGTTCTTAGTATTTTGACCACGAACTGGTAAACTACGACGATGACGTAGACCACGGAACGAACCAATTTCAATCAGACGCTTAATGTTTAAAGAGATTTCACGACGAAGGTCTCCTTCTACTTTTAAACGGTCGATTGCTTCACGGATTTTCCCTAGTTCATCTTCTGTTAAATCACGAACGCGAGTTTCTTCTGAAACACCAGCTTCTGCAAGAACTTGCTTAGCTGTTGTGTTGCCAATTCCAAAAACGTAAGTTAAAGAAATTACAACACGCTTATCACGTGGAACATCTACACCTGCAATACGTGCCATTAGTGCACCTCCTTCAAATTAACCTTGTCTTTGCTTATGTTTAGGGTTTTCACAAATAACCATAACTTTGCCTTTTCGACGAATAACTTTACATTTTTCGCAGATCGGCTTTACGGATGGTCTCACTTTCATCTTTTAAACCTCCTTAAATTTACGGAGTGCTGGTTGTTTTATTTAAAGCGATACGTAATACGACCGCGATTCAAATCGTATGGTGATAATTCAACAGTCACTTTATCACCTGGTAGAATACGGATAAAGTGCATACGAATTTTACCTGAAACGTGAGCTAGAACAACATGACCGTTTTCCAACTCTACTTTAAACATTGCATTCGGCAATGTATCTATGATGGTACCTTCCACTTCAATTACATCGTCTTTCGCCATCAACAAGCTCTCCCTTCTTCAAATCAGCAACCTGCCCATTAACAAACTTCGTTATAGCAAAACGCAATTTTCCGTTTGTAACACGACCTGATTCACTTATACTGTTCTGAACTTCCGGAGAAACGTTATCAAATAGTGCAACATGGTTGATATTCTTCTTTTTTGGGTTATCGTATTTCCGCTGAACACCGTCAGCGAGCAACACAAACCGTTTATCCAGAATTCTTATAATTATGGCATATTGCCCTGTATCTTTACCTTTAGTAATAGAGACAAATTGACCTACTCGTGGATTTGAATTAAAATCATTCATCCAAATCACCTTCACTTAGGCTTTTGTTAAAATTTCATAACCTTCCTCGGTAATAGCAATGGTGTGTTCAAAGTGTGCACACATTTTCCCATCCACAGTTACTACAGTCCAGTCATCCTGTAACGTTTTAACATATCTACTACCCGCGTTCACCATAGGCTCTATTGCTAGAACCATACCTGGCTTCAACCGTGGTCCTTTATTTGGAGGTCCATAGTGTGGAATTTGTGGATCTTCATGAAGATCCATCCCAATACCATGTCCTACGTATTCACGAACAACAGACAAGTTGTTAGCTTCAACATAGGCTTGAATTGCATGAGAAATGTTTGTTAACCGCTCCCCTGCTTTTGCTTCCTTTAGTCCTAAATAAAGAGATTCCTCAGTTACGTCTAGTAATTTTTGGTTTTCCTCAGATATTTTTCCAACGCCATATGTCCAAGCAGAATCACCATGGTACCCATTGTATTTAGCACCGATATCTATGCTAATAATGTCGCCTTCTCGTAATTCACGCTCTCCAGGAATTCCATGAACGAGTTGCTCATTCACAGATGCACATATACTTCCGCGAAACCCATTATATCCCTTAAAGGATGGAACGGCATCATGTTTACGAATAAAGCTTTCCGCAATGGCGTCTAGCTCAATAGTCGTAATCCCCGGATGTATATGTTTTTTTAACTCTTGGTGAGTTAGTGCTACAATACGGCCGGCTTCTCGCATAATTTCTATTTCTCGAGTTGTTTTACAAATTATCATTTGTCTAAACTCTTCAATAGTTCATTGATATCTTTAAATACATGGTCAATTTCTCGTTCACCGTTGATTGTTTGTAGATAACCTTTTTGCTGATAAAAATCGAGCAAAGGTTTCATTTGTTTTATGTTAACGTCTAGACGATTACCGACTGTTTCGGCATTATCATCTTCACGTTGATACAACTCTCCCTCACACTTATCACAGATACCACTTCGTGATGGTGGATTGAAAACAAGATGATACGTTGAACCACAACTCTTACAAATCCTTCGACCTGTAAGTCGTTCCATAAGTAGACTTTGATCTACATGGATGTGCAAAACATAATCTAGTGTACGTTCTAGTTGATTTACGATAACCTCTAGTGCTTCAGCTTGAGCAACAGTACGCGGAAAACCATCTAATAGAAAACCTTTGTTACAATCATCTTTACCTAAGCGTTCACGAACAATACCTATAGTGACTTCATCTGGTACTAGCTGTCCCTGATCCATAAAGGACTTAGCTCTTAAACCTAACTCAGTGCCTTCTTTGATAGCAGTTCTAAACATATCACCAGTTGAAATGTGAGGGATATGATATTGTTCTACTATTTGTTCAGCTTGAGTACCTTTTCCAGCCCCAGGCAAGCCCATTAGTATTAAATTCATAGTAACCTACCCCCTCAGTCTAAATGAGGCAGTGGGAAGATAGTCTTCCCAATCCCTATTGCTTCATAAAACCTTTGTAATGTCTTTTCACAAGTTGGCTTTCAAGCTGCTTCATTGTTTCTAGTGCAACACCAACAACAATAAGTAAACTTGTACCACCGATTTGTGCGGATTGCGGTAAATTTGCAAAATTAATAAAGAATACAGGTAATACTGAAATTAGTGCCAAGAATAATGATCCCACTAAAGTAAGTCGATATAGAATCTTTGTAATATACTCTTGTGTACTTCTTCCTGGACGAATCCCTGGAATATATCCACCTTGCTTCTTTAAATTTTCAGACATTTGCTCAGGGTTAACTTGGACAAATGTGTAAAAATAAGAGAAAGCAATGATAAGAGCAACATAAACTAACATACCAATTGGTTGTGTATAGTCAAATGTATCTCGAATCCATGTTGTCACATCATTTGTTCCGAAGAACGATGCTATCGTTGGTGGAGTAATAATAAATGATATCGCAAAGATTACTGGTATAACCCCTGCAGTATTTACTTTTAATGGTATATGGGTAGACTGACCACCCACAGGATTTGTACCAACAAGCTTCTTAGCGTATTGAATTGGTATCTTACGTAGTGCTTGTTGAATAAAAATCACACCCACTACAATAGCTAGAACAGCAATCAATAAAAGTACAATAGTCACAATACTTAAGAATAATTGTTCCCCTGCACCTTCGATTTGCTGTACATAAATCTGGTTAACTGTTGTAGGAATGGCAGATGCGATACCCGCAAAAATCAGGATCGAAATACCGTTCCCTACTCCCTTGGCAGTGATTTGTTCACCCAGCCACATTAGGAAAGCAGTTCCTGCAGTTAACACGGTTGCGATAAATAAGTAAGTGAGTATATTGGGATTTTGGATTAATTGTCCACCAGCTAAATTATTAAAACCGATCGACATTCCAATTGCTTGGATGAATCCTAGTCCAATTGTTCCATAGCGAGTAAACTGAGCCAGCTTACGGCGCCCAACCTCTCCCTGCTTTGACCATTCTGTAAACTTAGGAACAACATCCATCTGAAGAAGTTGAACAATGATGGATGCTGTGATGTACGGCATGATACCCATGGCAAAGATTGAGAAGTTCTGTAGAGCTCCTCCACCAAATGTATTAAGGATACCAAACACATTAAGTTCATCTTGGACCTTTAAAACATCAGCGTCAACTCCCGGTACAGGAATAAAAGTCCCTATACGGAATATGACAAGCATTAAAAGTGTGAATATAATCTTATTTCTAATATCACTCACGCGCATAAGATTGGAGATTGTCTGAAACATTATACCACCTCTATACTACCGCCAGCCGCCTCAATCGCTTCCTTTGCAGAAGAAGAGAATTTATGAGCCTTGACAGTAAGTTTCTTTTCTAGCTTACCTTTTCCAAGGATTTTTACACCAGCAGTGTACTTGCTGATCACACCAGTTTCAAGTAGAAGTTCTGGTGTTACTTCAGTTCCTTCTTCAAAACGATTAAGTGTATCTACGTTAACAATTGTAAATTCTTTACGGTTAATGTTAGTAAATCCACGCTTTGGTAAACGTTGGAATAAAGGTGTTTGACCACCTTCAAAACCAGGGCGAACACCACCACCGGATCTAGCATTCTGTCCTTTATGACCTTTACCTGATGTCTTACCGTTACCTGAACCGATTCCACGTCCTAAACGATTACGTTCTTTACGAGAACCTTCAGTAGGTTTTAATTCATGAAGTTTCATTTGGGCACCTCCTTATTATAACAGTTTAAATGATTATTGTTCTTTTACCGTAACAAGGTGAGAAACTTTGTTAATCATTCCGCGAATCGCAGCATTATCATTGTGAATAACTGTTTGATGCATCTTTTTTAATCCTAATGTTCTAACAGTTACACGTTGATCCTCTGGACGACCAATTACACTACGAGTGAGGGTAACTTCTAATTTGTTTGTCATGATAATTCCCTCCTTATCTTAACAGTTCTTCTACTGTTTTACCACGTAGCTTAGCAACATCTTCAGCACGCTTAAGAGTTTTTAAACCACTTAGAGTAGCACGAACCATATTGATTGGTGTATTCGAACCATATGACTTAGAAAGGATATCACCTATTCCAGCTAATTCAAATACAGCACGGACCGGTCCACCAGCAATAACTCCAGTACCTTCAGATGCAGGTTTCATGAAAATGTTACCAGCTCCGAAATGTCCATTTATTTGGTGTGGAATTGTTGTACCAACCATAGGCACAGTTATAAGATTTTTCTTTGCATCTTCAATTGCTTTACGGATAGCTTCTGGTACTTCTTGTGCTTTACCAGTACCAAATCCAACGCTACCATTTTTATCTCCAACTACCACTAGTGCAGCAAAGCGGAAACGACGTCCACCTTTAACAACTTTTGCGACACGGTTAATGGCAACTACACGTTCTTCAAGTTCCAATTTATTTGGATCAATATGACGCATGTATGTCCCTCCTTTTTATTAAAATTCAAGACCTGCTTCACGAGCAGCATCCGCTAGTGCTTTAACACGTCCATGGTATAAGTAACCACCGCGGTCAAATATTACTGACTTAATACCTTTTTCAATTGCACGCTTTGCAACAAGCTCGCCTACAAGCTTAGCTGCTTCAGTGTTACCAGTTGAAGTAGTAGTAAGATCTTTATCTAAAGTAGATGCACTTACAAGAGTTACTGAGTTAGTATCATCAATTACTTGTGCATAAATATGTTGATTAGAACGGAACACATTTAGACGTGGACGTAGAGCAGTACCTGTAAGCTTTGAGCGAACACGTGCATGTCTCTTTTTACGTACAGCGTTTTTAGCTGGTTTCGTAATCATTTAGGTCACTCCTTTCTCTTACCTAATGGTAATTACTTCGCAGTTTTACCTTCTTTACGACGAACTTTTTCGCCTTCATAACGTATACCTTTACCTTTATAAGGCTCTGGTGGACGAACATCACGGATATTAGCTGCTAGAGCACCAACGCGCTCTTTATCTATACCTTTAATAAGGATTTTTGTATTTGCTGGAACTTCGATTTCAATACCTTGTTCAGGTGTTATTTCAACTGGATGTGAGTAACCAACACTTAATACTAGTTTGTTTCCTTGCTTTTGAGCACGGTAACCAACCCCGATTAATTCTAGGCCTCTCTCATAACCTTTTGTTACACCTTCAACCATGTTTCCTAACAGGCTAGCTGTAGTACCATGTAAAGCTTTATGTTCTTTGTTATCAGTAGGACGAACTACTATTAACATACTATCTTCTAATTTAATTTCCATATCTGGGTGGAAAGTACGAGTGAGTTCACCCTTTTCCCCTTTAATAGTTACTGTATTATTGTTGTTTGTAACAGTAACACCAGCTGGAACCTCTATTGGTTTTTTACCTATACGAGACATTCTGTTTTCACCTCTCTTTTCCTAACAAGTGATTACCAAACGTATGCGATTACTTCTCCGCCAACTTGCTTTTGGCGAGCTTCTTTATCAGTTATAACTCCGTTAGAAGTTGATACGATCGCTATACCTAAACCATTTAGTACTCTAGGTACCTCATCAGCCTTTGCGTATACACGTAAACCTGGTTTACTTATTTTCTTTAATCCTGTAATAACACGTTCGTTATTTGCACCATATTTTAGAAAAACTCGTAAGATTCCTTGTTTAGTATCTTCAACGAACTCAACATCACGAACGAAACCTTCACGCTTTAAAATTTCAGCGATTTCTCTCTTCAATTTTGATGCTGGGATTTCTAGTTTTTCGTGACGAACCATGTTCGCATTACGAATGCGTGTAAGCATATCTGCAATTGGATCTGTCATGACCATTGAATATTACCTCCTTCCCATACTTGGGTATTACCAACTAGCTTTCTTAACACCTGGAATTTGCCCTTGGTGAGCGAGCTCACGGAAACAAATACGGCAAAGCTTAAATTTACGTAGTACTGAGTGTGGACGTCCGCAACGTTCGCAACGTGTGTACTCTTGTACTGGGAATTTCTGCTTGCGCTTTTGCTTTGCAATCATAGATTTTTTAGCCACAGTTTCGCCTCCTCTTCATTAGATGGCATTTTATTTCTTTTGAAACGGCATACCGAATTGAGTTAACAATTCACGTGATTCCTCATCAGTGTTTGCAGTAGTAACGATAACAATATCCATACCTCTTACTTTTGATACTTTATCGTAATCAATTTCAGGGAAGATAATTTGTTCCTTTACTCCAAGTGTGTAGTTACCACGGCCATCAAATGATTTAATTGATACACCACGGAAGTCACGCACACGTGGAAGCGACACTGATACTAATTTATCTAGAAATTCATACATTTGATTTCCACGAAGTGTTACTTTTGTACCGATTGGCATACCTTCACGAAGACGGAAACCAGCGATAGATTTTTTTGCTTTTGTAACAACAGGTCGTTGACCAGTAATTGTTGTCAATTCTTCAACTGCATTGTCTAATGCTTTTGCATTTGCAACTGCATCACCAACACCCATGTTGATTACAATCTTTTCAAGCTTTGGTACTTGCATTACTGATTTATAGTTAAACTTGCTCATAAGAGCAGGAGTAATTTCTTTTTGAAACTTTTCTTTTAGGCGGTTCATTCCATTGACCTCCTTTCAACGTTATTTATCTAGAGATTCACCTGATTTTTTAGCAACTCGCACCTTTTTACCATCTACAACTGTATAACCAATTCTTGTAGGTTCACCAGACTTAGGATCTAATGGCATTACATTAGATACATGAATTGCTGCCTCTTGGTTAATGATCCCACCTTGAGGATTTACTTGTGATGGTTTAGAATGCTTCTTTACTATATTAATACCTTCAACAAGGACACGGTCCTTCTTTGGAAAAGATTCTAGAATCACACCTTGCTTACCTTTATCTTTACCAGAAATAACCTGTACTTTATCGCCTTTTTTTACATGCATCGATTGTGCACCTCCTCTTACAAGGCATTCTTATTTTTCGTTAATTTACTATTAATTATAATACTTCTGGTGCTAATGAAACGATCTTCATAAAGTTGCTATCGCGTAGTTCACGGGCAACTGGTCCGAAGATACGAGTTCCACGAGGGCCCTTGTCATCACGGATGATTACGCAAGCATTCTCGTCAAAACGAATATATGAACCATCTTTACGACGCATACCGCGCTTTGTTCTAACAACAACCGCTTTAACTACGTCACCTTTTTTAACAACGCCACCTGGTGTTGCTTGTTTTACTGTAACAACAATTACGTCACCGATGTTAGCAGTCTTTCTGCCAGAGCCACCAAGGACTTTAATTGTTAATACTTCACGTGCACCAGAGTTATCAGCAACTTTCAACCTAGATTCTTGTTGAATCATACTATGAAACCTCCCTTCGGACTAAACGTGATCCGAACATTAATTAAATAATTACGGCTTTTTCTACGATTTCTTCTAAACGGAAACGTTTTGTAGCAGATAGTGGACGCGTCTCCATAATACGCACGATATCGCCCTCTCTTGCCTCGTTCATCTCATCATGAGCCTTAAACTTTTTTGAGTATTTAACACGTTTACCGTATAGAGAATGTTTTTTATAAGTTTCAACTAGTACAGTTATTGTTTTGTCCATTTTGTCAGAAACAACACGTCCAGTGTAAACCTTACGTTGGTTGCGCTCAGTCATTTAAGCAAACCTCCTCTTTTGGTTGATTATTTAACGCTTAGCTCTCTCTCAGTAACAACAGTTTTCATACGAGCGATAGCCTTACGTACTTCGCGAATACGAGCTGTGTTTTCTAATTGACCAGTAGCTAATTGGAAACGAAGATTAAAAAGTTCTTCTTTAAGTGATTTTACTTTTTGTTCTATTTCGGCAGTGGTTAGATCACGGATTTCATTAGCCTTCATTAGATTCACCACCAATTTCTTCACGTTTTACAAACTTAGTTTTAATAGGAAGCTTATGTGCTGCAAGACGTAATGCTTCGCGAGCGACCTCTTCAGATACACCAGCAATTTCAAACATTATCTTACCTGGCTTAACAACAGCTACCCAACCTTCAGGAGCTCCTTTACCAGATCCCATACGTACTTCTAGTGGCTTAGCTGTATACGGCTTAGATGGGAAAATCTTAATCCAAACCTTACCACCACGTTTCATATGACGAGTCATCGCGATACGCGCTGCTTCGATTTGGCGGTTAGTGATCCAAGACGCTTCTACGGCTTGTAAACCAAACTCACCAAAATGTACTTCCGTACCACCTTTTGCACGTCCGCGCATTTTTCCACGGTGTTCTCTACGGTATTTTACACGTTTAGGTAACAACATAATTATTTTCCTCCTTCCGCATCTTTCTTTTTGGTAGGAAGAACTTCACCACGGTAAATCCATACTTTCACGCCAAGCTTACCATATGTTGTGTCAGCTTCAGCTGTTGAATAATCAATATCAGCGCGAAGTGTATGAAGTGGAACAGTTCCTTCACTGTATGACTCAGAACGAGCGATATCAGCACCACCAAGACGTCCAGATACCATTGTTTTGATACCTTTAGCTCCGGCTCTCATTGCACGTTGAATAACTTGCTTTTGAGCACGACGGAATGAAACACGGTTTTCAAGTTGACGAGCAATGTTCTCAGCAACTAACTTAGCTTCAATATCAGCTCTCTTGATTTCCATAATATTAATGTGAACCCTTTTGTTTGTTAATTGGTTCAGTGCTTTACGAAGTGATTCAACTTCAGATCCACCTTTTCCAATTACCATACCCGGCTTCGCTGTGTGAACTGTAATGTTTACACGGTTTGCCGCACGTTCGATTTCAATCTTTGATAACGATGCATCAGCTAAACGCTTGAATACATACTCACGGATTTTAATGTCTTCATGTAATAGATCTGCATAATCTTTACCAGCGAACCACTTGGATTCCCAGTCACGAATAATACCAACACGCAGACCGACCGGATTGATCTTTTGACCCACAGCTTATCCCTCCTTTTTTTCTGATAGTACGATTGTAATGTGACTCGTACGTTTGTTAATTGCACTTGCACGACCCATAGCACGTGGACGGAAACGTTTTAGGGTTGGTCCTTCGTCTACAAATGCTTGTGTAATTACAAGATTGTTTGGTTCCATTTCATAGTTGTGCTCAGCATTAGCAATTGCAGAGTTTAATAACTTCTCTACTACTGGTGATGCAGATTTTTGTGTATGGCGCAGTATGGCAATTGCTTCGCCTACTTGCTTTCCTCGAATTAAATCGACTACTAAGCGAACTTTACGAGGAGCAATACGAATTGTTCTTGCTATTGCTTTGGCTTGCATCGAGATGCCTCCTCTCATTAACGTCTTGTTTTCTTATCGTCACTATCGTGACCTTTGTACGTACGTGTAGGTGCAAATTCACCTAGTTTATGTCCAACCATGTCTTCTGTTACGAAAACAGGTACATGTTTACGGCCATCATATACAGCAATTGTGTGCCCGATGAATTGAGGGAATATAGTAGAACGACGTGACCAAGTTTTAATAACCTGTTTCTGTCCAGCCTCTGTCATCTTCTCAACTTTAGTCATCAAGTGGTCATCCACAAAAGGTCCCTTTTTTAAGCTACGACCCATATTTGAACCTCCTCTCGAAATCGACCTACGGCTCTCGTGAACCGTAGCACAATTCCGTTATTTTTTACTACGACGAACGATAAACTTATCGGATTTGTTTTTCTTCTTACGAGTTTTATATCCAAGAGTCGGTTTACCCCAAGGTGTTACTGGAGATTTACGTCCAATTGGAGAACGACCTTCACCACCACCGTGTGGATGGTCATTAGGGTTCATTACAGATCCACGGACAGTTGGACGTTTGCCTAACCAACGTGAACGACCTGCTTTACCAATTTTGATTAGTTCATGTTGTTCATTACCAACTTGGCCAATTGAAGCGCGGCAAGTCGCTAGAATCATACGAACTTCTCCTGAATTTAAACGAACAAGAACATACTTACCTTCTTTACCTAACACTTGTACAGAAGTTCCAGCAGAACGAACTAACTGTCCACCTTTACCAGGTTTAAGTTCGATGTTATGAACAACTGTACCTACTGGTATGTTAGCAAGTGGTAAAGCATTTCCTACTTTGATGTCTGACTCAGTTCCAGAAGTTACTTGCAAACCAACTACAAGACCCTTAGGAGCTAGGATATAACGCTTTTCTCCATCAGCATAATGAATTAGTGCGATGTTTGCAGATCTGTTAGGATCATACTCGATTGTAGCAACGCGTCCTGGTATACCATCTTTATCGCGTTTAAAGTCAATAATACGGTATTGACGCTTATGTCCGCCACCATGGTGACGTACAGTAATTTTACCTTGGTTATTACGACCAGCGTTCTTACTTAAAGGCGCTAGAAGTGATTTTTCTGGCTTATCCGTAGTAATTTCAGCGAAATCTGATGCTGTCATTCCACGACGACCATTAGAGGTTGGTTTGTACTTTTTAATCGCCATCTTTGTTTCCCTCCTTATCTATAAGAATTAAACTTCAAAAAATTCTAGTTCTTTACTTTCAGCTGTAAGCTTAACGATCGCTTTTCTACGACGTGGTGTGTAACCACTGTGACGACCCATGCGCTTGAATTTACCTTTATAGTTTTGCACATTTACTTTCTCAACCTTAACATTAAAGATTTCTTCAATAGCATCTTTAACTTCTGTCTTATTAGCTCTTAAGTCCACTTCAAATGTGTACTTCTTTTCAGCCATTAAGTCAGCAGAACGTTCTGTAATTACAGGGCGCTTTATAATATCACGAGGATCTCTCATTATGCAAGCACCTCCTCTACTTTTTCCACCGCAGCTTTAGTCATTAAAAGCTTTTCGTGGTTTAAGACATCAAGAACATTAATTCCATCAGCAGTAACCACTGTTATTCCAGGAATATTACGTGCTGATAAAGCAACAGCTTCATTAATATCTCCTGTAACAATTAGAGCTTTCTTCTCAACGTTAAGTCCCTTAAGCACTGACGCCATTTCCTTTGTTCTTGGAGCAGCAAGTGTTAAGTTTTCAAGAACCATAATGTTCTCTTCAAGTACCTTTGTTGATAAGGCTGATTTAATAGCTAGACGACGTACTTTTTTTGGTAATTTGAAGCTATAGCTTCTTGGAGTTGGTCCGAAAACGACTCCACCGCCACGCCATTGTGGCGAACGAATAGATCCTTGACGAGCACGACCAGTTCCTTTTTGACGCCATGGTTTACGACCACCACCACGTACTTCTGAACGATTTTTTACTTTGTGAGATCCTTGACGTAAGGATGCTCTTTGCATGATAACTGCATCAAACAATACACTTTCATTTGGTTTAATTCCGAATACAGTGTCGTTTAATTCAATTTCTCCAACAGTTGACCCAGTTTGGTTATACAAAGCAACTTTCGGCATTTGTACTCCTCCTTCCTCAAAAAATTATTTCGCTTTTACTGAACTCTTTATCATAACAAGAGATTTTTTAGCGCCAGGTACATTACCTTTAATTAAAATAATGTTGCGTTCCAAATCAACTTTAATGATTTCTAAGTTTTGAACAGTTACTCTTTCTCCACCCATTTGTCCAGCTAATTTCTTACCTTTAAACACGCGGTTTGGAGCAACAGGTCCCATTGAACCTGGACGACGGTGATAACGAGATCCGTGAGACATTGGTCCACGTGATTGTCCGTGACGTTTAATTACCCCCTGGAAACCTTTACCTCTTGAAATTCCTGTAACATCAACAGTTTCGCCTTCTGCGAAAACATTAACCTTGACTTCCTGACCAACTTCTAATTCAGAAGTTCCACGTAATTCTCGGATGTAGCGCTTAGGAGCAGTGTTAGCTTTACCTGCATGGCCTTTTTCCGGTTTGTTAGCACGGTTCTCTTTTAAGTTATCAAAACCTAATTGAGTAGCCTCATATCCGTCTGTTTCAACAGTCTTCTTCTGTAGTACTACATTCGGAGCTGCTTCAACAACAGTAACAGGGATAAGATTACCATTTTCAGTAAATACCTGCGTCATACCGATTTTTCTACCTAAGATTCCTTTGGTCATTAGTCACACCTCCTATAATTTTCTTTTACTATTATTAAAGTTTGATTTCGATATCTACACCAGATGGTAAGTCTAATCTCATAAGAGAATCAACTGTTTGTGGTGTTGGATTAATTATGTCGATAAGGCGTTTATGAGTACGCATTTCGAACTGTTCACGAGCATCTTTATACTTATGAACCGCACGTAGAATTGTGTAGACTGACTTATCAGTTGGTAACGGGATAGGTCCTGAAACCGAAGCACCTGAACGCTTAGCTGTTTCTACGATCTTCTCTGCTGATTGGTCTAAAATTCTGTGATCATACGCCTTTAAACGGATACGAATCTTTTCTTTTGCCATTATTTTCCCTCCTTTTCGCCTATTTGGAATAGACAGTTCTCAATGGAAATTTCCATACACTCGCCATGGCAAAGCGGCCGTGTGTATCAGCAACCTTCCACATCATCGCAGTCAAAGACCAACATTGTTAATTATACAAAAAAAAACAATTCAATGCAACAAAAATAAAAATATTTTTTTCTTAAGCACTTTTGCTAGTATAAACGTTATTTGATAACGGTGCAAGTGATTTACAATGCTAAATTATACTAATTTAATAGGTACTAGTTTCTGATTGTCTAACTTATTCAACTATTTATTAATAATAGTAACTTCCCTAAGTACAGAAGCATCTATTAAAATTGTCTACTGTTTTAGGTATATTGAATAAAAAAAACCAGATACACTTACATGCATCTGGTTGTAGTAATAATTATTCAGTAATCGTAGCAACTACTCCAGCACCAACAGTACGTCCACCCTCACGGATAGAGAACTTAGTACCTTCTTCGATTGCGATTGGAGCGATTAACTCAATCGTCATTTCGATGTTGTCACCAGGCATAACCATTTCTACGCCTTCTGGTAAGTGACAAACTCCAGTTACATCCGAAGTACGGAAGAAGAACTGTGGACGGTAGTTTGTGAAGAATGGAGTGTGACGTCCGCCTTCTTCTTTAGAAAGAACATAAACTTCCGCTTTGAACTTTGTGTGTGGCTTTACTGAACCTGGCTTAGCAAGAACTTGTCCACGTTCGATATCTTCACGAGCAACACCTCTTAAAAGTGCTCCGATGTTATCTCCAGCTTCAGCATAATCAAGAAGCTTACGGAACATTTCTACTCCAGTAACTGTAGTAGATTTAGGCTCTTCAGTTAATCCAACGATTTGAACTACTTCACCAACTTTAACTTGTCCACGCTCTACACGACCAGTAGCAACTGTACCACGACCTGTGATAGAGAATACATCCTCAACTGGCATCATGAAAGGCTTGTCAGTTGCACGTTCAGGAGTTGGGATATAGTTATCAACCGCATCCATTAATTCATAAATCTTTTCTTGCCAAGCTTCTTCACCTTCAAGAGCTTTAAGAGCAGATCCACGGATTACTGGAATGTCATCGCCAGGGAAATCGTATTCAGAAAGAAGGTCACGAATTTCCATTTCAACTAATTCTAGTAATTCTTCGTCATCTACCATATCACACTTGTTCATGAAAACAACAAGATGAGGTACACCAACTTGACGAGATAGAAGAATGTGTTCACGAGTTTGTGGCATTGGACCATCAGTAGCAGAAACTACTAAGATTCCTCCGTCCATTTGTGCTGCACCAGTAATCATGTTCTTAACATAGTCAGCATGTCCCGGACAATCAACGTGTGCATAGTGACGGCTTTCAGTCTCATATTCAACGTGTGCTGTAGAGATTGTGATACCGCGCTCTTTTTCTTCTGGAGCTGCATCAATTTGATCATAAGCCATTGCTGTTCCTCTTCCGTATTTCTTATGAAGAGTTACCGTAATAGCAGCTGTTAGTGTTGTTTTACCATGGTCAACGTGTCCGATTGTACCAATGTTCGCGTGTGTTTTGGATCTGTCGAATTTCTCTTTACCCATTAGAAAATCCTCCTTATAATTTAAGCTTATTATAGTAAGTATGTAATTTTTGAAAGGGAGAAAATGTAGCCACTCCACTTTCAAGTCTTACATAGTAGTTATACTTAAGAACTTGGTGAAAATCAATTATTCACCTTTATTTTTTTTAATAATTTCTTCTTGTATACTCTTCGGTACATCTTCATAGTGATCAAAGTGCATTGTAAACACTCCACGACCCTGAGTGTTAGAACGAAGTGCAGTTGCGTATCCAAACATTTCAGAAAGTGGAACCATAGAACGCACAACTTGTGCATTTCCGCGAGCTTCCATTCCTTCAACGCGGCCACGACGGGCTGTAATACCACCCATAATATCTCCCATATATTCTTCTGGGATTACTACTTCTACTCTCATAACAGGCTCTAAAACAACAGGACTACATTTTGAAGCCGCTGATTTAAGTGCCATAGATGCTGCAATTTTAAATGCCATTTCAGATGAGTCAACATCATGATATGAACCATCAAATAGTTTTGCCTTAATATCCACTAGTGGATATCCAGCAAGAACACCATTTTTCAATGCATCTTCAAGACCAGCTTGAACAGCAGGAACATATTCACGAGGGACCGTACCACCAACAACACCGTTTACAAATTCAAATCCTTTACCTTCTTCATTAGGAGAGAATTCAATCCAAACGTGTCCGTACTGACCACGTCCACCAGATTGTCGTGCAAACTTTCCTTCTACAGATGCAGAACCACGGAATGTTTCACGGTAAGCAACCTGTGGAGCACCAACATTAGCTTCAACCTTGAATTCACGTCTCATACGATCAACGATGATATCAAGATGAAGTTCACCCATACCAGCGATAATCGTTTGACCTGTTTCTTGGTCAGTGTGTGCTCTGAATGTAGGATCTTCTTCTTGAAGTTTTTGTAAAGCCGTTGTCATCTTATCTTGGTCTGCTTTAGACTTAGGTTCAACCGACAATTGAATTACAGGCTCAGGGAAATTCATAGACTCTAGAATAACTTGAGCTTTTTCATCACATAAAGTGTCACCAGTAGTAGTGTCTTTTAATCCAACAGCTGCTGCAATATCACCTGAGTAAACCATTGAGATTTCTTCACGACTGTTTGCATGCATTTGTAGAATACGACCGACACGTTCACGTTTGCCTTTTGTTGAGTTTTGGACATACGATCCAGAACTTAGTGTACCTGAGTACACACGGAAGAATGTCAATTTCCCAACATAAGGATCAGTCATTACTTTGAATGCTAGAGCAGAAAACGGCTGGCTATCGTCAGAAGGACGTGTAACCTCTTCTTCTGAATCCGGTAATGTACCTTTAATTGCCGGTACATCTAATGGAGATGGAAGGTAAGCGATAACCGCATCTAACATTTTTTGAACACCTTTATTTTTAAAAGCAGAACCACAAATTACAGGGAAAAACTCAACGTTTACAACACCTTTACGAATAGCTTCTTTTAGCTCTACGTTAGAGATTTCTTCTCCACTAAGGTATCTTTCCATTAAATCTTCATCTAATTCAGCAACTGCTTCTACTAATTTTTCACGGTATTCTTGTGCTTGTTCTTTATATTCTTCTGGGATTTCACCCTCCTGAATATCAGTACCTAAATCATTACCATAGAATGTAGCAGTCATTTCAATAAGGTCAATAATACCTTCGAATTGATCTTCAGCACCTATAGGTAGTTGAATTGGTGCAGCGTTAGCTTGTAAACGATCATGGATTGTACTAACTGAGTATAAAAAGTCAGCTCCAATTTTGTCCATTTTGTTTACGAATACTACACGTGGAACTCCATACGTAGTAGCTTGACGCCAAACTGTTTCAGTTTGTGGTTCAACACCTGATTGAGCATCAAGAACTGCAACAGCACCATCTAATACTCGGAGTGAACGTTCAACTTCAACAGTGAAGTCCACGTGTCCAGGTGTATCGATGATGTTAACGCGGTGACCCTTCCATTGAGCGGTAGTCGCTGCAGAAGTAATCGTGATACCACGCTCTTGTTCTTGTTCCATCCAGTCCATTTGAGACGCGCCTTCATGAGTTTCACCGATCTTATGTATACGACCAGTGTAATAAAGAACACGTTCAGTTGTCGTAGTTTTACCAGCATCAATATGTGCCATGATACCGATATTACGAGTATTATCTAAGGAGAACTCTCTTGCCATTGGGTCTTTCTCCTTCCAATTAATTATTTGGGTTTGTTAATTCCGGGTGTGAACTACTTCAAAAAGCCGAGGTAAAGGAAATTAATGATAATCATTAAACCTTTACCTTCCTTTTTGAATTGAATTCTACCAACGATAGTGGGCGAATGCTTTATTAGCTTCAGCCATTTTATGCATTTCTTCACGTTTCTTAACAGAAGCTCCAGTGTTATTCGAAGCATCTAGAATTTCGTTAGCTAAACGCTCTTCCATAGTCTTTTCTCCACGTTTACGTGAATAATTAACCAGGTAACGAAGACCTAATGTCGTACGACGCTCTGGGCGAACTTCGATCGGAACTTGATAGTTAGCTCCTCCAACGCGACGTGCTTTAACCTCAAGTACTGGCATTACGTTTTTCAAAGCTTGTTCAAACACTTCCATTACCTCTTTACCTGAACGCTCTTGAACTAAATCGAACGCCTTATAAAGAATTGCTTGTGAAGTACCTCTTTTACCATCAATCATCATACGATTGATTAAACGCGTTACTAACTTTGAATTGTATATCGGATCTGGTAATACGTCTCTTTTTGCTACAGGACCTTTACGTGGCATGTTATGTCCCCCTTCCTTAAGTAGTATTCATTTTTTTTAATATTTTATTATTTTTTTGGTGCTTTTGGTCTCTTTGTACCATACTTCGAACGACCTTGCATACGATTGTTTACACCAGCTGTATCCAGAGCTCCACGTACGATGTGGTATCTAACTCCTGGTAAGTCCTTTACACGACCTCCACGAATAAGTACTACACTGTGCTCTTGTAGGTTGTGACCAATTCCTGGAATGTACGCAGTTACCTCGATACCGTTAGTTAAACGTACACGAGCATACTTACGTAATGCCGAGTTTGGCTTCTTAGGTGTCATAGTTCCTACACGAGTACACACTCCACGTTTTTGCGGTGAAGATACATTCGTTTGAGACTTTTTGAAACTATTATAACCTTTATTTAGGGCTGGAGAAGTAGATTTTTCAACCTTGCTCTCGCGGCCTTTACGTACTAGTTGGTTAATTGTTGGCATGTTGTTTTCCTCCCTTCTCGATTAAGTCCACATACCCAGGTGGTTCATTCCTGGGCAAAAACAAAGTTTTTGTAGAACCCTTTCTTAGCTGTTCCACAAAAACAGGTTTTAAATAATAATCGCTACCACAGCGGCTCCAACATCAATTCCACAAGCTTTTCCAAGCTTTTTCATTGAATCGACTTGAGTAACATTAACTTGTAGATCCTTCGCTGTCTGTACTACCTTATAGATAATACGTGAATCAGCATCATCGGCAACTACAATTTCCTTTACTTCGCCGTTTTTTAGAGCTTTTATAGTTTGCTTTGTTCCCACAATTACATTGTATGCCTGTGACACTTTTTCATAAGACAATTTATATATCCTCCAAAGCAACAGGTATTAATAGGAGCACCCTCGATATATTATCACTCTAATAAATATAAGTCAACTATTTACTTAAAAATGATTTTATTATTGAAGTGCTTTTTCAGTTTCTAACTCTAGTTGATTTTCACTTACAGTTGACTCTAATTCATCGTCCTGCTCAAGACCGAGTGCAGGTACAACGTTTCTATATCGAGCCATACCTGTTCCAGCAGGAACAAGTTTACCAATAATTACATTTTCTTTCAATCCGAGTAACTCGTCGCGCTTACCTTTAATTGCAGCATCAGTTAAGACACGAGTAGTTTCTTGGAATGAAGCAGCAGAAAGGAATGAGTCAGTTTCTAGAGAGGCCTTTGTTATTCCTAACAATACAGGTCTTCCAGTTGCTGGCTGTTTACCTTCTAACAATACTTGCGTATTAGCTAAAGTGAATTGGTGTACATCTAGTAATGCACCTGGTAATACATTTGTATCCCCAGCATCCATAACTCTAATTTTTCTAAGCATTTGTCGAACCATTACTTCAACATGCTTATCTCCAATTTCAACACCCTGCATACGATATACTTTTTGAACTTCTTTCAATAAGTATTCTTGTACAGCAGTGATATCTTTAACTTTCAAGAGTTCTTTCGGATCAATTGAACCTTCTGTTAACTCTTGGCCACGCGCTATCTTCTGTCCTTCTACTACTTTTAGACGAGCACCAAAAGGAGCTACATAAGATTTTGATTCTACTTCACCTTGAATCGTTACTTCTTGCTTTTCTCTTGAATCACTAATTGCAGAAACAACACCGTCTATTTCTGAAATAGTTGCCTGTCCTTTAGGATTACGTGCTTCAAATAGCTCTTGAATACGAGGTAAACCTTGCGTAATATCATCTCCTGCAACACCACCTGTGTGGAATGTACGCATCGTTAACTGTGTACCAGGTTCTCCGATGGATTGCGCAGCTATAATTCCTACAGCTTCTCCAACTTCAACTTCTGTACCTGTTGCAAGGTTACGTCCGTAACATTTCTTACACACTCCGTGTCTTGTGTTACAAGTAAATGCTGAACGGATTCTTAACTCTTCTATACCTGATTCTGTGATTATTCGTGCGATATCTTCTGTAATCAAACCATTTTCTTCAACAATAACTTGATTCGTCTCAGGGTGTTTGATTGCTTTTCGTGCATATCGACCTATTAAACGCTCATCAAGATTTTCAATTATTTCATTACCATCTTTAAGAGCTGAGACCAATAAGCCTCTATCTGTGCCACAATCGTCTTCACGGACAATTACATCTTGAGCTACGTCAACCAAACGTCTTGTTAAGTAACCTGAGTCCGCAGTTTTAAGCGCAGTATCTGCTAGTCCTTTTCGAGCACCATGGGTTGAGATAAAGTATTCCAATACCGTTAGTCCTTCTCGGAAACTCGACTTGATTGGCAACTCTATAATACGTCCTGCCGGGTTAGCCATAAGTCCACGCATACCTGCTAACTGAGTAAAGTTAGATGCATTACCACGGGCACCGGAGTCACTCATCATAAAGATTGGGTTTAAAGTATCAAGGGATTCCATTAACTTACCTTGGATTACATCCTTAGCTGAACTCCAGATTGAGATTACACGATCATATCGCTCTTCATCGGTGATTAATCCACGTTTGAATTGTTTTAATACCGTATCCACTCGTCCTTGTGCTTCATTAATAATTACCTTCTTTTCAGGTAAAACGATAATATCAGACACACCAACTGTAATACCTGCTTTGGTAGAGTGTTTAAAACCTAAGTCCTTCATACGATCTAGCATTTTAGATGTATCTGTAATCTTAAATCGTTTAAATACTTCCGCGATAATATTACCAAGTATCTTTTTCTTAAAAGGCGCAATTTGCTCACGGGAAGCTATCTCTTTCCTTACATCCGTACCTTTTTCAATAAAGTACTTAGTGGGAGTTTCCTTCTCTAAGTTGTACTGAGTCGGTTCATTAATATAAGGGAATGAGTCAGGTAATATTTCGTTAAAAATCAACTTACCTACCGTCGTCATTAACAACTGCTTATTTTGGTCTTCAGTGAATGTTTGATTTTTCAGTGAGGCGGCATTAACCGCAACACGGGTATGAAGGTGAACATATCCATTTTGGTATGCAATAATTGCCTCATTTGTGTCTTTAAAAATCATTCCTTCTCCAATTGCACCAATTCTTTCAAGAGTTAGGTAATAGTTTCCTAACACCATATCCTGTGATGGAGTAACAACCGGTTTACCATCCTTAGGATTAAGAATGTTCTGAGCAGCAAGCATTAATAAACGTGCTTCCGCTTGCGCTTCTGCAGATAGCGGTACGTGAACTGCCATTTGGTCACCATCAAAGTCAGCGTTATACGCTGTACAAACTAATGGATGAAGACGTATTGCACGACCTTCTACTAGTGTCGGTTCAAATGCTTGAATACCTAATCTATGAAGTGTCGGTGCACGGTTTAATAACACAGGATGTTCTCTAATAACAGATTCTAGTACATCCCAAACATCCGGTGATACTCGCTCTATTTTACGCTTTGCACTCTTAATGTTATGAGCTAACCCTCGTTCAACAAGTTCTTTCATTACAAATGGCTTGAACAATTCAAGAGCCATTTCTTTTGGAAGACCACATTGATACATTTTCAAGTTAGGTCCAACAACAATAACGGATCTTCCTGAGTAATCAACACGTTTACCTAACAAGTTTTGACGGAATCGACCTTGCTTACCTTTTAGCATATGTGACAGGGACTTCAACGGTCTATTTCCTGGACCGGTAACCGGTCTTCCACGTCTACCATTATCAATAAGAGCATCTACCGCTTCTTGTAACATACGCTTTTCATTTTGAACAATAATACTTGGTGCACCTAAGTCTAAAAGACGCTTAAGACGATTGTTACGGTTAATTACACGTCGGTATAAATCATTTAAGTCTGAAGTTGCAAAACGTCCACCATCTAATTGGACCATTGGTCGTAATTCTGGCGGGATAACAGGCAATACATCTAAAATCATCCAAGAAGGATGGTTACCTGAGTTTCTAAATGCTTCAAGAACTTCCAATCGTTTAATTGCTCTTGTTCGACGCTGCCCTTGAGCTGTCTTAAGTTCTTCTTTTAAGCCAATAACTTCTTTTTCAAGTTCAATATCGGATAAAAGCTTCTTTATCGCTTCCGCACCCATAGCCGCCTGAAAGGATTGGCCATACTTTTCACGATATGCACGATATTCCTTTTCTGACAAAAGTTGTTTTCTCTCTAGTGGAGTATCACCAGTCTCTGTTACAACATAAGATGCGAAATAGATGATTTCTTCTAATGCACGAGGAGACATATCCAAAACAAGACCCATTCTACTAGGAATTCCTTTAAAATACCAAATGTGGGATACAGGAGCAGCTAACTCAATATGCCCCATACGCTCGCGGCGAACTTTTGCGCGAGTGACTTCAACACCACATCGATCACAAACAACACCTTTGTAACGTACACGCTTATATTTACCACAATGACATTCCCAATCTTTTGTAGGTCCAAAAATACGTTCACAGAACAATCCGTCTTTCTCGGGCTTTAATGTACGATAGTTAATTGTTTCAGGTTTCTTGACTTCCCCAAAAGACCAAGATCTTATCTTGTCTGGTGAAGATAATCCGATTTTCATATATTCAAAATTATTAACATCTATCAAGGGGCCTACCTCCCTTTATTTTAAAGTCAGTATCAAGTTAATCAATCTGACCTTATCCGCAAACTGTAATATAACAGCATATCAATCACTTGATTGCTACTAAATCCATACTCTATTAAATAAGTCGATAATTCAAACTTTACTAAAAAGTAGATGAGAAAGAGAAATCAGATGATTTCTCTTTCACTACTTTATCTTACTTATACTTCGTTTGTAGATTCTATATCGATGTTTAATTTATCAGCTGATTGAGCGTCATCATCATCGGTATCTCTCATCTCGATTTCTTTATCATCACTAGATAAGATCTTGACATCCATACCTAAACTTTGAAGCTCTTTAATTAGAACTTTGAATGATTCTGGAACTCCTGGTTCCGGTACGTTTTCACCTTTGACAATTGCTTCGTATGTTTTCACACGCCCTACAACATCATCGGACTTTACTGTAAGAATTTCCTGAAGAGTATAAGCAGCACCATATGCTTCAAGTGCCCATACCTCCATCTCACCAAAACGTTGTCCACCAAATTGAGCTTTACCACCCAATGGTTGTTGAGTTACAAGTGAGTATGGTCCAGTTGAACGTGCATGAAGCTTATCATCAACCATGTGTGCAAGTTTAATCATATACATTACCCCGACAGAGACACGGTTATCAAATGGTTCACCTGAGCGTCCGTCATATAGTACCGTTTTTGCGTCACGAGCCATACCAGCTTCTAGTAGAGTGTCCCAAACATCTTCCTCACGAGCACCATCAAATACAGGTGAAGCAACATGGATCCCTAATTTTCGAGCTGCCATCCCCAAGTGCAGTTCAAGTACCTGACCGATATTCATACGAGATGGTACTCCAAGTGGGTTTAACATGATATCCACCGGTGTTCCATCTGGCATGTAAGGCATATCTTCTTCAGGCATAATACGTGAGATAACACCTTTGTTACCGTGTCTTCCCGCCATCTTGTCACCTTCAGAAATTTTACGCTTTTGTACGATATAAGCACGAACTAATTGATTTACCCCTGGTGGAAGTTCATCCCCATCTTCACGGTTAAACACTTTTACATCAAGAACGATACCGCCGCCACCGTGAGGAACACGTAAAGAAGTATCTCGTACTTCACGGGCTTTTTCACCGAAGATAGCGTGTAATAATCGTTCTTCTGCAGTAAGCTCCGTTACACCCTTAGGCGTCACCTTACCTACTAATAAATCTCCATCTTTAACTTCTGCACCAACGCGAATGATTCCACGTGAATCAAGATTTTTTAAAGCATCTTCTCCAACGTTAGGAATGTCACGGGTAATTTCTTCAGGACCCAACTTTGTATCTCGTGCTTCAGATTCATATTCTTCAATATGAACTGATGTGTATACATCGTCCTTTACAAGTCGCTGACTCATGATTATTGCATCCTCGTAGTTATAACCATCCCACGTCATAAATGCTACAAGCACATTACGACCTAGAGCTAATTCACCTTTTTCCATTGAAGGACCATCGGCAAGAATCTCACCTTTAACTACTTCATCTCCAACACTTACAATTGGACGTTGATTGTAGCATGTTCCTTGATTGGATCGAATAAATTTCTGTAGTTTATATTTAACAAGGTCACCTTTAACCTTCTCACCAGCTACTTCTGTATATTTTCGGACCAAAATTTCTTTTGCTTGTACTTTTTCGACAACACCAGCATCTTTACATATAACCGCTGCTCCTGAGTCTTTTCCTGACATATACTCCATACCTGTACCCACAATAGGAGCCTCAGGATTTAGTAATGGAACCGCTTGACGTTGCATGTTAGCACCCATAAGTGCACGGTTTGAGTCATCATTTTCCAAGAAAGGTATACATGCAGTTGCTGCCGAAACTACTTGTTTAGGAGAAACGTCCATATAGTCTACACGATCCTTATAAACAACCGTGTTTTCTCCACGGAAACGCGCTACGATATCATCATCAATAAATGATCCGTCATCTGCTAATCTGGCATTTGCTTGTGCAACTACATAATTATCTTCTTCATCAGCTGTTAAGTAGTCGATTTGGGTGGTTACTTTCCCAGACTCAGGGTCTACTTTTCGATAAGGTGTTTCAATGAAACCAAAGCGATTTACTTTCGCATAACTCGAAAGTGAGTTGATTAGACCAATGTTCGGTCCCTCTGGCGTTTCAATTGGACACATACGACCATAGTGAGAGTAGTGAACGTCACGCACTTCAAATCCAGCACGTTCACGAGTTAAACCTCCGGGCCCTAGGGCTGATAAACGGCGCTTATGAGTTAATTCAGCTAATGGATTCGTCTGATCCATAAACTGTGATAATTGTGAACTACCAAAAAACTCTTTCATTGATGCAATAACAGGGCGAATATTTATTAAAGCTTGTGGAGTAATTGCATCTGTATCCTGGATAGACATTCTTTCGCGAACCACACGTTCCATTCTTGATAAACCAATTCGGAATTGATTCTGTAATAATTCCCCTACAGAACGTAAACGACGGTTACCTAGATGGTCAATATCATCCGTATCCCCTACTTTATATAGAAGATTAAAGAAATAGCTAATAGAAGCTATAATATCTGGTGATGTTATGTTCTTCACACTTACATCTACATTCGCATTACTTAAAACATTAATAACACGGTCACCTTCACCTTCAACAGGTGCAAAGATTTTAATAGACTGCATAGTCATCTCTGACGAAAGTATTGTTGATGATGGACGTAATGTGTTATATCCGATATTCTTCTCTAATGCAGGAATAACACGATCTAACTTCTTACGATCTAACACAGTACCTTTTTCTACTAAAATTTCTCCTGTTTCTGGATCTACTAAGGATTCTGCTAATCGTTGATTGAATAAACGATTCTTTATATGAAGCTTCTTATTAATTTTATAACGACCTACATTTGCCAAATCATATCTCTTCGGATCGAAGAACCTTGATTCTAATAGACTTCTTGCATTTTCTACTGTAGGTGGTTCTCCAGGACGCAATCGCTCATAGATTTCAAGCAAAGCTTTTTCTGTGTTCTCGGTATTGTCTTTTTCAAGAGTATTTCTCAAGTATTCATTATCCCCAAGCAAATCTATGATTTCTTGGTCTGTACTAAACCCTAAAGCACGCAAAAGAACCGTAACCGGTAACTTCCGAGTACGATCGATACGAACATACACGACGTCCTTAGCATCCGTTTCATACTCAAGCCATGCTCCGCGGTTAGGAATAACAGTCGCCGAAAAGCCACGTTTTCCGTTCTTATCAATTTTCGCATTATAATAAACACTCGGAGATCTAACAAGTTGTGAAACGATTACACGTTCCGCACCATTGATGACAAACGTACCCGTTTCTGTCATTAAAGGAAAATCCCCCATAAAAACATCTTGCTCTTTCACTTCACCAGATTCTTTGTTAAGTAGTCGTACTTTCACTCTAAGTGGAGCTGAGTATGTAACATCTCTTTCTTTCGATTCTTCCACAGAGTACTTTGGTTCACCTAAGCTATAATCTATAAACTCAAGTGAAAGATTACCTGTAAAATCCTCAATTGGTGAAATATCATGAAACATTTCACGTAATCCTTCTTCTAAAAACCATTCATAAGAAGAAGTTTGGATTTCAATAAGATTAGGTAATTCTAAAACTTCACTAATGCGAGCATAGCTTCTGCGTTGGCGGTGGCGTCCATACTGAACTAGTTGACCTGTCAACTGATTCACCCCTCAAATCAAGCATATTTATTTCATATCGAAAACATTAACTGCCTCCGAAATGATGAACAATGAGTAAAAATAAAAAATTTAGCTATTTCATAAGACAAAAAGAAAAAAAGGTTTCTACTTTATAAAAACCACAATTACAATTATCCTATTGAATTAGTTTCCCCTTGTTATTCAATTAATATACGTTTATAAATTAATTGACCACGGAAAAATATATATATAGGCATTATATAATGCTAACATAGGGAAATTTATCCGTCAATCATTTTTTTTGAAAATTAAACCATTGACTTTATTGCTCTGATAATAATGTAGCCTTTATCTTTTGAAACTACTTCAACTAATGGTGTCAGTGTTTTTAATTTTTCGATAGCGGATGGAGCACCTTGTTTCTTTTGTATCACAATCCACAACTCTCCATTTTCCGCCAAATGATGAAAGCTTTCCTCAAATATCTTGTGAACCACTTTTTTCCCTGCTCTTATCGGCGGATTTGTAAGGATAGCGGCGTACCCTAAATGTTTTACATTTTGTAAAGCGTCACTATTAAAAACATCTACATTACTCACCTTATTTATTTCTGCATTTTCTTTTGCTAATAATATCGCTCGCTCGTTAACATCAATCATATCAATCATTCTTTCAGGGAACTCCCTAGCCAATGTAATTCCTATCGGACCATACCCACAGCCAACGTCTAATAATCTTCCATCGATAATTGGTAAATTAAAAGAGTCTAGTAGTAATCTAGAACCAAAATCAATCTCACCTTTTGAAAAGACTCCTTTATCTGTTGTAAAAGTTAAATTATGACCCCTAAGTGAGAATTCCCATTTTTGACGTTTACTTTCTACAGATGGATTCCTTGAATAATAATGTTCACTCATGATAATCCCCCTTAATATTTTAGATTAAATGCTCAGTTGTTTACGGTTTATATTTCCTACAGTTTTTAATCACAAGCTTTTGTTAATCAGCAACCTTATCCAAATCCCTCTCTTTTCTTGCACTTTTGGATGAGGATCCATACCCATATTACGTTTTAGTATGGTTTCAAATTGAGAAAAGGGCACACCGAGTACATTTCTTCCTATTATATCCTTTTCTCAATTTGAATTAGGAAGGTGGCCCACAGTATTCAAATAGCTCTTTTATACAGGTTTAACCTATATAACATTTTTTTATACAAAAATAAGCTCGCTATAATAGCGAGCTTATTTCTTTTAGTTCAGCTAACATTACTTAACTTCTACGTTAGCTCCAACTTCTTCAAGCTTAGCTTTAACTGCTTCAGCTTCATCTTTAGAAATTCCTTCTTTAACAGCCTTAGGCGTGTTGTCAACAAGGTCTTTCGCTTCTTTTAAACCAAGTCCAGTAATTTCACGCACTGCCTTGATAACCTTGATCTTTTGATCTCCAGGGCTTGCAAGGATTACATCAAATTCTGTTTGCTCTTCAACAGCAACAGCACCAGCACCAGCCATTGCAACAGGAGCTGCAGCAGTTACTCCAAATTCTTCTTCGATAGCTTTTACTAAGTCGTTAAGTTCTAAAACAGTCATACTTTTAACTGCTTCAATGATTTGTTCTTTAGTCATGAGAAATATCCTCCTTCTATTTTTAAGGTTTTTTTGTTTTTGTTACAAAAAGATTAAATTAAGCGCCTTGTTCTTCTTTTTGATCTGCAACAGCTTTTGTAGCAAGAGCAAGATTTCGAATTGGTGCTTGAAGCACGCTAAGCAACATTGAAAGTAAACCTTCACGTGAAGGAAGTTCAGCAAGTGCTTTAACATCCTCAAGTGTTGTGATATTACCTTCGATTACGCCAGCTTTGATTTCTAACTTCTCGTTTTTCTTCGCGAAGTCATTTAGGATTTTAGCAGGTGCCACTACATCCTCCGTACTAAATGCAATAGCATTTGGACCAGTAAGATGTTCATTTAAACCTTCTAATCCAACTTCATTTGTAGCTCGGCGTGTTAAAGAGTTTTTATACACTTTAAATTCAACACCAGCTTCACGAAGTTGCTTACGCAATTCTGTTAGTTGTCCTACTGTAAGTCCACGATAATCAACAACAATTGTTGATTTACTATCGCGAAGTTTATCAGCAATCTCAGATACAGTTTGTTTCTTTAGTTCAACTGTGCCGCTCATTTCTACACCTCCTGTAAGTTATTCCATCAATACCGTTCAAATGGTGTATTAAAAAACCCCCATGACCGTTATAGACATGGAGGTAGTAATAGACAGCAAAATAATTTGCATCTGTTATCTAATCACCTCGGTAGGAATTATGCACGAAATGCACCTACTGTCTACGGTATAAATGATTATTGTTTGAAACAACATTCTATATATTACAGCCATTAGGCCTGCGTGTCAACTATTTAATTGCAGTAAACGTAGAAGAATCTACTTTCACTCCAGGACCCATAGTAGAACTTAAAGCAACGTTCTTCATATAAGTACCTTTAGCTGAAGCTGGCTTAACCTTCTGAAGTGTTTCATATATTGTAGTAAAGTTCTCTACAAGCTTTTGATCGTCGAAAGACACTTTACCAACCGGTACGTGTATAATACCAGCTTTATCTGCACGGTATTCAACTTTACCAGCCTTGATTTCATTAACAGCTTTAGTCACATCAAATGTAACAGTACCCGTCTTCGGATTCGGCATTAAACCTTTTGGTCCTAAAACTCGTCCTAGTTTACCTACTTCACCCATCATGTCAGGCGTAGCAACGATTACATCAAATTCAAACCAACCTTGAGTGATTTTCGTAATGTAATCTGCATCTCCTACAAAATCAGCTCCAGCAGCTTCTGCTTCTTTCGCTTTTTCACCCTTAGCAAATACCAAAACGCGTTGAGTTTTACCAGTACCATTTGGAAGTACTACTGCACCACGAATTTGTTGATCTGCTTTCTTAGGATCAATTCCTAAACGAAACGCAGCTTCAACTGTTGCATCAAACTTAGTTACACTTGTCTTTTTTACAAGTTCAACTGATTCAGCAACAGAGTATGCTTTACTAGAATCTACTAACTTAGCAACTTCTAAATACTTCTTACCTTTTTTAGCCATTTTCATTTCCTCCTAGATTGTGGTTTTAACGGATATACCTCCCACGAATAAAGGTTGCGAACTAGGAATTTGTCCATATCTCGCAACCTTTGCCATTACATGACGCTAATCACGGGATTAGTCTTCGATGATAATTCCCATGCTGCGCGCTGTACCTTCAACCATTCTCATAGCAGCTTCAACACTTGCTGCGTTAAGATCCGGCATTTTTTGTTCAGCAATTTCGCGTACTTTATCACGCTTAACAGTTGCCACTTTGTTCTTGTTTGGTTCACCAGAACCAGACTGGATTCCAGCTACTACTTTTAATAAAACTGCAGCAGGTGGAGTTTTTGTAATAAATGTAAATGAACGGTCTTCAAATACCGTAATTTCAACAGGAATTATTAATCCAGCTTGATCAGCAGTACGAGCGTTGAATTCTTTACAGAATCCCATAATATTCACACCTGCTTGACCTAATGCAGGTCCAACTGGCGGTGCAGGGTTCGCTTTACCTGCAGGAATTTGAAGCTTTACAATCTTAATGACTTTTTTAGCCACGAGACACACCTCCTTAAGTCCGTGATGTGGTAATAGGGCACTAGCCCTCCCACTCATCCTTCTTTATATTATTAATAAAGAATTTGACGAATATAACCTTCTATTTGAAGACATATTGACCTATGCAATATTACCACTTTCATTAGACAATTTCAAGTTTTTAATTATATTTTTTCAATTTGAGAAAAGTCTAGCTCTACAGGTGTTTCACGACCAAACATATTGACTAGTACTTTTACCTTTTGCTTCACTTTATCAATTTCTTCGATATTACCCGTGAAATTCGCAAATGGACCTTCTGTTACCTTTACACTCTCTTTCAGTTCAAATCTAGAATCAACCTTTGGTTGCTCCATTCCCATACGTTTAAGGATGAATGTGATTTCTTCTGGCTGAAGTGGAGTAGGCTTAGAACCATGTCCCGCTGACCCAACAAATCCCGTTACTCCAGGAGTATTTCTAACTACATACCATGAATCATCGGTCATAATTATTTCTGCTAGTACATACCCAGGGAAAACTTTCTTTTTTGTAACCTTCTTTTTACCATCTTTTATTTCTGTTTCCTCTTCTTCTGGTACAATCACACGAAATATTTTATCTTGCATACCCATGGACTCTACACGCTTCTCCATGTTTGCTTTAACTTTATTTTCATACCCAGAATAAGTATGAACTACATACCATTGCTTTTCCATTTATTTGGACGCTTGTCCTTCCCTCCTCAAACTCATTTCTATTAAATCTATAGTATTTCACAATTCATGCCTTGTTTAGAATGCTAAAAAGACAAATTAAAAAACCCGTTTTACGGGTTTTTTGTGAATTCCTTTATTACCCACATTATACCATGAGTATATATGGATTATTCAAGTAGTGATTAAATTTATGGTAATACTACACGAATTAATGCAGAAATCCCTTGGTCAATTACAGCAAAAAAGACAGCGACAAATGTTACAGTTAATACAACGGTAATTGTATAACGTGTTAATTCTTTTCTTTTTGGCCAACTTACCTTTTTCATTTCGCGAACGACATCACGTAAGAATTTTGTTATACGTTGCATTTCGATAACCTCCAGCGGTGGTATTACAGTCAATCTCTTATTTTAAGAGAGCATTATTTTGTTTCAAGATGCGACGTGTGAGAATTACATATTTTGCAGAATTTATTAACTTGTAACCTCTCACTTGGATCAGAACTCTTTAATGTAGAGTAGTTCCTGGTAGAACAAACCTCACAAGCTAGTATTACTTTTTTGCTCATGTAAACACCTTCTCACTAAAGGATAAAGAAAAATCCTATTCACAATCTATAAAACTGTAACATAGTAAGAATTTAAATGTCAACAGACCATTTGTTCACATCGATATTTCTCGCAGTTCTAAATACCGTTCTAATTTCCTTTTTATACGTTGAAGAGCGTTATCGATAGATTTAACATGTCTATTTAGCTCCTCAGAAATCTCCTGATAAGATTGACCATCTAAATAGAGCACGAGTACCCTTCGTTCTAAATCACTTAGTAATTCTGCCATCTTCAACTCTATATCGTCGAATTCTTCTTGGTTGATAATCAATTCTTCGGGATCTAAGATTTTCGCACCCGAAATCACATCCATTAGTGTTCGGTCTGACTCTTCGTCATAAATAGGCTTGTCCAAAGATATGTATGAATTCAGTGGGATGTGCTTTTGTCTTGTAGCTGTTTTAATAGCCGTAATAATTTGTCTTGTTATACAAAGTTCAGCAAAAGCCTTAAACGATGAAAGCTTGTCTTCTTTAAAATCGCGAATCGATTTATATAGTCCAATCATTCCTTCTTGAACTATATCTTCTCGGTCAGCTCCAATTAAAAAGTAAGACCTTGCTTTAGCGCGTACGAAATTACGGTACTTGTTTATTAGAAAATCAAGTGCCTCTGCATCGCCTTGTTGGACATAATCAACAATAACTTCATCTGCTAATTCATTGAACTTCATGTTGCCATTTTCCTTGAGGTACGAATTCACTTCTATCCCTCCGGACTTACACAGTAGATAGAATAAGTATACAGCACCCTTTCAACAAGCGTCAACAGTCTTCACTGTCCTCTTCTCCATTTTTCGAAAATTTCTGTGATTTCTTCAGAAAGTTGGATTCGAGTATGTGGTTTTTTTTCTTCACGTTTTAAGAGGGCAATTTTAATTCCCCTCTCTATACTAGTCATTTCATTCAGTAATTCTCTTGCAGACTTCCTTAATGCACCTTGACCAAAAATCACCCATTGCTCCGTAAAGTCCGAGGTGGCTACATGAATTTGAGTTTTAATATTCCTTAATTCTTTTGCCATTTTTTCAATTCGTTCATCTGCTGTCTCGTTTTCTCGTGTAAAAACAATATCTATTTTATGATTACTTTTCTTCTTTTCAATCCCTTTAACAAGATGCGCATCGAATACAATTATGACTCTGTAACCGGAATATGCTTGATATTCTGCCATTTTTTGAATCAGTATATCCCTTGCAGCAGATAAATCGGTATCTTTAAGCTTTCTCAACTCAGGCCAAGCACCAATTATATTATAGCCATCAACAAGTAGTACATCCATTGCCCTCATTCCCCATGAGGGTTTCTCTTTCGAAATACCTCATACATAAGTAAACTACCTGCAACTGAAGCGTTCAAAGAAGTGACTTTCCCCTTCATCGGTAGGCTTACTAAAAAATCGCAAGTCTCTCTAACTAATCTACTCATTCCCTTACCTTCACTGCCGATTACTAATCCTATAGGTAATGTTGCATCCATATTACGATAATCAGTCTTTCCAGAAGCGTCTGTACCCATAATCCAAACACCTTTTTCCTTTAACTCCTCTATTGTTCTTGTCATATTTGTTACACGTACAACAGGAACATACTCAATAGCACCCGTCGAAGCCTTAGCAACAGTCGCTGTAAGACCAACCGCTCTTCGCTTCGGTATTATGACACCGTGAGCTCCAGCTGCATCTGCTGTTCTTAGTATCGATCCTAAGTTATGTGGATCTTCAATTTCATCCAGCAATATAAAGAACGGATCCTCTCCTCTATCCTTAGCTAGTTGAAATAGGTCATCTAAATCCGCATATTGATAGGCAGCTACATAGGCAGCAACCCCTTGATGAATCCCCTCTGATGATAGTTGGTCTAATTTTTTTCTAGGTACAACTTGAACAATAATTCCATTTTCTTTTGCAAGTTGTAAAATTTGTCCTGATTGCCCCTTCTGCGCACCTTCGGCAATCAGAATTTTATTCATATCACGCCCTGATTTCAATGCTTCTAACACAGGATTTTTTCCGATAATTAGTTCTTCAGACATTTATATTTCCGCCCTTCTTTTCTTCAATCAGGTCAATTGAGAACTCAATCAGTTCATTCAGTCTTTCGTGGTTATCCGATAAAAAGTGAAACCCTATTAATGCTTCAAATGCTGTACTATATCTATAAGTCAGAACATCTGTATTTTTAGGTGTTGTTCCCGACTTTGCATTTCGTCCCCGCTTCACAATCACTGCTTCTTCCTCTGTAATAAATTTTCTATTACTAAGTTCATGAATTACATAGGATTGGGCTTTAGCAGACACAAAACTAGTTGCTTCTTTGTGAAGCAGATTCGGACGAACGCTGCCTTTTAATAAAAGGTGATGCCTCACTTTTGCTTCATAAATGGCATCCCCCATATAGGCTAAGGCAAGACTATTTAGTAAATTTGCTTTGATTTCCTTATTCTGAGTCATCTATTATCCTCTTTTCCACCTTATCCCCTGAGCAGTATCTTCTAGAATAATATTCATACCTTTCAAGTAGTCACGTATTTCATCCGCTAATGCAAAATCACGATTCTGTCTAGCTTCAACACGCTTTTGTATTAAGGCTTCAATTTCTTCATCTAACATTTCCGTTTGTTTTTCTAATTTCATTCCTAAAACTCCCATTAAATCTTCTAATAACGTGATGAATTTGCTTAAAACAACCTCTGATGTCGTACTTTCCATTAAATAGACATTTGCCGTTTTCGAAAGCTCAAATATCACAGAGATGGCATTGGCCGTGTTGAAATCATCGTCCATTTCAGTTTTAAATGTAGAGTGAATTCCTTCTAACTTCTTCATCCAAAGATCATCATCCATTGTTAAGTTTGTACTACTTTTCAATCGATGTTTTAAATTGTCATATGCTGTTATTATTCGTTCGTGTCCATTCTTAGCGCTATCTACTAGATCTTGACTAAAGTTTATCGGGTGACGATAATGAACCGATAACATAAAGAATCGCAATACTTGTGGATCTACTTTCTTAATAATGTCATGAACGAGAATGAAATTCCCTAATGATTTGGACATCTTTTCATTGTTAATGTTTATATACCCATTATGCATCCAATAGTTGGAGAAGGTCTTTTCGTTTAATGCTTCAGATTGAGCTATCTCATTCTCATGATGTGGAAAAGCCAAATCTTGACCACCTGCATGTATGTCAATTGTCTCTCCAAGATACTTCTTTGCCATGGCTGAGCACTCAATGTGCCAACCTGGCCTTCCATTTCCCCAAGGACTATCCCATGAAATTTCCCCGTCCTTTGCTGTTTTCCATAGTGCAAAGTCTAATGGATCCTTCTTCTTTTCTCCTATTTCAATTCTTGCACCTGATCTCAAGTCTTCAATGGATTGGTGTGAAAGCTTCCCGTATCCCTCAAATGATCGCGTTTTATAGTACACGTCTCCATCCGACTCATAGGCAATCCCCTTTTCGACCAACTTTTCGATAAACTCTATGATAATATCCATACTCTCCATCACTCTAGGATGGTAATCTGCCTTTTTGCAACCCAATGCTTCTACATCTTCAAAGTATGCATTAATGAACCTATCAGCAATTGTCGGAACATCTTCCCCTAATTCTTTTGCTGCACGGATTAATTTGTCATCAACATCTGTAAAGTTCGAGATAAATTGTACATCATATCCGCTAAATTCTAAATAGCGTCGGACCGTATCAAACACAATTGCTGGCCTAGCATTACCTATGTGAATATAATTGTAAACAGTTGGTCCACAAACATACATTTTAACCTTACCTTCTTCAATTGGATGAAACACTTCCTTTTTTCTCGTCAATGTATTATATAATTGGATTGGCATCTTTTTTCTTCTCCTTTAAATGCTTTATTTCCCTTTGTAAACTTTCTATCTCAAGTCCTAGCTCTTTAAATCGATCCGCCACAGGGTCTGGTAAATTACAATGATCCAAATCTTTTCGTATTTTTATCCCATCCTGAATAACAACTTTTCCTGGAATCCCAACAACGGTTGAATTTGGAGGGACATCCTGCAAAACGACTGATCCCGCTCCAACCTTTGAGTTTTCACCTATGGTAATCGAGCCTAACACTTTCGCACCTGTTGCTATTAAGGCATTATCGTTAATTGTCGGATGACGCTTGCCTTTTTGTTTTCCTGTTCCCCCAAGTGTTACACCTTGAAAAATTGTAACGTTATCTCCAATTTCACACGTTTCACCGATCACTACACCCATTCCATGGTCTATAAAAAATCTCCGCCCGATTACGGCTCCAGGATGGATTTCAATTCCCGTAAAAAATCGATTTATTTGTGAAATACATCTAGCAATAAAGAAAAGTTTTCTTACAAAGAAAGCATGGGCTAAACGATGAGACCAGATTGCATGAAGTCCAGAATAAGTTAAAATAACTTCTAAAGAATTTCTTGCTGCTGGATCTTGCTCAAATACAACTTTTACATCTTCTTTAAATATACTGACCCACGAGAACACCTGACACCCTCCTCTTAATAGTTCATGTTTAAGATCTTAGAGAAATATATTTGTCTTATTTAGAATTTCAGATCGTTTCTACTTATTTCATTACGCTAATAGATAGAAAAAAGCGTCTCTGTGTATAATACACAGAGACGCTTGGATGCGCGGTTCCACTCTGATTAGACAATATAATTACTATCGTCTCAACTCTAACTCATATAACGGTGAGTGGCCGCTTCTATCTACTTGATGTTACGTAGTTCAATAGAAGACTCAGAGGTGCATTTCAGTGACATTGTTCCTGAACCACTTTCAGCCAGTGATGGTTCTCTCTGATTAAGAACATTTTGTACTTACTTTCCTCGTCAACATTTTTTTATTATACCCTACTATATTACATTTAGTTTGAAATGTTAACCAATAAGCTTTTGAATTCTTGTTGTAACCTTTTCTCTACCTAATAATGAAATTGCTTGTGGTAGATCTGGTCCATGTGTTTGACCTGTTGTCACGACACGTATTGGCATAAATAGTTGCTTTCCTTTTTGACCCGTAGCCTTTTGAGTAGACTTTATAGCTGATTTAATTTCTTCAGGACCAAATATTTCCAATTGGTTTAGCTCAATTAGAAAAGCTTTCATAACTTCTGGTACCTGTTCTTCTGAAACAACTTCTCTCGCTTCATCATCATACTCGATTTCACTAGTAAAGAACAACTCTGATAGTTCGACAATCTCAGCACCATAACTCATTTTCTCTTGGTATAGTACAATTAAATCTCTTACCCATAAATTCTCTGATTCCGAAAGCGTACCTTTGACTTTACCCGCTTTCACTAAATGAGGTAAAGCTATTTCTACCAATTGATCTGGGTTAAGCTTTTTCATATATTGATTATTCATCCATGTAAGCTTTTGCGTATCAAACACAGCTGGTGACTTCGAAAGACGAGACGGATCAAAAATTTCTATGAATTGCTCTATACTAAAGGTCTCTTCCTCACCAATTGGAGACCAACCGAGTAATCCTATAAAATTAAATAAGGCTTCTGGAAGATAGCCTAACTCTTCATATTGTTCAATAAACTGAATAATACTTTCATCACGCTTACTTAGCTTTTTACGCTGTTCATTTACAATTAAAGTCATATGTCCAAAGGTAGGAATTGGCCAGTCAAACGCCTCATATATCATCAGTTGCTTTGGTGTATTGGATATATGATCCTCACCGCGAAGCACATGGGTGATTTCCATTAGATGATCATCGACTGCTACAGCAAAATTATAAGTAGGGGTTCCGTCTTTTTTTACGATGACATAGTCCCCTATTCCATCAGATTCAAAACTAATTTCCCCTTTTACCATATCATTAAACCGGTATACCTTTTCTTCAGGAACACGGAAACGGATACTTGGCAGTCTTCCCTCATCTTCAAATGCTTTTCGCTCGTCATCTGTCAAATTACGATGTTTTCCAGAGTAACGTGGCATTTCTAAGCGAGCAATTTGTTCTTCTCTTTCTTGTTCTATTTCTTCTTCCGTACAATAGCATTTATAAGCAAGACCTTTTTCTAGTAGACGCTCATAATATTGTTTGTATAGATCTGTACGTTCTGACTGTCTGTAAGGACCAAAGTCTCCTCCCACATCTGTCCCTTCATCCCAATTTATACCTAACCATTTTAAATATTTGAGCTGGCTTTCCTCCCCACCCTCAACATTACGTTTTTGATCAGTATCTTCAATACGAATAATAAACTTTCCGTTTTGGTTTCTTGCAAACAAATAATTAAATAGTGCTGTTCTTGCATTTCCAATATGTAAGTGTCCTGTTGGACTAGGTGCATAGCGTACTCGTACTTCATTTATCATCAAATGAACAACCTCCTAATATACTTTTCTTTCACATTATTGGGTAAGGCAGATAATTAACTGGTATCCCAAACTAACAAGCCCTATTTTATCACCACAATGTAGTTGTTGCACCTTCTTTTCGTGAGATTAGGATTTTCCGACTTTTTGCTGTACTAGAATGACAGCTTGAGACGCTATTCCTTCTCCTCTACCAGCGAAACCAAGCTTTTCAGTTGTTGTCGCTTTGACATTAACTTGGGATGGTGCAGCCTGTAGTAGCTCCGCAATTCTAATTTTCATTCTTTCGATATATGGAGCCATCTTTGGCATTTGAGCAATTATGGTGCAATCTATATTTACCAGTTCGTATCCACGTCCTTCCACAAGTTCCCATACGTGAGATAAAAGCTTCGCGGAATCAGCACCTTTATATGTTGGATCAGTGTCAGGAAAATGCTTACCAATGTCCCCTTCACCAATGGCACCTAAACAGGCATCCGCAATTGTATGTAATAATACATCTGCATCCGAGTGTCCTATTAAACCTTTTTCATACGGAATTTTAATTCCACCAATAATTAATGGATATCCTTCCCCTAATTGATGTACGTCGAATCCTTGTCCAATTCGAAACATTTCGTGCCCCCCTTTACTTTTGACGTTTCTGTAAGATTGATTCCCCATAAGTAATGTCATCTGGTGTGGTTAGTTTAATATTCTCGTAATCACCCATGACAATCATTACTGGCTTACCTATCTCTTCCACAAGACTAGCATCGTCTGTTCCAATAAATTCAGTTTGGATAGAGTGTTCATAGGCTTCCTTTAAAATGGGAACACGAAAAGCTTGCGGGGTTTGTACAGCCCACAAGCTTGAACGCTCAACCGTTTCATCGACTTTATTGTTTTTCACTTTTTTGATTGTGTCCTTAACTGGTACAGCCAGAATTGCTGCTCCATGAGTAGAAGCCACTTCGATAAGTTCGTGTATCTTTTCTCCTGTAATAAACGGTCTGGCTCCGTCGTGAACTAGTACAAGATCTGTATCCATTTCTATCTTCATCAATCCATTATATACACTATGCTGCCTCTCCTCACCACCGATAACTAGATGTTCTACTTTATCGATATGATGAACAGCTAAAATTTCCAGAAAATCATTACTCTCTTTCTCATTAACAACAAGTATAATCCCAACACAATCTGGGTCTTGTTCAAATACATTTAGTGTATGAATAATTACTGGCAAATTCCCAATTCGAATAAATTGTTTGTTTTTTCCAAACTTCATTCTCTTCCCTTGCCCTGCTGCTGGTATAATAACTTTGTAATTCATGCTTCCTCCAGGTTACAATGCTTTTTCTAATAGCTTAGGCTTAGCAAAAATCATTCGGCCAGCCGACGTTTGTAAGACACTTGTTACAAGTACGTCAAGTCTCCTACCAATATAATCTCTTCCATCCTCTACAACAATCATCGTACCGTCATCTAAATAAGCCACACCCTGATTATATTCCTTGCCATCCTTAATAACTTGAACATTAAGTTCTTCTCCTGGTAGTACAACTGGCTTGACAGCATTAGCTAAATCATTAATATTCAATACGGCTACATTTTGAAGTTCACATACTTTATTTAAGTTAAAGTCATTTGTAACAACTACACCTGATGTAATTTTAGCAAGTTTAACTAACTTACTATCCACCTCTTGAATTTCTTCAAAGTCACCTTCGTAGATTTCAACTTTCATGGCTAGTTCTTTTTGTATCCTATTTAGAATATCTAAACCTCTTCTGCCACGGTTTCGTTTTAGTACATCTGATGAATCGGCGATATGCTGTAATTCCCCCAAAACAAACTGTGGGATTACAATGGTGCCATCTAAGAAGCCCGTTTGACAAATATCGGCCACTCTACCGTCAATAATGACACTCGTATCCAAAATTTTCAATGTCCCTTTGGCAATAGCCTCTTCTTCTTCAAACTCTTTCTTTTTCCCTGTTCGGTTTATTGAAAATAGGCTAATTAATTCTTCTCGTTTTTTGAAACCTACCTGATAACCAAGATACCCAAGCAATAATGTTAATAAAATCGGAATAACGGTACTTACTAAAGGGAATTGAATTGTTTTAATTGGGATAGCAATTAAAAATGCAACAACTAAACCAAAAATCAATCCTAAACTACCGAACAATACTTCCGTAATAGGTGCTTTTACAAGGGCTTCTTCAATCCATTTTATAAGATCTACAACAAAATCGACTAGCCAAAATGTAATGATAAAAAATATAATTGCACCTAAACTAGCTTTAATATATGGCGAATTTATTAAAGGAAATGAACTCATATCTAATAAAGAAAATAAGGACGGGATAAAAAAGATCCCAAGTGTTCCACCAATAAGTAAAAAGCTAAGTTGCACAAATCGTTTTATCATACATTCACCTCCTATTTATTCATTATAAACATATTGCCATCTTTAAAACCTATTATTACACTTGTTCTCTAAAAATATTGTCTGTTTGACATAGATTTTTAAATTAATAATTAGATTTCAAAGTATAAATCTACTCTTAAAGGAATCACATTTACACCCATTTTATCAGACAACTATAAAACAATTAATTTTAATGAATGTTTTCTTTAATCTCCAAGTGTAAGCTGCAGAGCTTGCTTAACATGTTCTACACCGACTATCTTAATTCCTTTAGGAACGGTCCAGTTCCCAATGTTTTTAGTCGGTATAATGGCTCTTTTAAAACCTAACTTTGCTGCTTCCTGTACTCTTTGTTCAATTCTGGATACCCTCCGAACCTCTCCAGTTAAACCCACCTCTCCAATCAGAACATCTGTTGCAGACGATGGTTTATCTCTAAAACTTGATGCAATGCTTATAGCAACTGCCAAATCTATTGCAGGTTCATCCAACTTTACCCCACCTGCTACTTTTATATAAGCATCTTGATTCTGTAATAAGAATCCGACTCTCTTTTCCAAAACCGCCATTAATAAGGAAACGCGGTTTACATCTAATCCAGTGGCCATTCTTCTTGGGTTCCCAAAACTTGTTGGCGATACAAGCGCTTGGATCTCAACTAAAACTGGACGAGTTCCCTCCATAGAGGCTACTACCGTTGACCCTGATGCACCTTTTGACCGTTCTTCAAGAAAGACTTCCGAAGGATTCTTTACTTCCTCAAGCCCCTCTTCTTTCATTTCAAAGATTCCCATTTCATTTGTAGAACCAAAGCGGTTCTTGACTGCCCGCAGTATTCTATATGAATGATGACGTTCACCTTCAAAATATAGCACAGTATCTACCATGTGCTCAAGCAGTCTTGGTCCGGCAATATTCCCCTCTTTGGTAACATGACCTACAATAAAAATGGCAATGTTTTTTGACTTGGCAATTTTCATTAGCTCCGATGTACATTCTCGAACTTGAGAAACACTACCAGGTGCAGATTGTATTTGAGGGTGGTATACCGTTTGGATGGAATCTATTACGACAAATGACGGATTAATATGTTCAATTGATTTTGTGATGTATTCCAAATCAGTTTCGGCTAACACATATAATGTATCTGAAGATACTGTAAGTCGATCTGCCCGGAGTTTTGTTTGCCTAACTGATTCTTCTCCTGAAATATATAGAACCTCTTGTTCTTCTGATGCAAGATAGGCTGAAATCTGAAGAAGCAGTGTCGATTTTCCAATACCCGGATCGCCTCCAATTAAAACCAGTGAACCTCTAACTATACCACCACCAAGTACACGGTTGAATTCAGTAATATCTGTTTTAATTCTCGGTTCTTGAATATTATCGACTTCTTTTAGTCTTACCGGTTTAGAAACTCCTTCATTAATTGAAGCAGTAAAAGTTAGTTTCCTAGCAGATTTATTAGGTTCCATTTCTTCTACTAATGTATTCCATGCATTACAGCTAGGGCATTTACCCATCCATTTTGCAGACTCATATCCACAAGCTTGGCAAGCGAACTTTATTTTTGTTTTCGCCATATTTCCACCCCTCACTATAATCAATTAGCGATACATTATTACTCCATATCATACCATAATTAGGTATTCCTCCAAAAAAATTATGGTTTGATAATTTAAAAAAAGAGGGCTAAAATTAGCCCTCTATTGTATAGGTGATTTCTCTACCTGTTTTACAACAAACTCGTTATTTTCAACACTTAGCTCAACTTTTTGACCTTTTTGTATAGCTCCTTTTAACAATTCCTCTGAAAGACGATCTTCGACATTCTTCTGAATGGATCTTCTTAATGGACGCGCTCCATACTCAAGGTCAGTTCCTTCTTCAGCCAGTTTATCTAAAGCACTATCTGTTACAACTAAATCAATTTCTTGTTCAATTAAACGTTTTGTTAGTTGTTCACTCATAAGTGTTACAATTTCCTTTAAGTGTTTCTTCACAAGTGAATGGAATACAATAATTTCGTCTACGCGATTTAAAAATTCAGGACGGAATGCTTTTTTGAGCTCCTCCATGACTTTCCCTTTCATATCTTTATAATCTTGACCTTCATCTTGAACATTAAATCCTACAAATTTATTTCGACGTAAAGTGTCAGCACCCACATTGGATGTCATTATGACAATCGTATTACGGAAGTCTACAGCTCGACCTTTTGAATCTGTCAAACGACCATCCTCTAACACCTGTAATAAAATATTGAATACATCTGGATGTGCCTTTTCTACTTCATCAAGCAGGACAACAGAATATGGTTTTCGACGAACCTTTTCAGTTAATTGTCCGCCTTCCTCATACCCTACATAGCCTGGAGGAGAACCAACTAAACGAGATGTTGAATGCTTTTCCATATACTCAGACATGTCCACTCTGATCATTGCCTCTTCATCACCAAACATAGATTCTGCTAACGCACGTGCAAGTTCAGTTTTACCTACACCTGTTGGACCTAGGAATATAAAGGATCCAATTGGACGCTTCGGGTCCTTTAGACCTGCTCTTGCACGACGAACTGCTTTTGAAACAGCCTTTACCGCCTCTTCTTGCCCAATTACTCTTGAATGAAGAATTTCTTCTAGCTTAAGCAATTTATCAGTCTCTGACTCTGCAAGCTTAGAAACTGGTATACGAGTCCAACTTGCCACAACGAGAGCGATATCTTCTGTCGTTACCTCTGAGTTTTCTTGACCTTGTTTTTCTTTCCATGTCTTTTTTGTGCCTTCTAGTTCCTCACGAAGACGCTGCTCATTATCTCTTAAGGAGGCTGCTTTTTCAAATTCTTGACTTTGAACCGCTGAGTCTTTCTCTTTTCTAACTTCTTCTAGCTTTTGCTCAAGTTCTTTTAAGTTAGGCGGTGTTGTATAAGAACGCAAGCGAACTTTTGAGGCAGCTTCATCAATTAAATCAATCGCTTTGTCTGGTAAGAACCGGTCTGGAATATATCGATCTGATAATTTAACTGCTTCTAATATTGCGGCATCAGTAATTGATACTCGGTGATGTGCTTCATAGCGGTCGCGAAGACCTTTTAATATTTGGATTGACTCTTCGAGACTCGGCTCATCAACCTGAATTGGTTGAAATCTTCTCTCTAATGCTGCATCTTTTTCAATGTACTTACGGTATTCATCTAATGTTGTTGCCCCGATACATTGGAGCTCTCCTCTTGCAAGGGAAGGTTTCAGTATATTAGAGGCATCAATAGCACCTTCTGCTCCACCCGCACCAATTAATGTGTGTAGCTCGTCAATAAATAATATTATGTTTCCGGCTTGTCGAATTTCATCCATTACTTTTTTAAGACGATCTTCAAATTCTCCACGATATTTCGTCCCTGCCACAACAGTTCCCATATCAAGTGTCATTACTCGCTTGTCTCGTAATGTTTCTGGAATTTCGTTATTAACAATTTGCTGGGCTAACCCTTCTGCAATTGCTGTTTTGCCGACCCCTGGCTCTCCAATTAAGACAGGATTATTTTTGGTGCGTCGACTTAATACCTCAATGACACGTTGTATCTCTTTACTTCTTCCAATTACAGGATCTAGGTTCCCTTCTCTGGCAATCGCTGTTAAATCTCTAGCTAAACTATCTAGAGTGGGTGTATTTGCATGAGCAGAACTTCCACCTTGATGAGAGCTAGAAGACGATTCATTGCTTCCTAGCAACTGTAATACCTGTTGCCTAGCCTTATTTAAACTAACCCCTAAATTGTTTAAGACTCGAGCAGCCACACCCTCACCCTCACGGATTAGTCCTAACAAAATATGTTCTGTCCCAACATAAGAATGCCCTAGTTTTCTAGCTTCATCCATCGATAGCTCAATGACTTTCTTTGCTCTCGGTGTATAGTGTATAGTTTGTGTTGCCTCTTGTCCTCGTCCAATTAGTGACTCAACTTCTGTTTGGATCTTTTCTGGGTTCAATCCAAGAGCCTGTAATGCTTTTGCTGCTATCCCTTCTCCTTCGCGAACAAGTCCAAGTAATATATGTTCTGTCCCTATATTATTGTGCCCTAAACGAACCGCTTCTTCTTGAGCCAATGCTAGTACCTTCTGTGCACGTTCTGTAAACCGTCCAAACATCATATCGTGTTTCCTCCTTCACCATCTATAGTCTGATTTTTTTCCATATCTAATCTCTCTCTTATTAAAGTAGCTCTTCTAATGTCACGTTCATTAGGTCTTAATGCTCCACCTGAGTATTGTTGAAGAAATCCAGGCTGAGTTAATATCATTAGTTCATTCAGTATATTACGTGAAATATTTTTTATGAAGCCCAAATCGATTCCTAATCTCACATCTGATAAACAACGGGCAGCCTCTTTGGACTCAATGATTCTGCTATTAGCCAATACACCATAGGACCGATGAACACGATCTTCCAACTGGATACCCGAAGTTTTTGTTAACGCTTCCCTAGCCGATCGTTCTTGAACAATTAATTGTTGGACCACACTCTTTAAATCTTCAACAATATCTTCTTCTGTTTTCCCAAGAGTGATTTGATTAGAAATTTGAAATATGTTTCCTAAGGCTTCACTTCCTTCACCGTAAATCCCTCTAACGACCAATCCTAATTGATTAATCGCGGGAATAATTCGATTCATCTGTTGAGTCAAGACCAATGAAGGTAAATGCATCATTACAGATGCTCTCATACCTGTACCAACGTTTGTAGGACAGCTCGTAAGATAACCTCTTTTCTCATCGAATGCATAATCTATGTTTTTTTCAATCCAATCATCTAATCCATTTGCAACTTTAAGTCCTTCTGTCAATTGAAACCCAGGCAATAAACACTGAATCCGAATATGATCTTCTTCATTAATCATAATGCTCACTTCTTCATTTTCTGAAAGTAAACAGGCACCCAAATTCGCGTCTTCTGCTAAGTGAGGGCTTATTAAATGTTTTTCAACTAACACCCTCTTCTCGATAGGTTGTAATTCATTCATTTTCAACAATTCGAAGCTACCAAAAGGATCATATGGCTGATTAACAAATGACTCTTGAAATATTTGAATGATCTCTTGTGCTTCATCATTTGTTACAATTGTAGGGAATTCGAACTTCTCTATATTACGTGCAAGTCGAATCCTACTGCTTAATACAATATCAGAGTCAGGTCCTTCTTGGCTCATCCAAGGGCTAATCGCTTTTTCAATAAATCTTTGAAGTGACATCTTTTAATGCCCCTCCTTTTTGGAATTAGTATTTATACTTTCTAATTCTCTAATTCGATCTCTGAGCTTTGCAGCCGATTCAAATTCTTCTTTTGAAATCAATTCGATAAGGTCTTTTCTAAGCCCTTCAATTTGTTTTTTTAGCTGGATATTTCCACCGATACGTTTGGGTATCTTTCCGGTATGTGTCGTATTCCCACTATGCAACCTTTTGAGCACAGATTCAAGCTGAATATGAAAGGTCTTATAGCAGTTTGAACAACCAAACCTTCCTACTTTTACAAATTGTTGAAAAGTTAAATTACATCGTTTACACTGTAAAACTTCTGTTTGTGTAAAAGCATTGGCTGGATTCTCCTTAAAGGGCTGCTCAAATTTCAATAATCCTTCAAGTAAATTGGTAAAGGAAAAATCAGCTCCCTCTGAAAACAATGAAAATTCGCCTTTCTCCTTGGCACAACGATCACATAAATGAGTTTCTGACTTCTCTCCATTAATAATCTTAGTAAAATGCAAGGTTGATGGTCTATTTTTACATTCTTGACAAACCATATGTCACCACTCTCCTATACTATTGAAGAAATACGGATTGGCTATTTATACTTTAATGAATACATCATCGATTTTAATAATCTAGAACGCAATTCATCTCTATAAGGTAACTCAAGTAAAAGTACAGAACGGTCAATAACACTTAACATTATTCTCGCTTCTCTATGAGATATAAATTCTTCCTCCAAAAGTCTAACTATTAGATCTTCTGCATTACTTTGTGGTAACTCTTTATCAATCAACTGTAATATTTGATCAATAATATGAGTTCTATCATGTATTTCAACTTTGAGAATTCGGATGTAACCTCCACCGCCACGCTTACTTTCAACTAAATACCCTCTTTCCAAAGTAAAGCGAGTATTTATTACATAATTAATTTGAGAGGGAACACATTGGAATTTATCTGCAATCTCACTTCGCTTAATTTCGATTACCTTATTCCCACTAACACTTAATATCTGTTTTAAGTAATTCTCAATTACATCTGATATATTTCTCACGCAGCCCCCCACCCCTTTGACTTTGACTATCTTTGACTATAATAACATTATATAAAGACCTTCATCATTTTTCAACTATCAACACTTAGTCTAAATCTATCCTTGCCAAAAAAGGCTTCAAACATAATAGTATCATTTTAACTTTGTGAAATTTTTCATTCCATCAATTAATAATAAATTTTGTAACAATCCTGTTTGGTTTCTTATATTTATACTAAAGGAAAGTTTAATACGATCCTTTTCACACACTATCCCTGTTATATCTCCATCAAATCTATTAATACATTGAATTGTATTTACCATATTCTCTTTCAATGTTAAATCCACTTCAATATTCTCAATTTTGCCCCTCTGTAGAAAATGACTCTCAAATTTATTTAGTGCAATTAGTATAACTAAAATTATTACAGTGGTTAAAATTGAGACAGAGTATAGTCCTACTCCAATAATTAGACCCATACCAGCTACTACCCATATCGATGCAGCAGTAGTTAAACCCTTTACAGTCGAATCCTTTACTAGTATTGTTCCTGCACCAAGGAACCCAATTCCACTTATTACGTAGGAAGGAATTCTTGCTGGATCAAATTGTATATTCTCCCCTTTTAGCATCGGCTCGAACCCGTATAAAGAAAGAATCATCATGAGACATGAGCCCACACCAACCAATAAATGAGTTCGGAAACCGGCAGGGTGTTGATTTATCTCTCTTTCAATACCTATCAAACCACATAATAAAACAGCCAATAACAATCTTCCGACAATGACAGGTAACTCCGGATGAAAAATGTCATATACCATGTGCCCTGCCCCTTTCTCTTCTTTTTGTACTTTCAAATATAAATGGTATTAAATTAATGGTTAAATTATGCTATGCATAATAAGAAAATACATATAATTAGTAGTTTTTATTCATAATACATCGAAATTAATACTAGCTATTTGATATTAATAAGACTTTACTACTCTAGAGTAAAACCAACTTATTTGGGAGGTTAATCATGCTCCTATTAATATAAATAAAAACGCTATAACCAGTTTTTTTGAATCTAAGATTATATGCTAATTGTATTTCTTAAAAATTGACTCTGTTAAAGGTTGTTGTTGAAGTCTACTGCAGGTTGCGCATTCCGCGGGGCGGGGGATGAGCTAAATTGGCACTTGCGCCTTCGATGTCTCCGATGGCTCGCTGCTCCACAAGGACATTCAATTTGCTTCCGTGAATCACCCTACAAAGAAAATGCAATATCATTACCGAGGAGTCTCTACCTTCCACTTCAATCAACTTCCTTTAAAAATTCAACAAGGAACTTTAACAGAGGCAAAAATTAGTTCATAGCATAAAAAAATCACTATAAACAAATTCCTCTTTCAACTTTGATTTTAATAATCTGTTTTTAATAATTTATTGTAGACAAAACAAAAATCCGAAAAAAAAAGCGGTTTTTTTTCGGACTTTTACTTCTCTCTTTTTTTTTGCTATTGGACTTCTACAGTTCAGGGTAAACCATGTAATATTTCTTTATAATTACCTTACTTCTACAGAAATTCAACTGTTATGTCTACTTGTATTGTCAGTGTTTACCCTTAGTAGTGTTGATGGTCTATATATAAGTGAAATAGATAGAATAAAGATGGATACACCAGCTTTATTGGGGTTTTATAAGCCATTATACATTATATACCAATAATTCTGGTTACTACATTCCAAATCACAGTAATATACACGAAAAAAATCTCTACTTTCATCAAGTTAAAGGTTATCTAAAATATACTAACTCTTAAGAATATCCCTTCGGGCACTCAAAAAAATCCAAACAAAAAAAGCAGCTATCAATAGCTGCTTTCTCACTTTGCTTGGCGATGTCCTACTCTCACAGGGGGAGTCCCCCAACTACCATCGGCGCTGA
>JBFILZ010000006.1:0-56538 GCA_041611945.1 Bacillus sp. (in: firmicutes)
AAATATCCTACATTTGTTACCTCGCGTTAGCGATTAAACAGATGTTTGTTTCATTTTGACGTTGAACCCGAAGGTCCAAGTCACGCTTGACGTTCTGTTTAGTTTTCAAAGAACTTTTTCGCCGCTCTCAAAAAGCGACTTTATAAATATAACATCTTTCGATATCACCGTCAACACTTTTTTTAGAAATCTGATTTAGTGTTAAAATACGTTTAGTCGACAACGAAATTAAATATACCATTTCCTTCATTTCATTTCAACAGGTAAAATATTCTTATATCGGTATATTATTTCTAAGTTAATAACTAAGTAAAAATAATAAATCCCTGCGTGTTACAGCAGGGATTTATTATTTTATTTCTCTGAGTTATTTGTTTCTTTATGCCTCATTTGAGGAAATAACAGGACGTCTCTAATAGAAGGAGCATTTGTCAGCAACATTACCAGTCGGTCAATCCCAATTCCTAATCCACCCGTAGGAGGCATTCCATATTCAAGAGCTTCAATAAAGTCTTCATCCATGTCTTGTGCTTCATCATTACCAAGTTCTTTTTCTTTTAACTGAGCTTCAAACCGTTCTTTTTGGTCAATTGGATCATTTAATTCAGTGAAGGCATTCGCATGCTCTCTAGCTACTATAAATAATTCAAAACGATCCGTGAAACGAGGATCCTCAGGGTTTTTCTTTGCTAACGGTGATATTTCAACCGGATGACCATATATAAATGTAGGTTGAATAAGCTGTTCTTCAATTTTTTGCTCGAAGAATTCATTGACAATGTGACCATATAGCATATGATCGTTTATCTCTACATTGTGCTCTTTTGCTAGTGCTCTTGCCTCTTCCACTGTAGTCTCTTTCCAGAAATCTACACCGGTATGTTCCTTAATAGCATCAACCATATGAAGTCTCTTCCATTTTGGCGCAAGATCTACTAAGTATTCTCCATATTTAACCGTAGTTGTCCCTAAAACTTCATTTGCGATATGAGCAATAACATTCTCAGTTAGGTTCATAATGTCTTCAAAATCAGCATATGCAGCATACAATTCTAGCATTGTGAACTCTGGATTATGTCTTGTGGATATTCCTTCATTCCTAAATACTCGACCAATTTCATAGACCTTTTCTAAACCACCAACAATTAATCGTTTTAAATGAAGTTCTATCGCAATACGCATATAAAGTGTCATATCTAACGCGTTATGATGTGTAATAAAAGGTCTAGCAGATGCACCACCTGCAATTGAATGCATCGTTGGTGTTTCAACCTCTAAATAACCTTGATCATCTAAGTACCTTCTCATTGATTGTATGATTTTACTCCTTGTAATAAAGGTGTTTCTACTCTCTGGATTAGTAATTAGATCTAAATATCTTTGTCTATATCTCTGTTCAACATCTTTTAATCCGTGATATTTTTCAGGTAAGGGTTTAAGTGCTTTTGTCAGTAATTCAAAACTAGTAGCCTTAATGGATAATTCTCCAACCTTTGTTTTAAACACCGTACCTGTCACTCCGATGATATCTCCTAGATCGGCTGTATCAAAAATCTCGTAGGAATCTTCACCAACAGCATCTTGACGGATGTATAGTTGGATTTGACCGCCCAAATCTTGAATATTAGCAAATCCCGCTTTACCTTTTCCTCGTTTCGTCATGATACGCCCAGCAATTGTTACCTTCTTTTCCACACCATCTAATTCTTCTTTAGACATTTCACCATATAGGGTAATTATTTCAGTTGTGTTGTGTGTACGTTCAAAACGTTTCCCAAAAGGGTCTAATCCCTTTTCACGAAGCTTATGTAATTTCTCTCTACGAACTTTTAATTGGTCATTTAACTCTTCATAGCTCATCGTTCTCACTCCAAACGCATTGATTATTATTTATAAATGAATAAAACTGCCAGTATACTACTGGCAGTGGGTACTCTTCTTTATGGGTATTATAGGTTAGTACGAAAGGGAAGTCAAACGATTATCCAACTTGGACTTCGCTTTTCTCTCTCGCTTCTACATCCTCTACTAAATAAGACAATAATGAAACTAAATCACTTCTAGTGTTACATTCGTTAATGTTATTGCGAACCTTTGCATTTCCCTTGATACCTTTTAGATACCAAGCAGTATGTTTGCGCATCTCTCTTACGGCTATTGTTTCACCCTTTAATGCAATTAATCTATCTAAATGAAGAATGCACACGTCAATTTTCTTTCTAACGGGTGGGTCATCCATTAATTCGCCCGTTTCAAGATACTTAACTGTTTGATAGATCATCCATGGATTACCAAGAGCAGCTCGACCAATCATAACACCATCTACGCCAGTTTCATCTAGCATACGTTTAGCATCTTGCGGAGTTTGTACGTCTCCGTTTCCAATCACCGGAATTGACACAGATTGTTTCACTTCTTTAATAATATCCCAGTTTGCATGACCTTCGTACATCTGAACTCTCGTTCTACCATGAAGCGCAACAGCTTTTCCACCGGCACGCTCAACAGCTCTTGCATTTTCAACTGCATAAATATGATCTAAATCCCAACCCATTCTCATCTTTACAGTCACTGGTTTATCAACAGCATCAGCAACTGCAGATACCATTTCATAAATTTTCTTTGGATCAAGAAGCCACTTTGCTCCTGCATCACATTTTGTTATTTTTGGCACAGGACAACCCATGTTAATATCAATAATGTCCGCTGTCGTATTTTTATCTACAAATTTGGCAGCTTCTACTAAAGTATCCTTTTCGCCACCAAATATTTGGAGACTAAGAGGTTTCTCACGTTCATCTATATATAGCATTCCCATTGTTTTAGCATTTTTATATAGAATAGCTTTATCACTTACCATTTCCGCACAAACTAGTCCTGCTCCGAATTCTTTTACTGTTAGACGGAATGCAGCATTACAAACCCCAGCCATAGGAGCAAGAACAACTTGGTTCTTCATTTGAATATCGCCTATTGTCAGCATGGATAAACCTCCTTCACTCGTCTTCTTTTAACTTTAGATCTTCCAACGATATATTGAGTGCTTCAGCAACACTATTTAGTATTTCTTCACTTGGTACTCTATTTCCACGTTCAATTTCTCCAAGTATCGAAACTGAAACACCTAAATTCCTGGAAAAACCTTCTTGAGTATAACCCTTTAGTTTTCGAAAAGCCCGGATACGCCTTCCCCACTTCTCCGCTTCCATATTCGAACCCCTTCTCTATCTTGTAATTCTATATATATATCTTTAGCATTACGGCCATTAATTGATATTTCTTGGTTCAATTCCAAAAGTGGTATGATGACAAATGCCCGTTCATGCATTCTCGGATGTGGAATAATTAATACTTCCGCTTCAATATTCTCTTGGTTATATAACAAAATGTCAAGGTCTAAAGTTCTTGGCCCCCACTTAATTCCCCTATCCCTACCTTGGTTAAATTCTATTTTTTGTATAACAGATAAGAGTTCAAGTGGTGTTAATTGGGTGCGAATTTCTACTACCATATTTAAAAATGAAGCTTGGTTTATAAACCCTACAGGCTCCGTTTCATAGATTGATGAGAATGTAATTACTTCTAGCTGTTCATTCTCCTCTAAAGCTGCTATTGCTTCTTTTAAAAAATAAGCTCTATCTTCAATGTTGGAACCTACTCCAATATACACCCTATTTTCCATGTCTACTCCTTGTCATGATTACACTTACCGACTGATAATAACCTGGAATCGGGGGGTCTGGTTTAATAAGTTTTATTGTACATTCATGTACCAAAGGGAATTCTCTTAAGAGGTTCTCACAAAGGTCCTCAGCTAAAGCCTCAAGGAGTTTCTTAGGTGCACCTTCAACAACTCTTCGGCAAAGGGTATATACTTGCGCATAATTAACGGTATCGTTTAAATCATCACTCTTTCCAGATTTAGATAAATCTAATGAAAGTGATAGATCTACATTAAAACGTTGACCAAGCTTCGTTTCTTCTTTTAAAACTCCATGATATCCATAAAACATCATTTGTTGAAGTTCAATCTTATCTATATCTTCCCTCTCCCTTGCCTACTAATTTATCCATTACTTTTGCCATTCGTGCGATAGACTGAACATCATGAACACGCATTATACTGCATCCTTTTTGTATACCTAAGCAAACTGTAGCTCCAGTGCCTTCCATTCTCTCACTAGGTGGCAAATCAAGGATATGACCGATAAACGCTTTTCTTGATGTACCCAATAATACAGGATATCCAAGTGCCACAATTTGATCTAAATTCCGCAGTACCTCAATGTTCATATCAAAATCCTTGGCGAACCCAATACCCGGATCTAGTATAATCTGTTCATCATTTACCCCTGAGGCTTTAGCAATTCTAATACTCTCTATAAGATCCGAAATCACGTCTTGTATTAGGTCCGTGTAATTCTTATTCTCACGATTATGCATTAGTATAATCGGCACTTTATAGTAAGCTGCGACCTGCGCCATTTTCCCATCCGCCTTGGCACCCCAAATATCATTGATAATATGAGCTCCCGCTTCTATAGCTTGTTTCGCAACTTCAGCTTTATATGTATCAATTGAGATTGTGGCATTGATTACAGGTGCTAAAGCTTTAATAATAGGAATTGTTCTTTCTAACTCTTCTTCTAAAGCAACCACACTTGCACCAGGGCGTGTTGATTCTCCGCCAACATCTAGTATATCTGCACCTTGTTCAATCATATTTTGGGCATGTTCAATTGCACTCTGTTGGTTTAAATAATTTCCACCATCTGAAAAAGAATCAGGCGTAACATTTAATATGCCCATGATATACGTCTTCTTCTTAAAATCTAACTTAAGCGGATCACTTGTGTTTTTATTAGAAATAAGAGTTGTCAATTAACACCCAACCTCCCCATCATGTTCCATTGAATAAAGTTCATGCTTAATTTTGTCATATTTCATTTGGAGTAAATTTGTTAGTTTCTTTTGAGGGAATATTTTTTGTTCTATCTCAATGATTGGAATAATTTCCTGAATTGAATTTGTTATAAAGACCTCCGTACTCGATAATAGATCACTCTTACTATAGAAACCCTCTTTATAAGTGATATTTTCTTCATTAAGTAGCTTAAATACGAGTTGTCTAGTAATTCCATTCAAGATTCCTGTTTCAAGGGTTGGTGTATAAACGACCTGATCCTTAACCCAAAAAAGGTTTGAAACAATACCTTCTGCAACATAACCTTCTTTAGTTAAGAAAATTCCTTCAACATCTGGAGCTTGTCCAAGTTCCTGCTTACCTAGAATATTATTTAAATAATGGTGAGATTTTAACCGATATGACCCTTCAGGAGTATTTCGATGGGTCTTGAGAAAAACCCCTTTCTTTTCCTTAACCATTTGAGGTATCGGCTTAATATAGATAATTGTTGTTGGAGTTTGATAAAAATCTGTTGATAAACCTAGTTCGTTAGGACCCGCCGAAACATTTATACGGATATATGCATCTTGAAGTTGATTTTTACGGAGGATTTCTTGAATAACCTTGATGATTTGTTGATCAGTTACCTCCCATTTTATTTTTAATTCGCTTAATCCCTTGCGCAATCTGAGTAAATGGTCCTGTAACAAAAATGGATGACCTTGATACACCCTTAAAGTCTCAAATAAACCAAGGCCATACATAAATCCGTGATCAAAAATTGATATAACAGCTTCTTCTTCATTTACTATTTTCCCATTTAGATAGACGAACATAATACACTTTTTCCCTTTTCTTTATATTGATCAATAAAATTTTTCAACAGTTGTTTTCCAGAAGTAGTCATGATTGACTCCGGGTGAAATTGCACTCCCTCAATTGGAAATTCTTTATGCCTAATTGCCATTATTTCCTGTTCCTCTGTCCATGCAGTGACCTCAAAGACATCTGGCAAACTATCTCGTTTTACAATCAGGGAATGGTATCTTGTGGCCGTAAATGGATTAACTATCCCTTCAAAAGTTGTTTGTTCATTATGAAAGATAGCCGATGTCTTTCCGTGCATTAACCGTTCCGCTCTTACAACTTCTCCACCAAAGACTTGTGCAATTGATTGATGCCCTAAACAAACCCCAAAAATCGGAATTTTCCCAGCAAAATATTCAATTGCAGATAAACTAATTCCAGCTTCATTCGGACTACACGGACCAGGTGATATCATCAAAAAAGTAGGATTTATCTCCTCAATTTCTTGAATAGTTATTTGGTCATTTCTTTTTACAATGACCTCCTGTCCAAGCTCCCCTAAAAATTGAACAATATTAAATGTAAAAGAATCATAGTTATCAATCATTAATATCATACTACTTTCTCCTCTTCTCAACTAATTTACAGAAATTCTAATTCTCGATTCGGCTAACTCCTTAGCCTTCCACAACGCTTTTGCCTTTTTCAACGATTCTTTATATTCAGAAGCTGGATTGGAATCAATCACTACTCCTGCACCAGCTTGTATATAAGCTGTGTTATTTTGTACAATCATCGTTCGAATTGAGATGTTTAAGCACATATCTCCATTATACCCTATCCACCCGATAGAACCTGTATAAATTCCTCTTCTAACAGATTCAAGTTCTTCAATAATTTCCATAGTTCTAACCTTTGGTGCGCCAGTAATTGTACCTCCTGGGAAAACCGCATTAATAACGTCATAAGCATCATACTGATTCGATAATGCCCCTTTAACATTGGAAACGATGTGCATAACATGTGAGTACTTTTCAATTACCATAAATTCATCTACTTCTACCGTTCCGTACTCACAAACTCTTCCAAGGTCATTTCTTTCTAAATCAACCAACATCACGTGCTCCGCTCTCTCTTTTTCATTGTCAATAAGCTCTTGTGCAAGGCGTTTATCTTCTTGTTCATCTCTTCCCCTTGAACGAGTACCAGCTATTGGTCTTGTACTCACTTGATTTCCAGCCTTTTTTATGAGTAACTCAGGCGATCCACTTACCAATTGAAATTCTGGTGTATGAATATAAGCCATGTATGGAGAGGGGTTCACTTCTCTTAAAGCTGAATAAACATCTATTGATTTAACACCTAAAGTCTGGGCTTGTCTAACAGAAAGATTAACTTGAAAAACATCTCCCTGAGAAATATAACCCTTTATTCGTTCGACCGCTTGTTCAAATTGAAGTTCAGTCAACGACACCTGAATTTCACTTTCTACAAAAAGGGGTGAGTAGTCACCATGTGCTATCTCACTAGATGTAGATGGTGAAAACCATCTATTTTTTAGTTCCGTTAATCTTTCTTTTGCCTTCTTGTGTTCATGTTTTTCCATACAGACCACAATATTAAGCAATTCATCCTGATGGTCATATATAAAAACTTCGTCAAATATCATGAAATATAAATCAGGTATATCCAAGTCGTCAATCGTACTCTCAGGCAGCAACTCGATATATCTTGCATAATCATAACTCAAAAAACCAATAGCTCCACCTTGAAAAAAAGGGATTTCCGGATTTGTTTCCGTTTGAAAGCTTTTCATCCACTCTCTCATTAAAGATAGTGGGTTTCCCGTAAGTACTTTAGAATTATGTGAATCTGAAATAGTCAACTCATTGTTCTTTCCATTCAGTATTGCAGTAGGTTCTAGACCCATCATGCTGTACCTTCCACCTCTACCACTTTCTAGTAGTGCATGATTGTCACAACTATTACTAATATTTCGGTATAAAGGGAACCACTTTTCTTGTTGCAGGTCTATTGTTTCATAAAAAGGATATTTATTCCCCATGTGTCACGCTCCTAATAAGATTAATTATATTTTACATGATTCCCTTAAAGTGGACATCATTTTCATATTTTTTGTAAGTAATAAGTGAAGGTTTTTGAGGAGGGATAGGGAGTGAATAAAAAAAAGCACCCCAACTGTTAGATGTATGTCTAACAATTGGGGTTCACTTCAAAAGTCTGCTTTATTCGTCAAATTGATACAATGGTGTAGTTAAGTAACGTTCTCCATTACTTGGGATAATGGCTAGAACTTTCTTACCCTTACCTAGTTCTTTGGCTACCTTTAGAGCCGCAAAAATTGCAGCACCTGAAGAAACCCCTCCTAGTAAACCCTCCTCACGTGCAGCACGTCTTGCATATTCAAATGCCTCATCGTTCTTCACATGAATGATTTCATCATAGATTTTAGTATTTAATATTTCAGGAATGAAGTTTGCACCAATTCCTTGAATTTTATGAGGTCCTGGCTTTCCTCCTGCAAGAATTGGTGAGTCCGATGGCTCTACTGCATAGAGCTTTATCTCAGGATATTTCTCTTTCAAAACTTCTCCTGCCCCTGTAATTGTTCCACCTGTACCAATACCAGATATAAACGCGTCTAATTGATCGCCCATTTGTTCTACAATCTCTGGGCCAGTTGTTAAACGGTGAATTTCTGGGTTTGCCATGTTTTTAAATTGCTGGGGCATAAAGTAGCCATTTTCTTTAGCAAGCTCTTCCGCTTTCTTTACAGCACCATTCATTCCTTCAGAGCCGGGAGTTAATACAAGCTCAGCTCCAAAGGCACGTAGTAAATTACGACGCTCTAAGCTCATCGTGTCTGGCATCGAGACTATTAACTTATATCCCTTAGCAGCTGCAACCATTGCTAATCCGATTCCCGTGTTACCACTCGTAGGCTCAATAATTGTATCTCCAGGGTTTAATGCCCCACTTTTTTCACCAGCTTCAACCATTGCTAAAGCAATTCGATCTTTTACACTGCTTCCTGGATTCATAAATTCTAGTTTTAAATATATATCTGCCATTTCTTCATCAACAAGCTTATTAAGTTTAACGATCGGTGTTTGACCAATTAATTGTGTAATTGATTCTACTACTTTCATACCAACACCCCTAATCCCTAGTATTTTTATAGGCTTTATATAAAAATTAACAAAATGAGATTAATATGTCAATTATTTAGCTTTACCATAAAACCAATTAACTCCTATTTCTGCCCAAAAGTCTTCCGCAGTTACTTGTCCTTCAATTTGGCCAAGCGCAAGTTGTCTTTGAATATGTTCCTTAATATCTTCATAGGTGAATTCTTTTCCTTCCACTACATCGTATAGATAAAGAACTGCATATTCCTCTCCTACTTGAATTGGACCTTGTGCTTTTTCCACTTTTAACATTGAAAGTACTTCTTCATACTCTTTGGGTAAATATCCACTTTCCTTTGTAACATACCCAATGTCCCCGCCTTGGCTAGCTGTAAACTCATCTATCGATTTCTCCATTGCAAGTGCTCCGAAATCAGAACCAGCTTCTAACTCTTTCAAAACAGTGTCAGCCTCACCTTTTGTTTTTACTCGAATGTGTGATAAATGAAATGATTTAGGAATTTGGTAGAGATTTTGATTTTCTAGATAGAATGATTTTATATTCTCCTCCGGGATAGTCACATCTCTTGTTAACACTTTCTCTAAGAGAAGGTTATATTTTATTTGTTCCTTCCACTCTTCTTGATTAGAAATCTTTTCATTATCATCAGAATTATACATTGCCTTTATCATGATTAACTCTTGTTCAACGTCTTCATCTGATATCTGAATAGAATATTTATCAGCTAACTGATAGATCACTTCTCGGTTAATAATTTCTTTTAATGTCTCTTCCCCATATGATTTTTCAAGCTGATTAAGCCAATCTTGATGTGTGATTGTTTGGTTTCCCACCGTTGCGACCACCTCGTCAGTAGTAGAAGTTGCCGTCTCAACAATTTCTGGTATAGCAGTCATCTCATGTTTACCAGTAAACCACAATCCTAATGTAAGACAATTTGTTGCTACTAAAATAAAGACAACCGCCCATACACCTTTATTCATCAAATCCCTCTCCCTGCCCATTTCTATTCACTAGGTAGTAAATGAATTAATTCTTCTTTTGTTAAATTATATTTTTCATTACAAAAATGACATTGGGCCTCAGCTTTTCCTTCTTCTTCAATGATATTCTCAATCTCTTCCTTACCTAAGCTTTGAATCGCACTCTGAATTCGTTCCTTTGAGCAGTTACACTCAAATTTTATAGGCATTTGATCTAACACTTTAACTTTATCCTCACCTAGAACTGCATATAGTATTTCTTCAGGCGTGAGCCCTCTTTGTATTAATTTTGATACAGGTTCAATTGTTTCAAGTCTTTTTTCAATTTGATCAATTGTTTCATTACTAGTGCCAGGAAGTAACTGAATGATAAAACCTCCTGCTGCTAATATTGTATTATCTGGATTTACTAAAACTCCTAACCCTACTGAAGAAGGAACTTGCTCTGAAGTTGCAAAATAATACGTAAAATCCTCACCGAGTTCTCCAGAAACGATGGGAACTTGACCCGAGAAATATTCTTTAAGGCCCTGATCCTTCACAACTGTTAGATACCCATCTACACCAACAGCTCTCGCTACATCTAATTTACCCGCCTTGTTTAACTCGAAATGAACATGAGGATTTGTCACGTAGCCACGAACTCGACCAGTTCCATCGCTATCTACAATGATGGCACCTACAGGTCCACGACCTTCAATTTTTATCGTTAATTTATCTCTCCCTTTAAGCATTGCCCCCATCATAACACCAGCTGTAATGGCACGACCTAGTGCCGCTGAAGCAGTTGGCCAAGTATCATGACGTTTTTGTGCTTCCCCTACTGTTGCGGTTGTCCGGACAGCAAAAGCACGAACTGCTCCATTAAATGCAATTGCTCTAATTAAGTAATCTGACATAGGAATTTCCCCTTTCTAATCTGTGTTTTTTTGATTGAGAAGATAAATGATATATAAACCCTTCAATGTAAGTAATGGATCAATTATATCAATCACATTAGATTCATTTGAGATTAGTGAGGCAAGTCCACCTGTTGCAATGACCTTAGGATTAGTTCCAGATTCTTGTTTCATTCTAACAACTATACCCTCAACTTGACCGACGTACCCAAAAATAATACCAGCTTGCATAGCACTTACCGTATTTTTCCCTATAATTTTTTCAGGCCTTACTATCTCAATACGTGGAAGTTTTGCTGCTTTTGAATATAAAGCTTCTGTGGAAATAGAAATTCCAGGAGCTATTGCCCCACCCATATATTGTTTTTCTTTATTAATATAACAATATGTAGTAGCTGTTCCAAAGTCAACAATGATAAGTGGACTCCCATATTCGGCAATTCCAGCTACAGCATTGACGATTCGGTCTGCACCCACTTCTCTTGGATTTTCATATTTAATATTTAATCCTGTCTTGATTCCAGGTCCTACAATAAGAGCATTAATATGAAAGTATTTCTTACACATTCGCTCTAAAGCAACCATTATAGGTGGAACAACAGAAGAAATAATAATTCCGGTTATGTCGGAAAATGAGATTCCCTCATGAAAGAGTAAAGATTTAATGAGCATTCCATACTCATCTTCAGTTTTATTTCTATTGGTTTCAACTCTCCAATTATGCTTTAATTCTTTCTGACTAAAAACACCTAATACAGTATTGGTATTCCCTACATCTAGAACAAAAATCATGGTCATCACCTTCTATTAATTCTATGGTAATTTTATTTATTAGCGAATTAACACCATCTTATCATAGAATAAGTTTTTTCGAATACATCTACCTATCCATCTAATAACGTAATCCATTTATTGGAAATGGTTCATATAATGTACCTCACAGAAAACAAGAAGCTAAGGCATATGCCCTAGCTTCTTATTTCTCTTCGTCTTGAATATTTTCTTTTTTTGACTGAATGTTCACTTTTACTTCATCGCTTTTTTCTTCAATGATAGAAGTTGGTGCAATTGGATCCGGAAGTCTACCTTCTTCAAAAAGGCTTTTAATCTGCCTAGCATCCAGTGTTTCAATCTCTAATAAGGTTTTCGCTACTAACTCAAGTTTATCACGATTTTCAGTCAAAATTTGTCTTGCCTTTTCATAGGCATCCTTTATAAAACGTTGGATTTCTAAGTCGATCTCATAAGCGAATTTTTCACTATAATTTTGTTCGTTATGAAAATCTCTTCCTAAGAATACTTGCCCACCCTGTGGACTTCCGAATTGAAGCGGTCCAAGTTTTTCACTCATCCCATATTCAGTCACCATTTTTCGGGCAATGCCAGTTGCACGTTGGAAGTCATTATGAGCACCTGTACTTGCTTCACCGAATATAATTTCCTCAGCAACGCGTCCTCCAAGTAATCCTGTGATTTTATCAAGTAGCTCGGGCTTGGTCATAAAGTAACGGTCTTCTTTTGGAAGCATGACCGCATAACCTCCCGCTTGCCCTCTTGGTACGATTGTTACCTTGTGAACCATGTCAGCTTCATCTAATACTGAACCGATAATAGTATGTCCCGATTCGTGATAAGCAACAATTTTTCGTTCCTTCTCAGAAATAACACGACTCTTTTTAGCAGGACCCGCGATAACACGGTCTGTCGCTTCATCAATATCTTCAGCTTCAATTTTCTTTTTATCTTGTCTAGCAGCAACAAGAGCTGCTTCATTTAATAAATTCTCTAAATCCGCTCCAGAGAAACCTGGTGTGCGCATCGCAATAGCTTTAAGATCAATATCATCCGATAGAGGCTTATTTCTTGCATGAACCCTAAGAACGGCTTCACGTCCTTTAATATCTGGTCTATCGACAGTGATTTGACGGTCAAAACGTCCTGGACGTAATAAAGCAGGATCTAATATATCTGGACGGTTTGTTGCAGCTACAATAATGATTCCTTCATTAGCACCAAATCCGTCCATTTCAACTAGTAACTGGTTAAGTGTCTGCTCTCTTTCATCATGACCTCCACCTAAACCAGCCCCACGCTGACGTCCAACCGCATCAATTTCATCAATAAAAATGATACAAGGTGCATTTTTCTTGGCATTTTCAAATAGATCACGAACACGTGATGCTCCTACCCCAACGAACATTTCGACGAAGTCAGATCCACTAATTGAAAAGAAAGGAACTCCAGCTTCCCCGGCAGCAGCACGAGCAAGTAACGTTTTCCCTGTTCCAGGAGGACCAACAAGAAGAATTCCCTTAGGGATTCTAGCGCCTAATTCAGCAAATTTCCGTGGATCCTTAAGGAATTCTACCACTTCAATTAGCTCTTGTTTTTCTTCATCCGCACCTGCAACATCATTGAAACGGACTTTTTTCTTCTCTTCACTGTATAACTTAGCCTTACTTTTTCCGAAATTCATGACACGGCTACCGCCGCCTTGAGCCTGGTTTAATAAGAAAAAGAATAAAATGAAAATAATGACAAATGGAATGATTGATGTGAAAAACGTCACCCATCCACTTGTTTCTTCTGCGGGCTGAGGGTTTACCTTCGCCCTCTGTTCTGAAGCCAACACCTCTATACGTTCAAGAGCTTGAGGACTATTTGTTACATATGTAAGAAATGTCATGCCTTCTTCTTTATAAGACTTTAATTTCCCCCGAACTTCGTAAACGCCTCGTTCTGGTTTTAAGGTTATTTCAGTAACCTCTCCGCTTTCTAAATGCTGGATGAACTTATCGTATGTTAATTGCTCTGGTTGCGTATTAGAACCAGTAAAAAAGCTAACCACACCGATTACAACTAAAAATATTAATAAATAAAAGATGGTATTACGGAAGATCCGATTCATCTCTTTCCTCCTCCCATGACAAATAAACTATGTTAAATAGTACCATATCATTATAGTGATTGACAAATTAATCTCTCTGCACATTAAACCTTACGCGTTCGTATAAACTTCTGGTTTTAAAACTCCGATATAAGGAAGATTTCGATATCTTTCCGCATAATCCAAACCGTACCCTACTACAAACTCATCTGGAACAATAAAACCAACATAATCAGCTGATATTTTCGCTATTCTACCGGTTGGTTTATCAAGTAATGTAACAATTTTAATGGATTTAGCTTTTCTATATTTGAAAAGTTCTACTAGGTAGCTTAGTGTTAAGCCACTATCAATGATATCTTCAATAATTAAGATATCTCTTCCTTCTACAGAAGCATCTAAATCCTTAATGATTTTCACTTCTCCTGAAGATACAGTAGAGTTCCCGTAGCTAGAAACATCCATAAAATCCATTTCAAGGTGAGTGTTTACTCTTTTCAATAAATCTCCCATAAATGGCATTGCGCCCTTCAGCACTCCAATCGCTAATGGGAAGCGACCATTGTATTCAGTTGTTAGACGTTCACCCAACTCTTTTACCTTCTCTTGAATTTCACTTTCCGTAAAGAGTACTTTTTCTATTTCTTCATGCATGCTTGCAATCCTCCTAGAAGTTCATTGCCTTTTATAAAAAATAACGTTAAACAATGATTGATGCCTATCATCAGTTTCAAACCTAGATTTTTTAAGTCCTGGTATCCAAAGAACTTGACCATCTTGATCTTCAATTACTGGCCATGATGCTCTTTCGTCAAGAGGTATTTTTTCATCAATAAAAATATCTTTTATTTTTTTTGAACCATTCATACCCTTTAATTGAATTCTATCTCCTTGCTTCCGACTCCTTACAGTTAGTGGTAAAACCGTTACTGTCGGATCGATGACAAAAAGATTATTACTCGTTCTAGTTGGATAATGATCTTGTTCCTCCATCCATAACACTTGCCCGTTTGGGAGGAAAATCTTGTCCTCATTCTTCATAAAATAAGTGTACGTATATACCTTATCCTCTTCGAATATAAACATGCATTGATCATAAGAACGTTTAAAGTTTAACCCTCTTGGAAGGTTTAGAGTACCTGATGGGTGAGCACCCATCATCAAATGCAAAATTTGTTCGATATGTAAAGAACTTAAAGAACTAGGAACTGCATGATATAGATACTTTAATATTAGATGAAGTCCTCTTTTTTGTAAAGGAATAGGCAATTCTAATAATGCATGAATTGATAGCTCCACCCGTTTTTCCGTTTTCTTTCTAATTACTTTATTCATTCTCTCTCTTGTTAATTCCTCTAAAAATTGTTCATCTTCAATTTGCCTCTCGCTAAATTGTTGAAAAAGAGTATGAACATTAGGATTCTCCTTTTTAAAGAAGGGCAAGACAGTATTTCTAAAGCGATTCCTTGTATAGATATCTTTAAAGTTAGAAGGATCAAAGCGAGGATTAAGATCGAATTTTTGGCAGTACGATATAATCTCCTCCTTATTGACCGCTAATAAAGGACGAATAATAAATCCGGTTGACCAAATTCGTTTTGGAAATATTCCTGCCGTAGCCATTCCTAACGACCCTCTTACTAACCTCATCAAAATGGTTTCTACCTGATCATCTCCATGTTGCGCCAATGCTAAATAACCAGCTTCATACTTAGTCATTATATCTTTAAAGAAAGCATAACGGCATTGCCTAGCAGCTAGTTGACTTGAGATGCCATTTTCATTTTGATAACTTGTAACATCAATTTGCGTCACTTCACATGGAATTCCTAATTTATTGCAGTAATTTTGAACGAATTTCATTTCTTCGGCCGATTCTTCACCACGGAACATATGGTCAATGTGAGCAGCTACAATATTCCATCCTTCTACATCTCGATTTGACCAAAGGAAATGCAACAAAGCTAGTGAATCAGGACCACCAGAAACACCAACTACAATGGTGCTGTTTTTTTCTACTAACTTATGTTTAATGATAAAACGTTTAATTTTTTCTTCCATATTCAAACCGATCCAATTCATTAATAGTATATAGATTGCTTGTTTATCGTATCACTTCTTACCAATTTCACCAAATAAAGTGAACCGTTTTTTTTAAATCACTCTACTAATGCAAGGTGAAAATTTAAATTAACTGACCATATATATAAAGTGTATATGCTAAAAGTAAAAACAACATAATTAATAGAGTCTCTAATGACCTGTTTTTCCCCTTTTTATTTATCTCCCTGCGTTGATTTCTTAGAGGCTTTATTTTAGACGATTTTATATAGGTTTGTGAAATAGCCTTACTTGGTAAGGTGGAATTATTTGCTTTACTCATTGTGTTTACTAGGTCCCTTCTCATTTCCGTTGCCTTTACATACTTACCTTCAATTGCTTTGATAAGTACTTCTTGATATTTTCTTAATACAGAATTTCTACTAATAACTTGCTTTAGCTCCTGATATCCATCGTTTCTTTTTGAGAATCGCTTTGGATATTCCGTATTAATCATCACCATAGCCACTGCAAATAAGTCGTAAGAAGGTTCAGCAACTCTAGATCCTACCCCCCAGTAACCTCTATCAAAAAACTCTGTAAATTCTTTAATTGATCTTCCTTGAATGGTGACCCCACCTACGTCTAACCACCGAATCTTTGGAGGAGGCCCTACCACTAAAAGATTATCAGGTTTTAAATCTCCGAACACCCAACCAGCTTGGTGTAATCTTTCTAGGTCCAGCAACAACTGGGAACAAAGAATTCCAGCCCACTCTTCTCCGCGATTCTTAACGAAGTCCAAAAAGTCTTCTCCTTTTACATATTCCATAGCATAAAATGGAACAGTCATCCCAAGATCAGGACGATACCAATCATCAACATCTCGTAAAGAAGGCCCAAGGGTAGATTCCTGGACCTTTGTAAAATGTTTAAGAACATTTACCTCTGACGTGATAGACATGCTATTATCACTTATTTTTAATGCGATCAAACCGGTCGTTCCACTTGCTAAATAAACTACTCCGTTAGCTCCATAACCCAATGGCTTGATAATACGATAGGATTGTTTATGCCACTTACCAGTAATGATTGTCCCTGAGGAAGCTTTACATGCCTGATTCTTCAAAGTATTGTTCATCACGGGAAATCAAACTCCTTAATGATCGTTTCTTTCCAAAATGTGATAAAGCCTCGCGTAATGCAGGCCCCGTTGGAGTAATGCCTCCTGAAGTCAATTTTGGAAATACTGTTTTAAGTGTTTCGAGTTTAGGAGTCCAGTCTAATATTCTTTCTACCTGCTTCTTTTTTCCTGGGAAGACAAATACTGAAAATCTATTATCCCCCATCCTAGCATTCAAGCTTAAAGACAAGTCTAGTAACGCCTCTTTAACAGTTGGTAATTTATCCTTCATACTAGCACTCGTATCTACTAATACTAGTATTTCTAATTCAACTGTTTCTCCAAGTTCATCCACAATCTCCATTACCTCTCCACGTTTTTCAGGCGGTAGATCCTCCATAGATGTTTTTGATCCCAATATTTGCTTCAATTCTTTGTTTACAACACCCTGCAATGTTTGGGTCATACCTTTTCTCGTAACCATTTGCACAGTATGTGATAATTGCTGGGAATAGACCACTTGACTGACCCCACCACCTGACAGAGCAATCCCTTCAATCTCTTGAATTCCTTTATCTTCAATTTTTTCTTCTTCCATTACACCGATGACATTTACCGTGATACCTTGCTCTTTTGCTAAAGCAGCCATTGCAATCGGGTCTTCTCCTTGATTTGAACATCCGTCCGTTATTAAAAGAATTTGCTTAATTGATCCTTTTTTCATAGTATCCCCTCCTAAGTAAAGTATTACCATCATGTACCGAATGAGGGCCTTTTATACGTTTCTATTATCTTTTTTAATTTGCTAGTTTATTAGCCTTATTCTCACATTACTCTCTTCCGACTAACTGGTATTGCTGCCCACTTCGGCAAATTCCTTTTAATTTTTGCTACAATAATAGTCATATCATCCTCGATTTGTCCGTCTCGCGTTCGAATGACATCCTCCATTATGATATCTGCTATCTCTTGAGGGTCTTCTGATTTAACTTCTTTTATTTTCCTTTTCATCCATATATCATAGTTTTCAACATGTTTAGGACCTTCAAATATTCCATCACTCATCATTATTAGAATGTCTCCTGCCTTTAGCTGTTCACTAACAACTTCCACTTCAAACTCCTGTATGATTCCCATAGGTAAGTTACTCGCTTCTATGTCTATTACCTGGTCTCCCCTTTTTATGAAACTAGGAATTGAACCTATCTTCAGGAATTTCGCGCTAGCATCCTGTAAATCGATCATAGCTAAGTCTAGTGTTGCAAAGATTTCATCTGTTGTTCGTAACGACAATACAGAATTGACTGATTTAATGGCAACCTTCTCTTCAATTCCACTTTGTAAAATCTTTTGTAAGAGTAATAGTGTCTCATTACTTTCTAAATGTGCCCGTTCACCATTTCCCATACCATCACTAATAGCTATCGCGTATTTTCCTGCGCCTAACTCAATCGTTGAATAGCTATCACCCGAAACAAGTCCTCCACCCATTGCAGCGTTAGCGATACCCGTTTCAATGATGTATGTTTTAGCTGAACCGAAACTAACATGACAATTCCCATTTGGATAGGCTGAGCATTCCTCTTTTTTCACTGAAATGGTTTCTCCTAATATTTCAGAAAGAATAGGAGCAATTAACTTTTCACATTCGCCTCTCCCATTACAATAGGGAACACTCATTTCGATATCAACGTTTCCTTGTTCAAGACTAAAAATATCCGCGTGACCAATTTCTATTCCAAATTCCCTAAGTACCTCTAAGATTTGGTCTTCTTGATATGAGTGATTTTCACGCTCTCTTTGAATTTCTTTTGCAAAATCACCCATGACCTGAGAAACTCCTAATAATTGATCAGCAACGAGGCGTCTGCTCTCTTTCACTTGTCTTTTTAGTTTTTGATTAGCTTGATAATAAGTTAATTCTTGGTCGACCGCTTCAATTACCTTAGTTGATTTAACACAATACTTATCCCACTCCCTTTGAAAGGTTATATTTTTTGACGATTTAGTTTCAAGTTCTTGTTTTATTCTGTGCATATACTCATATGTAGTAGAGAATTTTTTAGACCAGCACTGTTCCTTCTTAAAACAGGTTTGACACGTTTTTTCAGTTACATTACTAAACAGATAATCCACATCTTTCTCTTCATTTTTTCCATCGAAAGATGTGCCCTGTTGAGAAAAACTTTTTGACAAAGCTTGAAACACACTTGAAAACTGCTCCACTCGATTAGCTGTTAAATCTCGCACCTTTCTGATATATTGCTGTTGCTCGTTAGCGTGCTCAGTAGTTCCTGGAATGTATCTTGATATTTTTGATATGAGTTTTTGAGAAGTTAGGAAAAATAAAGAAATCGCTACAAGTGACTCAGATACTGTATTTAATAATTCATTCTGATTTTCACCGTACAAGCCAATTAATAAAGTACTAATTAGTAAGCCGACTGAGACGCCAAATTTCATCCCCTCTTTTAGTAACCCTCCTAATAATCCAGAAAACGCTAGTAAGCTCATTTGAAAAAGACTTGCCACATTAGCTAAACTCAGAATTAGCCCAGTGACAACGCCAACTGTGGAACCTATAGTTGCACCGGCACAAAAAGCAAAAATGAGCACTAAGTACCTTGATAGAATATGCTCAATAGATAAATCATAGATGACCCAACCGATGGTTCCAGTTAAAACAGATGCCAATAAGATAATTACTGAGATAATCTCTTCAGTTTTTAGTACCTGTTTTCTCTTCCGAAAACTGATAAGGGGAACACTTTGAAGAAAAATCACAGTTAATATAAAACTCAGACCCGCTTCAACTGCTATCATCAAAAAATGATATAAGCTAATTTCATTGCCAAGAAGAAAAATGAAGAGAATATTTGATGTTAGTCCTGATCCCAAAACAATATAGGGCAATGCTTTTACCAACGAAATTTTAAAGCGATTTATGACAACACGTGCTAAAAGAAAAAAGAGAATGGATGTGAAAACAAGGGCTGCTTGTTCGAATCCTATAGTTGTAGCCCCTCCTACCAATGTGATCATAGCTAAAATAGACTTGTCCCTTTTCAAGGCAAAAATAGCAGCAAAGAATGGTAAAGTAAATGGCATGATTTCTTCCAAAATAAAAGCTCTTCCCAACAAAAAAGCAATTAACATGATTAATAGCCCTTTTTTGAATAAAAGATTCTCTAACATATGTTGTAACGTTACGAACCTAAGAGATAAAGAATGCTGCACCTTGTCAATCATTGTTACTCCCGCAAATGATTCTGAAACATTTTTTCCAGTTTCGTGCATAATATCTCCCCTAACCGAATAGTATAGTTGGTAGCTATTATATCGAAGCATTTTCTGATTTTTTGTCAAAAGAACAAGACTACCCAAATAAATTGTTCGACTAATTTCACCGATTAAAAACAAGAAACAATATATCTTAATCTACTAATTTTAAACGCAAAAAAACTGTATCTATAAATAGATACAGTTTTTTTCGTATAGCGGCGGAGGGAGTCGAACCCACGACCTCACGGGTATGAACCGTACGCTCTAGCCAGCTGAGCTACACCGCCATGATGCAATATTTTTTCTTGAGACAGCTTCCTGTTAGAAGCCTTCAACTGAAAAAATTCTAAACTAAGCTTCAATAAATTGAAGTGAATTAGACACAATTGATATAATACCGTCGATACATAGGAAAGTCAATATGTTTTTGTCGAGATAGTTTATCCTAACACCACTAACTTTAGGCGGCGAATGATTTGTTTTTTTATTTGAGATGAAAACAGAAGTTGTCGTCTTACGTTCCAATCAATTTTCAACATATAAATTGGCTTAACTTACCAAGAACCAACCAACCATTTTTAAAAATACCTATAAAAAAATCGAGAGCTTTTACTCTCGATAATAAATTTATTTTGTATTAGGGACAGCAAGGATTAACCGCGTCTCGCTCCACGTCCACCTCTTTTTGATTCAGTAGCACGTTTTAACGTAGATAAACGGTCTTCACTATCTTTTAGGAATCGGTTCATTTTTTGTTCGAACGTTTCTTGTTCGAATTTATCTCGGTAACCTCCACTTTGACGATTAGAATTACTCCGAGGGCGTTGTGAGCTAGGTCTTGATGATGATGATGATGACGATGGTGAAGTGCTAGGTTGCGGTGGTCTTTCTTTTGCTTTCTTTATTGAAAGGCCTATTTTCCCATCTTTTTCAACATTAATAATCTTTACTTCAACTTCGTCTCCGACCATTAAGTGTTCATTAATATCTTTTACATAGTTGTCAGCAACTTCACTTATATGAACTAAACCGGTTGAACCTCCTGGAAGTTCCACAAACGCGCCGAAATTCGTAATCCCTGTTACCTTACCTTGTACCTTGCTGCCTACTTCAATTGACATAAAAAAATTGCTCCTCCTTATAATAAATCATAAATCAAATTGTTACCATTATACCTAATCAGAATTTAAAGTGTCAATAAGACCCAGATTCTTCTGAAACGGAGAATATGATTTCATTACCTTCTGATAAGAAATAATCGCGTCTAGCAATTTTTGCTATATACTCATCATCATTTAATTTTACGATTTCTTCTTCTAATTTCACTTGATTTTTCTTCATTTCTTCGAGATCAATTTGTAATTGTTCTCTTTCCATTATTTTATTTTCATATGCTGCACTTTGTGATAAAAAAGTTGAAATCATTAAATATCCGACAATAGAACTAATGACTCCAAATGCTGTTAGACGTCTTCCTAAGCCCCGACGACGGTGAGAAATGAGCTTTTGACGATCTTCAACAACTTTTTGGTAATCTGACTGGATATGTCTGATTTTATCGTTATTAAATTTGTCCATACTCAACCTCATTCTCCTAACCGCGAAATTTTTTCCACCAGTTTTGCACAAGTACACTCAAATTCTCTATATCTTTACGAAATCCTGCTATCTTCCTCATTGTTTTTTTTACTTTTTTTGGAATCATCCTCCAGATAAATAAACAAATCCACCTAATAATAGTAAAAAACACTTTAAGTATAAAGTTTATTACCAATAAAATAAAATTCCATATGCTTACCAAAAAAAGAAGTAGCACTTGGATTATATAGCGAATTGGTCTAATTATCAATACTGTAATCAGTTTAGCTGTAAAATTGTAAACTGAGAGGACAATTTGGATTAGAACTTCGAGGAACCGCAAGTATGTGGAATGTAATAAGCTTTGATATGCAGCATACCCACATAATAGAGCTAAAAATACATAAATTCGAAGTTCTCCTTCATTTACAAGTAATAAAGTATAAAAGATGATGAGTGCTTGGACAAACCAAAACGTCAAATCATTTATTATGACTAACCACTTCGCACGACTTGGTCGCTTTAGGAAGCGACCATACGTATCGAGCGCAATTCCAATCCAACACCCCATCCCGATCATGGATAGCATTGTATAGAATTGAACATTCAGGCTCATCGGAATAACTTGCTAAAGAGCCCTTTAGCCTTTTCCCCTTGATTATCATCCAAATATGCGATTTCAAGGATTCGTCCCTTTATGGAAACAATTCCTTTATCAACATCTAAGCTTTTCATTTGTAAGCCTTGCCCTCGTATCGTTAACATTCCCATAACGGTTTCTAACAAGAATTCTTCATTATCAAAACTTTCAACCTGTTTTACTCCCGTTATTTCTAGCAGTCTTCTCCCTCTCATGACCACATCATGTTCAAGAGCCGTTGTCTTATTTTGCGTTCCCATATCATAATATTGACTCATTGTTATCCCCCACTCCATTGACTTCTATAATAAATGTATGGGAGGGGATATCATTTTAGAACAAGCTTTCAATCTTATAAAGAGTCCTCTTGTGAAATCTTTTCTTCTGTTAATACTGTATATAATTGTGTTGCCTCATCTTTCTTGGAAGTCTCTTGAATGGAATTTATTTGTACAGTAACAAGTTTCTGCCCGAATCTAATCGTCAAAGTGTCACCAATCTTTACATTTGAACTTGCTTTTGATTCAATTCCATTAATCATAATTCTCCCTTGATCGGCTACCTCTTTAGCTAATGTTCTTCTTTTAATCAATCTTGACACTTTTAAGAATTTATCTAACCTCATAGAAACCCCTTCTCCCTTTTTTCCTTTTGCTTGGATTCTTCCCAAAGAAGATCGAGATCTTTAAGGGAAAGGTCTGTTATCTTTTCTTTCTTCTCTTTTATTCTATTTTCCATAAACTGAAACCTTCTTATGAACTTTTGGTTTGTTTCTGTTATAGCAACCTCAGGGTCAAGTTTATAATACCTACCTAAATTGACTAAAGAAAATAGGATATCTCCATATTCCTTTGATAAAGTCTCTCTAGATGAATCCTTTTCGAGTTCATCTTGGAATTCCTTCAATTCCTCCTGGATTTTCTCCAATATTGGCTCAATCTCTTTCCAATCAAACCCAACTTTTGCAGCGTTCTCTTGTATTTTATAAGCCATTAAGAGTCCTGGGAAGCTTTTGGGAATATTACTAAATATGGATTCTACCTGCTCTTTGTTACGTTCGTTCTTTTTAATCTTATTCCAATTTTCTACCACATCTGATGCCGTTTCTACTGTTATGTCACCAAATACGTGTGGATGTCGACGTATCATTTTTTCCGTAACAGACCTAATTATATCATTTATACTGAACCAGCCTTCGTCTTCTCCAATTTGCGCATGAAGCATCACCTGAAGAAGTACATCACCCAATTCCCCAATTAAATGATCATCATCCTCCTCGTCAATAGCCTCTAAAACCTCATAAGCTTCTTCAATTAAATACGGTTTTAAAGAAACATGGGTTTGTTCCTTATCCCATGGACACCCATTTGGACCTCGTAATTCAGCAATAATCGAACGCAATGTATCAAACTCTTGATAGAGAATTTCTTCTTCACGAACAGGGGGTACATATACAGTGGTTAAGTTATTTAAATGCATACCATGATCAAGTTCAAATAATGAAACTTTTCTTATTTTCTGAATAGATGTTCCTGCAGCCGTTACAATATACACTTGGTAGTCATGAGGTAAACGTTCCATTAAGGTTAGTTTTACCTCTGAGGCAATGAACTGATCATATACTTGGCAAATAACTAAATGTTGTTTAAGTTGAAGCAAAGAGCCCTGAAAATCTGTGCCGTCTACCATTTGAAATCCTTGGATTGGATCAATCTCTAAGGCAGTAAATAATGGGTCTAAGAAACTATTGCCACCTTGTATTTCTATTTGAAATCCTTCCTTACGCTTTTCAAGTAATAGTTGGACTGTTCTTTCAGCCACTAGAGGGTGACCCGGTACAGCATAATAAACATCACTCTCAACGACCTTTTCACATAAAATCCCTACGATTTCCTCATACACCTGATCGAATTGATCGTGTTTCTCGTATATATCGTCAAAGCTAGTTATGTTGATTCCTTCTCCTACTAGTTCATTCATGACAGGGTGGTCCATAGTCCTAGCAAATAAAAGTGAACAATTTTTTATGGTTTTATACATTTTCAAAGAAAGTTGTTCTAGGTCCCCAGCCCCTAACCCTAGAATATGTATCGTATATTTCAAATTTCTTCCTCCTTTTTATCTCGGCATTTTATCGGGTAACTTACCCTTTTGAGATTAATTTCTCTCCAACCTTCCAGCCAAATAGCTCCTTTTCATGAAATATTTTGAGTTGAATAATAAGAATAAGGAAAGCGAGCCCACCAACTACCACAGAGCTTAAAGCGAAAATCGAACTAATGAATCGACTTTCATTGAAGGGAATCGCCATGAAAAACAAGTATTCATATCCTTTTATTATGACCCACATCCCTCCTCCTGCTAGAGTTGTTTTAAAAATTGACTCTAACTGAATAAAAGAATGGTCTCTTAGTGCTATGATTACCGTTGCAATAGCTAGAAGTGTAATTACGAGACCAGCCAATACAGTAGACATGGCTGCCCCGAAAGTGCCGTGAATTGGAATTAACCATTCGTTTAATAGCCATTTAACTACAATGCCTATTAGTACATATAATGCTGTTATTCTTATTAACCCTAGACCCTGTAAGATAGCAGCGCTTGTAAGGGTTAAGGATACAAATAGAATCGATATACTCAGAACGGATAATACATTCGAGCCCCTCATATCTGTAAACAGCATAAAATTGGCATATTTCATAATAGAAATCAGCCCTAGAGAGGCTCCTAAACCTACTACTAGGCTTATCTTTATTGCAAGTCGAGCTTTTTCATTAATGAGGGTCTTATTTTGATCTACAACGGCCTTTGCAATTGCTGGAACTAAGGATAATGACAATGACGTTGCTAGAACAACACCTAACTGTAGTAACGGTTGTCCGCGATCATATACCCCTTTGACTACCATAGCTTCTTCGACACCATTACCAGAACCTAGTAAAAGGTTAACCAATGTAAAGGAATCAACAAGCTGCATTAATACAAGTATAAGTCCAGTTGTACAGATAGTAATACCGCTTATTATCAATTTTTTAAAAGGGAATATCCTCAATTCTTTTATGGAAAAGTGGGTAACGGATGCTCTAAAATTCACTGTGGTATAATATTTTCTATCAAAGTATAATAGCACCAAAATAGCAGTGAGACCTCCAGTAACAGACCCAAAAACAGCACCTGCACCAACTTCATAAAAACTAGATCCTTTTGAGACCAAGTAATAAGCAAGAAATAAAATGGTTGCCACGCGTATGAACTGCTCAAAAATTTGTGAAATTGCTGTTGGTACCATATTCTCATGGCCTTGAAAGTACCCTCTTAAGATTGCAATAAAAGGCAACAGCAAAAAGCTAAAACTAACTAATTTAATGGGTAAATCTAGTAATGAGTCTCCCATCGCACTAGCGATTTTTGTAGAAAACCCGTATAACAAAAGGAAAATAAGAAAACCAAATACTAGTAATGTACACATACTATACAATAGTACGTTATGTTCATTACCTCTTGGATCTTCTTTTACCTCAGTAATCATTTTCGAAATAACAACAGGAAATCCATATAATGAAAGAGCTAAAGCTATTCCATAGAATGGGTAAACTTGCTGATAAATATAAAATCCTACATCCCCAACTATATTCTGATAGGGTACACGGTACATCGCACTAAGGATTTTCGACAAAAGCCCCGCTATAGATAACAGGAGAGCCCCTTGCAAAAATGTTTGTTTTTTAGATATAAGGACGTTCATCTCCAGCCCTCTTTCATCGTAAGTTGCGCAAACATTATATCATACTCAAGCTGAGTACAGAAAAGACTCTGTAGTAACAAAAGTGAGATTGCCACAGTTCCCCCTCAAAAAAAAGATAATTAGAGTAAAAGGAATTATCTTACTCCCTAATCCGACACGTAATCTTACTAGAAGTCGAACTAGTCAACATTGCTAAATCTTGCATTGATAACTGAACATAATTTGAGTTTTGTCGAATTAGTAAAGCTCTTTTAAAGTTTGAAATTATTCTTAGGAGATTTGAATGAAAGAACGTTGTTTAACTCATTCCTTCAGATTTGTGCACAGATAGACAGGGAAAGCCAATATATATCTACAGCTGATATAAGCATAAACTTTAAATCGCCATAAAAAGATGGGACAGCTTTTGCTGTCCCATCTTTGCACTATGACTCCATCTGCCTTGCTAAAAATCCTGCAGCTGTCTCTACAGCCTTTTGTTCAACCTCACCTACAGGACCTTCTCTTGAAAGAATTAATACTGCACCAATTGGGTCCCCGTTCGCTATTATAGGTCCAATCGTATACGCGGAAAGTGTTTCTTCATTTCCGTCCACAATGGCTACTTGCTTTTCAGCTGTTTCTATGACAGATGTTCGATCTTCCATAACTTTTTCTACAACATCACTTATATTCTTATTTAAATACTCTTTTTTAGACCCGCCGGAGACAGCAATAAATGTGTCTCTATCACTTATTAAGATTGTATGTCCTAAACTATCGTATAAAGCATCTGCATACTCTCTTGCAAAGTCACCTAATTCACTAATAGGTGAGTATTTTTTTAATATCACTTCACCATCACGATCAACAAAGATTTCAAGCGGGTCTCCCTCGCGAATACGAAGGGTTCTTCTTATTTCTTTAGGTATTACTACACGACCTAAATCATCAATTCGACGAACTATACCAGTTGCTTTCATCTAAAGATGCCTCACTTTCATATGATGATGGATAAATCTTGGTGACTGAGTTTATATTACCATTTTTGTATAAATCACCTTTTGTTGAGATTAGTATCCTACACATATTCAGTTCTATACACTTCGCAACTTGAAAAAATTAGTTCGGAATAATTTACCAACTTTTTAATCATTTATTTACTTTATTTACTAACTAAGTACAGACTCTTTCTTTAACAAAAGAGGGATTTCTCCTAAAAGTTTTCTTGTAGATTCGATCCATTGATCTCCAGAAAGTCCTTTAGTTCCGACAATTATTTTTAACCTATTTTTTTCCGTACCTAAATTAATATAAGATGCAATCTTGTTTGCTTTCACAAAAAGTTTTCCTCCATCAATAGTCTTACTATCCTCTTCATTCAATAACAAAATAATATCCGTTTTCAGTTGCTTTATAGACTCTATCCTAGCTTCTATAGCCAAAAGCTTTAGTTCTGTTAATTTTAGTAAGTAATCGACTTCAAGGGGGTAATCACCAAATCGATCCATCAATTCATCTTGTAGTTCAACTAATTCTTCCTTCGATGTAACACCCTTAAACCTTTTGTATATTTCAATTTTTTGCCTTCCATCTTTGATATAAACTTCTGGGATATATGCATCCATGTCAACATCGATATCGACAGTTACTTCCTTTTTCTCATTTCTTGTACCTTGTTTTATTTCAATCGCATCTTTTAGCATTTGAGAATAAAGGTCAAAACCAACTGAATCAATAAAACCATGCTGTTGAGCACCTAGTAAATTCCCAGCACCTCTAATGGATAAATCTCTCATTGCAATTTTAAAGCCCGATCCAAGTTCTGTGAATTCCTTGATGGATTGTAACCTCTTTTCTGCAACCTCTGTTAAGACTTTATCGCGCTTGTAGGTAAAATAAGCGTAGGCTATTCTATTCGAACGTCCAACTCTTCCTCTGAGTTGATATAGTTGCGATAATCCCATCTTGTCGGCTTCATGGACAATTAGTGTATTCACATTGGGAATATCCACACCTGTTTCAATAATGGTAGTGCTTACTAAAACATCTGCTTCCCCTTCTAGAAAAGTCAGCATAACTGACTCCAATTCATTTTCATTCATTTTCCCATGGGCGGTGATGACTTTGGCATCTGGTACAAGCATAGAGATTTCACCAGCTTTACGTTCAATATCCTCCACTCGATTATAAAGAAAATAAATTTGACCGCCCCTAGAAAGTTCACGTTCAATAGCTTCTCTTACCAGTGCACCATTATACTCCATGACATATGTTTGTACAGGAAATCTGTTTTCAGGTGGCGTTTCAATCACTGATAAATCTCGAACTCCTAGCATTGACATATGTAAAGTTCTAGGAATTGGCGTTGCTGTTAAGGTAAGAACGTCTACATTTGTTTTAAATTGCTTTATTTTCTCTTTATGAGTAACACCAAAGCGTTGCTCTTCGTCAATTATGAGTAAACCAATATCCTTATATTGAATATCCTTGGAAAGAAGTCGATGGGTGCCTATTACGATATCAACTATTCCCTGTTTTAAACCCTTAATTGTTTCTGTTTGCTCCTTTTTACCTCTAAATCGATTTAATAATCCAATTTCGATAGGATGGTCTTGAAAACGTTCTTTAATGGTCTCATAATGTTGCTGTGCTAAAATCGTAGTAGGAACAAGAAATGCTACTTGTTTTCCATCCATGATTGCTTTAAAAGCTGCCCTTATTGCTACTTCTGTTTTTCCATAACCAACATCTCCACACAAGAGGCGGTCCATAGGTCTTTCCCGCTCCATATCATGCTTTATTTCTTCAATTGAACGTAATTGGTCCTCTGTTTCTTGGTAAGGGAAGGAAGATTCAAACTCCGACTGTTCTACACCATCCTTAGAAAACGCATAGCCTCTACTTGCCTCTCGTTCCGCATATAACTTAATTAAATCATCTGCTATATCTTGTACAGAAGATTCAACCTTTGTTTTAACTTTCTTCCAGTCCGTACCACCTAATTTATAGACTTTTGGTTCTTTTCCCTCTGATGCCACGTATTTTTGTACTTGATCAATTTGATCAATTGGGACATAAAGCTTATCGTTTCCATGATACTTTATATGAATATAATCCTTATGATTACCATTCATCTCTAGTGTTTCAATCCCTAGATACTTCCCGATACCATGATTAATATGAACAACATAGTCTCCTAATTTTAATTCCGAGTAATTTTTGATTCGTTCAGCATTTGAGAGTTTTTGTCGTCTTTGCGAACGCTTAGGTTGTTGTTTTTTAAATAACTCTTCCTCAGTGATTAGTGCTACCTTTTGCATAGGAAATTCAAAACCATCTTTTAAATTACCTTGCATAATTTGAACTCGACCTCGAACAAGCGGATCGTTTTTCCCGATACTGACTGCGTCAATTTCATAATCTGCCAATACGCGTTCTAGTTTTTTAACTCGTTCGTTTGTTGCCCCAAGGAAAACAACTGCATACTGTGATTTCCGCCATCGCTCTAGTTCCGAACTTAATACATTCATTTGTCCATGAAAAGATTGCATCGCTTTACATGACATGTTCACAATATTTTGTGGGCTTGTATGGGGAACATGTCGTAAAAATAATGACATATAAACAACAGATCTTGGAGATCTGTGTAAGATTGTATTAAATGAATGAGAGAATTGTATATCATGAATAATTTCTCCTTCTGCAAGCAAAGAAGTGTACCACTCTAATTCCTCTTTCTCTAACGTCTCAGACATCTCTTGTACTCGGCTAATCTCGTCCACTATGACTATCCCATCTTTTGGTAAATAGTCTAGTAAACTAGTAGGATCCTCATAGAAAATTGATAGATACTTAAACATTTGCTGAGGTACTTGCCCGTTTTTCAATAGGTCCAGCTCGTGTGAAATGTTTTCTGCAAGTGCCTTTTTAACTTTGTCATCATTTATCTTCTTAAGTGTTTGCCCAAGCCCTTGTTCAAGTTTTTTCATTCCACGATTTAGCTCTTCATTATCGAATAACATTTCGGTTGCTGGACCAAATACTATCGAATCAAGCTTGTCTTTTGACCTCTGACTTTCAATTTCAAAGGTCCGAATTGAATCCACTTCTGTATCAAATAACTCAATTCTTACTGGTAACTCTTCAGTTAGAGGATATACATCAATAATACCTCCTCTGACGCTGAACTCGCCAGGAGTTGAAACCATAGATACCCTTTCATATCCAAGTTTAACAAGCTGAATCGTTAGTTCCTCTATAGAAAGATCGTCTCCAACCTGAATGAATTGCTGTATACTTTTCCATTTTTCTCTCGACGGTAGGAGCCTTCTTAAGCCTGCCACTGGAACTATCATAATTCCCTTATCAAACTGACTCCAGTAGTTCAACACATCAATTCTTTGACTTTTTAACTCGGGACTGGCAATTCCTATCTCTGATGCAATTAACTCATTAACTGGATATAAGAACACTTCGTTTTCCGGTATTAGTTCAATTAAATCCTCATATAATTTCTGGGCATGATATAGATTGTGAGTCACCACTAACTGAGGTCTTTGTAAGGTAGAGTAAATAGAAGATATGAGTACTGTTCTTGCTGAACCAGATAAACCAGCTACTAGCTGTTCTCTTAAATTACCCAATCCGTTCATAACCACTTTAACTTCTTCATTGTTTAAAAATAGATCTTTCAAACCTTTCAATTTAGGACCCTCCTCTCATTACAATTTTTTAGTCAATAATCGACAAAGTTATTCACAACAGAAAAACGCCTTGGCAGTAGCTCCAAAGCTTAATGTATAAACGTTTGATTTTCATGGAAATGAGGATTTTTGTTTAAAGCTTCATGGCAATCTTCACAAATCGTTTTCACTTTTATATCTCCATTATTCTGATAAAATATCATATCTGTACGCTCTTCGTCATTCAATTGATGAAAACCTAATTGTTCACTATAAACGGACTTTTTGTCAATGGTCCCGACGTCAACTCCACAGTGTCGACAAAAATAGTGTATAGACATTTTATACCTCCCCGCATTTCTTTCTACTAGTATGAACGCTATGGGAGGTTCTTATTCATTATTGTATGTTAACCAATAGTGAAAATGCTCAGTTATTAAAAAACACACTTTGTTTGAATCTAGGTACTAGGCCCTGTTATACAGATTCATAACATCAAGAAATGAATCACTCATCCATTTTTCACTAGCATCTGCAGAGGACTTTATCGAATCTACCACAGATGAAATTTCTTCAGAGTTAAATTTCCCTAATACATAATCAGGAACCTTCATTCCATTTTGTGGTCGGTCTACCCCAATTCGAATACGTTTAAATTCTTGTGTTCCTGTGTGCTGAATAATGGATTTCATTCCATTATGACCACCAGCACTCCCTTTTGTACGAAGGCGTATTTTGCCTACCGGTAAATCTAAATCATCATAGATAACCAAAATATTATCTATATCAATCTGATAGTAATCCATAAGTGGACGAACGGATTCACCTGAAAGGTTCATATATGTAAGTGGTTTTAATAGTATAACTTTTTCATTTTGGATGATACCGGTACCAAATGACCCCTTGAATTTTTCCTTATCGAGAGGGATATTATTTCGTTTAGCCAATTCATCTACTGTAATAAATCCTACATTATGTCTTGTATGTTCGTATTGTTTCCCTGGGTTCCCTAGTCCAATTATCAACTTCATTATGTACCTCCAACAGCTTCCTAAAACCGTAATAGTATTAAAAAAAAAAATTATCCATTATATAATCCATTTTACCATAAAGAAAAAACGTACCCCTCTATTAGGCTACGTTATTACTTTTTTTGCTCCGTAAAACTTTTGTTGTTGATTTCAGTTGCAGAATGTTCGCTTTCCGCAGGGCGAGCGGTGTGCCAACTCAGCACTTGCGCCTTAGTTGGCACCTTTCCGCTGCTTGCGGTGGCTATATTGAGAAGTTACACCTTCCACTTCAATAACTCCGTATAGAAAAGAAAAATTGAGCTTTAACAGAGCTTTTTTTAAAGGATACATTATTTTTCGCTTTCATCGCCTTCTGTGCCTTCATTTGAAACTTCCCCACTTTGTGTTTCTCCCGCTTCAACTGTCTTTTCTACCTTTGGAGGGAGGACAGAAGCAATAACTTGTTCACCATCGTGATCGATTGTATATTTACCATTTCCCTTAATATCACTAACTTGAACATTCTCACTTACATCTAAGTTTGAAATATCCACTTCTATTGCTGACGGAAGATTCCCTGGAAGTGCAGTTACTTTTAACTGATGAGCTGCTTGCTGGAGAACTCCACCTGATTTGACCCCAACAGAAACTCCAACTAAATGAATATTAACTTCTGCACTGACTTCAGAACTCATATCAACAACATAGAAATCCGCATGAACAATTTCTGATTTAATGGGGTCCGTTTGAAGGTCTTGAACCATAACCTGAATTTTATTTCCTTTTACATCTAGCGTTAAAATTCCATTTCTACCTACTTCTCTTATTGCTTTTCTAAATTCAATACTATTTATAGCCACTGGCTGACTATCCTTTTTCTTACCGTATATTACTGCAGGAAAACTACCACTCTTTCTTAGCATCTGTTTATCAGAATGCTTTAAACTAGTTCGTTCTTCTATTTGCAATGTTGTACCCATTAAAAAAATCCTCCATTCGGTATAGATAGTATAGGTTGTCCTCTATACCTTTACCCAATAAAGGAAGATCTAAACAATTTATTCATTAATTCAATCTTCTAATCAAATAGCATACTTATTGATTGCTTTTCATGGATACGAATAATCGCCTCTCCAATTAAAGGTGCTACAGAAAGCTCTGTTATTTTCTCTATTTTTTTCTCATCACCAAGTACAATAGAATTTGTAACAACTAATTCTTTAATCTTTGAATTATGGATGCGTTCGATAGCCGGTCCAGATAATACTGGGTGTGTACAGCAGGCATAAACTTCTTTTGCACCATTTTCTATTAATGCATTAGCAGCTAATGTAATAGTTCCAGCAGTATCAATGATATCGTCTATAAGAATTGCAGTTTTACCCTCAATATTACCTACGATATTCATCACTTCCGAAACATTGGGCCTCGGTCGCCTCTTATCAATGATTGCAATTGGCGCTTTCAATCTGTCCGCCATTTTTCTTGTTCGAGTTACTCCACCGTGATCAGGAGAAACAATCACAATATCGTTAAGGTTTTTTTCTTCAAAATAGGAAGCCAAGATAGGAACTCCCATTAAGTGATCTATGGGTATATCGAAAAATCCTTGTATCTGAGGTGCATGCAAATCTAGTGTAATCACACGACTTGCACCTGCTGTTTCAAGAAGATTTGCTATAAGCTTAGATGTAATTGGTTCACGCGCTCTTGCTTTTCTGTCTTGACGAGCGTAACCGTAATACGGCATAACAATATTAATGGTCCTTGCAGACGCTCTTTTTAATGCATCGATCATAATAAGAAGTTCCATAATATGTTCATTTACTGGAGCACTAGTTGATTGAACAACGTATACATCACAACCACGGATACTCTCTTCAATATTTATCTGTACTTCCCCATCGCTGAACCTAGCAACTGAAGACTTTCCTAACTCCACACCAATGATTTTCGCTATTTCTGCAGCAAGTTTTGGATTTGAATTTAATGTAAACAACTTAAGACTTGAATCAGAATACATGTGATAAAACCCCTCCACCTAGGTTATTCTTTTTTTAAACGACCCGAATAATTTTCTTTATTTTCTTGTCTAGCTCTGGCAATAGCTAAAGCATCTCTTGGTATATCTTTGTTGATTGTTGATCCTGCTGCCACATAAGCATTTTTCCCAATTGTCACTGGAGCAATTAAATTTGAGTTACACCCGATAAACGCTCCATCTTCTATCGTAGTCAAATATTTCTTCTTCCCGTCATAGTTAACTGTGATAGATCCACAGCCTAAATTAACATCAGAGCCGACCTTTGCATCACCTATATAACTAAGATGAGATGCTTTACTTCCCCTTCCAAACACAGACTTCTTTAATTCGACAAAATTACCAATTTTCACTTCATCCATAATGTTTGATTCAGGTCTAATATGCGCAAAAGGACCAATTGTAACCTGATTTCCTATCGTACTATTGTGAGTTACTGATTGCTTTATTGTCGTATTATTTCCAATTTGGCAGTCTTTTATCTCAGTATTTGGACCTATAATCGAATCAGATCCAATTAATGTTTTACCAGAAATTGTTGTACCAGGGTATATAATTGTATCACTACCAATTATGACATCAGCTGATATATAAGTGTTTGACGGATCTACTATCGTAACACCATTGATCATGTGTTGATGGTTAATCCTACTTCTCATATGAGACTCTGCCTGGGAAAGAGCAACTCTATCATTTACACCGAGTGTTTCTTCAAATTGTTTAGTTTGATAAGCTGAGACTTTTTCTCCAGAGTTTTTTACTATTTCAATTACATCTGGCAAATAGTATTCACCTTGAATATTATCATTTGAAACTTTATTCAATGCTTTAAATAGCGTTTCATTATCAAAGCAATAAGTTCCTGTATTTATTTCTTGTACAGTTCTCTCCTCATCCGAAGCATCTTTATGTTCAACAATCCGGAGTACTTCTCCGTTACCTTGGCGAATAATGCGACCGTAGCCGGTTGGGTCCGTAGCAAAAGCGGTTAATATACTTACCTTTGCCTTATGTTGCTCATGATGAGCAAGTAGCTCAACCATTGTTTCTGACTTTATTAACGGAGTATCACCACAGACAACTATTGTTGTGCCTTTCTCAAACTCTAATAATGATCTAGCTTGCATGACAGCATGCGCAGTTCCAAGTTGCTCTTCTTGAAGTGCATATTCGCTTTTATCACCTATTAGTGAACGAACAAGTTCTGCCCCAAAACCAACGATAGTAACCACTTTTTGTAAACCTAATGTAGAAACTTGGTCGATTACATGCTCTACCATTGGCTTACCGCAAACTGGATGAAGTACTTTGTATAACTTAGATTTCATACGAGTTCCTTGACCCGCAGCTAGGACAACAGCATAACGATTTGTCATAGTAAACCCCCAAGCTTTTATTTTGACTATGTAAAAACATAATTTTATTACGTGATTATCCATTATGAATATATCTTAAATAGAATACTATTTCAAGGAAACACAATATGTAAGAATTTGATATGATGTATTTGACGTATTTTAGACATAAAATTGGCACAAAATGGTTAATGTCCTTTCGTGTACTCAGATAGAAAATCATTGAAAATAAGATTCCGACAAAAAAAAAAAAAAAGAGCCATATCCTTATGGATATGACTTAGTGGACTACATTTGTTTATGATGCACCCGCTTCTTCTAGTTCAACTTCTAGTTCACCTATACGATGATACTCTACTAAAACAGCATCTTGGATTTTTCCGCGAGTAGATGAATTGATCGGATGAGCGATATCTCGAAACTCCCCATCAGGAGTTCGCTTGCTAGGCATTGCTACAAACAAACCATTATTTCCATCAATAACTCGGATATCATGAACAACGAATTCATGATCAAGGGTAATTGATGCGATAGCTCGCATACGTCCTTCGGTATTCACGCGGCGTAATCTTACGTCGGTCACTTCCATTATGTTCACCACCTTTTCCCAAGATAAAACTTAGTTAAACTAATTCAACAGATATTTCCGTTTTCCTGCTAATTTTCTAAAATATTTTAAAAATTTTAAAAAAACTGTTATCTCATATAATTTATTAAAAAATCCTTTTTTCTGTATTAGATTTAGTTTCAAGAGAGGTACATACTTTAAACTCAGAAATTAGCATAAAAAACTGTGTATACGAATTACCAATTGGGTTTGTATTTTGACCACGAAGAAAAAGGCATGGCCAAATTTAATGCTTAAACAAAGATACCTAATGGTTCGAATTTTGTTATTGAGTGATAATTATCGATACTATTAGAGCAATTACTGAATGTCCTACTCCGACCTTATGATATAGTCTCTATAATGTTAATTTTTTGAATACATCTATCCCACTTTTTTTATTTAATTGAGGTTCTAGAACAGAAACTGTAACTTTTCCTTGTATCTTTTTTCATTTTCAACCATCATTAAAAAGGCTCTGTTAAAGCTTCTTTGTTTTTTCAAACGCAGTTGATTGAAGTGAAAGATGTTAGAAACCAAAGGTGCAAGTTCCCAGTTGGCTCACCTACCGTCCACCGAAAAGCGACTTTCCTGCAGCTGAAATCAACAAAAACGTTTAACACCGTCATAAAAAAATTAAAAAAGCCTAACCCTATTTTTTATCAGGGCTAAGCTTGGGGTTTATTTAATTAGTGCAATGACTTCAATTTCGACTTTTACATCCTTTGGTAAGCGAGCCACTTCTACACAAGATCTTGCGGGTTTATGTTCAGTGAAGTATTGGCTATATATATCATTAAATGAAACAAAGTCATTCATATCACTTAGAAAGACAGTAGTCTTAACGACTGATTGAAAGTTTGCTTCTGCGGCTTCTAAGACTGCTTGTAAGTTTTTAAAAACTTGGTGAGTTTGTTCTTGTATATCTCCAGTTATTAATTCGCCAGAAGCAGTTAAAGGTATTTGTCCTGAACTGTAAAACATATTGTTGACAACAATCCCTTGTGAATAAGGTCCTATTGCTTGTGGAGCATTATTCGTTTGTATGATTTTCATTTCCCATACCTCCAAGGTCTTTTACAATCTTTTTATAATGCGTCATAAAGTTACCCGGTACTACTTTAATAGCCTTTTCCTTAATATTCACTTCAGCAAGTTGAACAAGAGAATAGTAATTATCAACCAGTCTTTCTTCTATATCTTCCGATTCAACCAAGACCCCAATACCAGCGACATTGGCTTGAAATTCTTCTAATAAGCTAACCATACCATTTATCGTTCCGCCTGCTTTCATAAAGTCATCAATTATGAGAACATTGGAACCTACTTTTAAGCTTCTTCTGGCTAAAAGCATAGTTTGAATTCTATTTGAGGAACCCGATACGTAATTGATACTTACTGTTGAACCTTCGGTAACTTTACTATCTCTCCGAACAATGACGACTGGCACATGTAAATAATTCGCAACTGCATAGGCTAAAGGAATACCCTTTGTTGCTACCGTCATCACAACATCAATTTTCTTATTTGAAAAAAGTGACGCGAACATTAATCCAATCTTTTGAACAAGTACAGGGTCGCCTAGAATATCCGTTAAACTAAGATATCCTCCTGGAAGAAGCCTCTCGGGCTTTTCGAAAAGCTCGCATAATTTGTCAACAAAAGAGGTTGCCTCCTCTTTTGAAATACTTGGGATATACTTAACACCCCCAGCAGCTCCAGCAACTGTTAATAACGAGCCTACTCCTGATTCCTCGAATGTCTGTTTTATTATGCCAAGATCCTCACTTATAGAAGATTTAGCTGATTGATACCGGTCAGCAAAATATGTAAGGGGAATCAACTCATTTGCATGCTGTATTAAGTAATACGTCATATCAACAAGTCTTCCGCTACGTTTAATTTTTAACATCTCCAAACCACCTTAAAATCCGAATGTTTTAAGATAATATTACATTTATATACGGATTTAATCAAGGTGGTTTATATCTCCTAGCATTCTTACAGCATAAACTTGGTCGCAAAATCCTCTTAAACCATTATAGACTCTCTGTAACCTGGAGTCATGATGGACAAGACCAAAGACCGTAGGTCCACTTCCACTCATTAAAACTGCATCTGCACCAAATCTTTTCATTTGATCTTTAATTTGAGAAACTTCTGGGTACTGCTTTAACGTTACATCCTCTAACACATTTCCCATCAACTGACATATACCTTTATAGTCATTATTGTTAATCGCCTGAACCATCCCTCTAACATTTGGATGACGCACACTTGAGAGGTCAAGTTGTCCATAGACCTCTCCTGTTGAAACACCAATGGTCGGCTTTGCCAAGACAACCCAGCAATGAGGTGGAGGATTAATATGTTGAATTATTTCCCCTCTTCCAGTGGCTAAAGCTGTTCCTCCGTATACACAAAAAGAAACATCCGAACCGATTTCAGAACCAATTTCAGCTAACTCTGCTAGGCTAAGATTCAACTTCCATAGCTTATTAAGTCCCCTCAAGGTTGCCGCTGCATCACTACTCCCCCCTGCTAACCCCGCTGCAACAGGAATCATCTTGGTTATAGCGATGGACACTCCTTTATTAACTTTAAACCTTTCCTTCAGTATAACCGCTGCCTGATAGGCTAAATTCCGATTGTCATCAGGAACAAATCGATTATGTGAGCTAATCTTTATTTGATCAGTTTCCAACAACTCCAGTTCGACGCGATCCGCTAAATCAATGGTCGTCATAACCATTTCCACTTCATGGAATCCATCTGCTCTTTTGTGAAGGACATCTAAACTCAAATTTATTTTGGCTGGTGCCTTAACTAGGATTCTCATACTATCACCTACTTTTCGAACTTCCATATATGACGATATTGTACCATAAAACTTCCACCTAACAATGAACAGTCGACAAATTTTAACAAAAGTATGTTTTATTAAGGTCTGATATATATAATCTCCCGCTAGATCAACATATACTAAAAAAAACGCCTAGGTTTCCCTTTGGCGTCTGTCATAGGTTATTATTGGTTTTGTTGTTTCATTAGCTGATTTTGTGCAATTTCAACAGCACGTTTTACCATGTTTCCTGCCTCTTTAGAACGTATTCCACCCCAGCCACTTTGCAAAACAGTATCATAAAACCCTAATTCTTTTGCAAGTTCATTTTTAAAGGTTTCAGACATAACTCCATGGCGACGTCTACTCAAACGAAAACAGCTCCTTTCCAATACTACGACATTACTAGTATTGGAAAGGAGCCATTATAATTATTTTGCCTTTATTATCCAACTGAACTTATTGCCCTGATAGCGCAATGCTTCCAATCGTTTTATCGTCAAAGAAAGTTAATTCTACCGTTTCTGTTAGTACATCTGCATAGCTGTATGAAACACGTTCAAAGGAATTTTCATCTTGGTCTAGTTCAATGACAAAAACTGATGGATATGTTTCGGATAGTACGCCTGAACGTTCGATTGTCTTTCTGCGTCCACCATTTGCCCGAAGAGTTAAACGTCTACCTAAATTTCCATCAAGTGCTTGTTTTATTTCCAACAATGTTTTACCCATTTCACTCCACCTCGCTATCGTAATAGTAACATAAACCAGACCGAATGTCAAACAAACGATAAATTATAACAATTAATTAGAAGTGTTGTCAATTACTAAAATCCAACATTTTTTTTATCAAACATGTTTATATTGTCTTAAATTGACAAAAGTATGTATAAGTTTGTCGGATAATATTTTAACCCAATATATATTTGGTAGAACACCTAGAAGATTTCCCAATTATATACACCTAATAAGAGTCAGATAAAAACCTCTAATGCGTATTCATTAGAGGGTAGGTTTACTCCTCATGCCGTTTATACGGCATACCTGTCCTTAATACTCCTCTTGTTTCAATACCACCAAGTCCTTTTTCACCAGTTAATGTATTTCGTACAACATCCCATACGTTTATTCGATCCATAAAAGGCGTGAAGCTTATTTTTGCCACGATATAAACAGGATCTAATGCGTGAATATTCACTCTTGAAGGAGAGCTTGCAAAATTAGCTCCCGCTCGAATTAGTGACTCGAAATGAGATTGACATGCACCAGCAAAAATAACTAACTGATCCAAGTGCGGAACCTTTTTTCGTGCCTCTATAACAGTTTGGACAAAGTCTCTTGAATGTCGATATGCTTTTAATTCAGAAACTTTTCCCTTCGATTTTGAATAAGCATCGTGGCCTGTAATGACAAGAATATCCGGTCTTATTCGGTCTATTAATGAACCTATTCTTTCAGGCATTTCTCTTTCAGTACAATGTACGCCGTAAACTGGAACTCCTATCTTTTCATATAGATCTAAACACTTCTTTAAATAGGTTGGATCTCCATCTAAATGAAGGACTTTTCCAGGCATTTGAAAGAAGTCATTATTTTCAGTGTACCCACTGGTAGCTTCATATTCATTTTTCTCTCTTATTAAATGATAGTCTTGCTTAAAAATAGTGAAGGAATGCTCTTGTTTCTCCCGCTCTGTATGAAGATACCTCTCACGCTCTTGCTCATCCACTATCTTGAGATCTGAAAATGGCGCATCAGCAATCAGCCTGAAATCCTCACCATATAAAACAGCTTTTTTTCCTTCTGAAGGCACATCTTTTATCTCCATTACTCTAAATAGTAGATCGCAATTATATGATAAGCGAGCAACTCTTGCTCCAACCTTTACATTCATCTTTCTCCCTCCCATAGGTTACCGGGATTTCAACAACACAAATTAATCCTCTACATAGCCTATGGGAAATAGTTGAAAAAGTGCATATCTAGTACATGAATTATTTAAATTAGATTCAACTTTATTCAATTTTTTTGGTTCTCTTTTTTTCTTGTTGAATGTTATTTAGAATGTAGATTGAATTATAGAACTCCCCTCACCTAAACGCTATCGCGTTGTTAGGAAATAGTCTTCTAGTCCAAAAAAACAATAAAAAGACCCAGCAAAATGCTGAGTCCTGGCATGAAAAGTTTATTTCTTTAATCTGTATAATGCGTTGCTTAGTTGTCCGAATTCTTCAATAGAGAGAGATTCCCCTCTACGTGCAGGAGCTATATTTACTTCCTGTAGCGCTTGAATAATAACTTCTTTAGAAAACCATGACTGAGGTAGATTATGACTAAGATTATTTAAGATGGTCTTTCTCCTCAGAGCAAAGCTTCCTCTAACTACCGTGAAAAAGAAGTCTTCATCAAGTACAGATACCGCCGGCTCATTTCTTTTAATTAATCGAATCACAGCCGAATCAACATTAGGCTGTGGTACAAATACTGTTTTTGGCACCGTTATAACAGTTCTTGCTTCCGTATAATATTGGACCGCAATAGATAGTGATCCATAAGCTTTCGAATTAGGGGACGCTGACATCCTGTCTGCGACTTCCTTTTGAAGCATGACTACAATTCCCCTAAGCGGTAATCTTTCCTCTAGAAGCTTCATTAGAATCGGTGTGGTCACATAATAGGGGAGATTAGCCACTACCATTACATCCTTAACTTCTCCGAACTCAGTTTCTAATACGTCCTTCACATCTGCTTTAAGGATGTCCTGGTGAATGATTTTAACGTTATTGTATGGGGATAGGGTATCTTCTAGTATAGGTAATAAGCGTTGATCAATCTCAAAAGCTACGACTTTCTTTGCTCGTTTTGCTAACTGCTCTGTGAGAGCACCAATTCCAGGTCCAATTTCTATTACTCCACTTTCTGCATCTAACTCAGAAAAATCAACAATATTATGTAGAATATTTGTGTCGATCAAGAAATTCTGACCCAAGCTTTTCTTAAAGGAAAAACCATATTTTTTTAATATTTCTTTCGTACGGGTTGGAGTTGCTATATCTTTTAACATTTCTTTTCCTCCTGGAGCATTTGTTTTACTGCGCTCTCAAATTGATCTCTTGAAATTTGAAACATTTTTAATCGTTTATATAACTGTTTTCCATTGGTATAGCCTATTCTCAGTAAAATCCCTAATTTTTCTCTCCTACTTCTTGCTTTATCACCTGCAATTAATCCTAAATAGATTAGCTCTTCCCACCCAATCTCTTCCACTATGTCAATCATCTCTTGTTGAACCTCGGAAAGAGCTGCTCTAATAATTTCTACTGAAGCATGTTCTACTCCAACTTTTTTATGTCTCTTATCAAGCGCATCTTGTTTGCGAATAAATGCATGCTTACAACCAGGAACATTTTCTGCTACTGTCTTTCTTATCTTCTCCCCAGGGTAATCAGGATCTGTGAATATTATAACTCCTCTAGTTTCCTGAGCTAACTTAATCTTTTGGAGAGTTACTTCATTAATTGCAGAACCATTCGTTTCAATTGTATCTGCTTCTACCGCTCTTTGAACAGCAGTGGTATCATCCTTGCCTTCAACTACAATAATTTCTTTTATTTTCATTTTTTTCCTCCGAAGCCTGAAACCTTTATACGAACTATATCGTCTTCTATTTTAGTGAAACATTTATTCAATATAAGTTTATTTTAGATTTTTCTCTGTTACAATTTTCGGTTGATTTCAGCTGCAGGATGTTCCTTTTCCAAGGGACATTAAATATTCTTCCTTGAATTATCACCACACGAAGAAAATCGATAGCACGACCGAATAGGCTTCAATGAAAATACTCCAGCCTACCGATTGAACTGCTACTAGAGTATGCTTCCTGAAATCTTGACGTCTGTTACTAAATATCACAATTTCGTCATACAAGAAACTGTTATCCCTCTATAGCTCTGCCCAAGCATTCGAGGAGTCGCGTGTCCTTCTTCTTCAATCAACTTCTTTTGAAAGATCAACAATATGTCATCTTCTATTATAACGCAAAAAAACAGGGGAACATAATCCCCTGTAAGACACAGTCTAATTATTTTAAAATCTGAATCTTAACTCGCTTTTTTCCCCATCGGTAAGCTTCAGATTTTGTAGGAACAAACACATCAATTTTATAATCAATGATTGCAGAACCAGTATCAGCTGCAATTGCATAGCCATAACCTTCAACGTATACTCTTGTACCTAACGGAATGATACTAGGGTCTACAGCAATAACTTTCATATCTGGGTTTGCCCTTAAATTTATTCCAGATCTAGTAATACCTGAGCAGCCATTACAATAGGCAGTATATGCAGTAGCTTCAACATAATATTCGGTTACTACTTGCCCACTTCCTCTGGAAACTTGTGGCTGTTTTACAACTTTAGTTCCAACTGCGACAACTCGATCTTTACTCTTTTCAACTGTCTCAGTCTTGATTAGTTCTCTGGAGACCTCTTTACCATTTTCAAAGATTACTTCAAAATGATTAGCAATTTTCCCCTTAGACCCTTTGTTTATAACTTTCTCTGACCCCTTTTTTAAATTGGAGTCTTTCTTTGTAACAACAGCATAATCTACGGATTCTTCCACTACATCGGTGACTTTTTCTACTCTCGTGATAGTTACGACAGAATTTGCTTCGACCATTGCTTCAACACTTGGTTCAATCCGGTCTAGTTCATTTAGTGTTACTTCTTGCTGCTTTAAAAAGTCAGCGACAGTAGTCGAAGTGGTCCATATCTGCTTTTCTTCTCCGCCTTCATTTAAGGTTAGTTGGAATGCATTCTCAACTAGAATCTTCATATGCGCCTTGATTGAAGCATTGAGTCCTGGCTCTATTTTATCATGTTCTGTTACATTTATAGCTTGTGTATCAAGTAGTTCTTGAACTGAATTAGAAGTGGTCCAAATTTTAGTAGACTCTTCATTAATGACAAGTTCAACTGGTATTGCCGCTTTCCAAATGATATTCATATCACTTGTTATGACGGTCTTTAAACTGGGCTCTAAATAATCTTCATCTCGTAATTCGATGGCTTGTTCTGACAAAACTCCCGCAACTGTATTTGCGTGTGTTTTTATAGATGTTTCCTCACCATTTAGCGTCAGATTAATTGATTGCTTCGTTCCCTCATATATTACATATCCGAATATTCCTGCAAAAACTAGGAAACTACTAACAACAATTACAGTCTTTTTTACAGTCATAGATACGGAAATCAACTTTTTCATGTTTTTTACTATCTCGATGAAAAACGCCTCCTTCTCTCCTTGAGAAATTATAAGGAGTTATAGTTTATTTGTCAAATCAGTTCCATTCCTTTAACTTTAAAACCTATTATATCAATATGATTGATAATGGAAAGGAAGATTTGTCGACAAGTTATCCTATGACACTAACTAGTAGTCTAGAACTTCTCTAGAATAAATACTAATTGGACAAGATAAGGCATGTTTCGACAAGACATTAACTCATATTAAACCAAATGCTTGACGAGCATTGTCGTATGTTTTTTGGACAAGTTCATCATAAGAAATCCCTTTAAGTTCTGCAATTTCCTTTGCTACTAATGAAACATAGCTGGGTTCGTTCCTCTTTCCACGAAATGGGTGAGGTGTGAGGTATGGACAATCTGTTTCAATTAATAACCGATCTAGAGGTATTTCTTTAACAACCTCTTTCGCTTTCTTAGCATTTTTAAATGTCACCGGGCCACCGAATGAAATATAAAAATTCATTTCCATGCATTCTTTAGCTACTTCAAGGCTTCCTGTAAAGCAATGCATAATCCCACCAATTTGAGAGGCATTTTCCTCTTTCAGAATATCAATAATATCTTGAGTTGCATCACGGTTATGGATAACTATAGGTAACTTCACTTTATGTGCAAGTCTGATTTGCTTTCTAAATACCTCTTTTTGAATATCTTTTGGAGATTTATCCCAATAATAATCTAGACCCATTTCTCCTAATGCAACCACTTTCGGGTGTTGAGAAAGTTCTTCAATCCACTTGAGATCTTCATCCTTCATATCTATTGCATCTACAGGATGCCAACCAATTGCTGCATAAAGAAATGTGTACTCCTCTGCTAAACGAATGGCCTTGTTAATAGTTGGTCTATCAAAACCCACCACCACCATATTCTTTACACCATGGTCTATTGCTCGCTGAATGACTTCCTTTAAATCTTCTTTATATTGGTCCGCATTTAAATGTACATGGGTATCAAATAACATAGACAAACTCCTTTATTATTTTATCATAAAAATTATTTACATAACTTACACGTACCTTACAGTTTGATTACATTTTCAAGTCTGTTAAAAGAATTCTGAAATAATCAATGATGCAATTACCAGTAAAATACCAAAATTAATAAATAGGTGTTCTAAAAAGAACACCTATTTATTAGAAGTAGCACCACTTATTTTACCTTAGATCCATTTGGTAAGCTTTGGTCAATTGTAGCTAAGGAAAGCTTTCCATCTTTTTCTCCAGCTAGTATCATGCCTTGTGATATTTCGCCTCGTAATGTTACAGGCTTTAAATTAGTTACACAAATAACTCTTTTACCAATTATTTCTTCAGGTGTATAATGTTTTGCAATGCCAGAGACAACTTGTCTCTTCTCGTAACCTAAATCCAACTGAATTTTCAATAGTTTATCTGCTTTTTTCACCGGTTCTGCATCAATTACCTCTGCTACTCGCAATTCCACCCTCATAAAATCATCAATAGTGATTTCAGATAGAACTTCTGTCTCGGTAACATTCACTTTTTCTATTACAGGTGTAGTAGGACCTTGCATTTGTTGTTTTATATAATCTACTTCATCCTTAACGTCTAAACGAGGAAATATTGGATTTCCCTGAACGACCCTTGTTCCCTCGGGAAGAAGCCCATATTGATTCATGCTTTCCCACGAAGTGATAGCTGAATCTACAATCCCAAGCTGCTCCCACACCATTTTTGGGGTTTTTACTAGGAATGGCTGTAACATGATAGAAACATTTCTAAGTGATTGAACAAGGTGAGACATAACAGAACCAAGTTCATCACGCTTACTTTCATCCTTCGCAAGAACCCATGGCTGGGTTTCGTCTATATACTTATTCGTACGTGATATTAACCCCCAAAGTGCATTTAATGCAACAGAAAACTGCATATCTTCCATAGCATTCTCAACTTTTTGTCTTGTTTCCTTTGTTAATTCCTCCAGCTGTTCATCAAATTCACAGTGTGTACTAGAATAATTTGGAATGACACCATCAAAGTATTTTTGGATCATCGCAACAGTTCGGTTTAGTAAATTCCCTAAGTCATTGGCAAGGTCAAAATTAATTCTTTCAACAAAACCCTCTGGAGTAAAAACCCCATCCGATCCAAAAGGAACTTCTCTTAACAAGTAGTAACGAAGGGCATCTAAACCGTAACGGTCGATTAATGTTACAGGATCTACTACATTACCTTTTGATTTTGACATTTTCCCATCTTTCATTAAAAGCCAGCCGTGTGCAAAAACCTTTTTGGGTAAGGGTAAATCTAGTGCCATCAGCATTATTGGCCAATAGATTGTATGGAAACGGACAATTTCCTTACCAACTAAATGAACATTCGCAGGCCAGAATTTTTGATACTTCTTGTCATCATCAGTCCCGTATCCGAGTGCTGTTATATAGTTTGAAAGTGCATCAATCCAAACATAAATAACATGTTTCGAATTCCCAGGTACTTTTACTCCCCAATCAAACGTTGTACGTGACACAGCAAGGTCCTCAAGTCCCGGTTTTATAAAGTTATTAATCATTTCATTTTTTCGAGATTCAGGTTGTATAAATTCTGGATTTTCTTCATAAAAACGCAATAGTCGATCTGAATATTTACTCATTCTAAAAAAGTAAGACTCCTCTTTTACCTTTTCTACTTGGCGACTACAATCAGGACATTTCTCATCTACTAACTGCCTCTCTGTATAAAAGGATTCACATGGCGTACAATACCAGCCCTCATATTGATCTATGTAAATATCACCTTGTTCAACTAATTGAGCAAATATTTTCTCTACCACTACTTTATGTCGATCTTCTGTCGTACGAATAAAATCATCATAAGAAATTTCAAGCTTTTCCCATAAAACCTTGATACCTGAAACTATGTCATCAACATATTCTTGAGGAGATACTCCTTTTTCTTCTGCACTACGTTGAATTTTTTGTCCATGCTCATCTGTACCCGTTAAATAATGAACATCAAACCCTCTCAACCTCTTATAACGAGCCATTGCATCTCCAGCTACAGTAGTATAAGCATGTCCAATATGTAATTTTCCACTTGGATAATATATTGGTGTTGTAATATAAAATGTATTCTTATCAGCCACTTAATAAACCTCCATCACTTAAAAGCTAAATATATTTTTCTGGACCTGACCTTATCTTATCAAAGCTCGTCTAAACAAAAAACTATATTTCATAGAATTAATTTAATTATGTACACTAATTTTGTATCAATACAATCATCTATTCCTAATAAAGTGATGATTTATACACTTTACTAAATTAATCCCTTAAAATGTTTGAATTACATAATTCCAGGAAATTACTTACATAAAAACTATAAGTTTATATTTATTTATTTTTTGTCGAAAACTTATTGTAATTTGTCGAATTTTATTTATAATAAAACTTGTATGTATTTGAAAAAAAAGTAATTTTTTGTATTCTAAAATATTCAACACTTAACAATAAACCCACTGTTAATAAGGAATATTTCGAAAAATTACACATTTTCTTTTGCAAAAGTATAGATTGACGTGTTTGGTAATCACTGGTATTATTATTTTGTATCAATGTCGAATTTTGACGAAAATTAATGAAATATGTATAAAGAAGCATTAGGAGAGGGGAATATTCATATGAAATCTACAGGTATTGTTCGTAAAGTTGATGAATTAGGTCGAGTGGTAATTCCAATCGAATTGAGACGTACATTAGGTATCGCAGAAAAAGATGCCCTAGAAATTTACGTAGACGAAGAAAAAATCGTATTAAAGAAATACAAGGCTAACATGACTTGCCAAGTAACTGGTGAAATTAACGACGATAACATATCTCTTGCTGGCGGGAAAATTATTCTTAGCCGTGAAGGTGCAGAACAGATCTTAGGCGAAATACAAAACAATTTAGTTACTAAATAATTCAAAGAGCATCTCTTGGTTATCCTAGGATGCTCTTTTCTATTAGTGGATATGGAATTCCTCATATATTTCACGCTTTGGTAAACTTCGATCCATTGCAACTTTTTTGATAGCATCTTTTGAAGAAATTCCCTTTTGTTCCATATAGAAATTCACATGCTCTTTTACGGATAGGTTATGCCACCAAAGTACTTCAGTTGTTTCACCAATATCTGTACACCCTTCAATTAAAATACAGCATTCACCTTTCACTTCAGTAACCTCTAACCATTCCATTATTTCTTTTACAGAACCTCTTATAAACTCTTCGAATTTTTTCGTAAGCTCTCTACTTATAACGATTTTCCGCTCACCTAATACATCTGCAATAATAGACACTGTTTCCTTTAATCTATGTGGCGATTCATAAAATATCATTGTATTCTCAATCATTTTCAATCGTTCAATTTCTTTTTTCTTATCCTTCTTTTGACGAGGGAAAAATCCATAAAAATAAAATGGTTGTGGTGGTAACCCTGAAGCAATTAAGGCTGTTAGAGCAGCGTTTGCTCCAGGTAGAGGTATAACAGGAAACCCATTTTCTAGAGCTAATAATACTAATTCATAGCCTGGGTCTGAAATACTCGGCATACCAGCGTCACTGACTAGCGCTATCTTCTTACCTAACATTAAGTCCTCTACTAGTCTTTCACCACTTTTTTCCTTATTATGCTCATGATAACTAATTACTGGTGTTGTTATTTCGAAATAATTGCAAAGTTTCCTTGATACTCTTGTATCTTCAGCTGCAATAATATCAACTTCCTTTAATATACGAACGGCTCGAAATGTCATATCCTCTAGATTCCCTATTGGTGTTGGCACTAAATACAATGCCGAACCTTCTTCATTATGAAAACTTTTCTGCTGTAGCATATTCAACACCTCAATTTTTTTCAATTTCTTTCATTTGAAATAAAAATTCCTTTGTATCCAATCAAGCATTACTTGTCCTACGTAATAGTATATAGATTGGGTTGAAATCGTTTATTCACCATAAAGGATTGCATGTAATTCTTTAGTATATTCTCCGTTTTCATTATAGACTATTAGAGGTGGTAGTATCTTTAAATCCGATTTCCCATCCTTTATTCCTTCAATTAGAATCGTATTGGCTTCTTTACCAAGCTTAGGGTAAACAAACTGGAGACGCTTTGGCTCCACTCGATACTTTCTCATCAACGTTACAATATCCAATAGTCTACCCGGCCGATGAACAAAAGCCACTTTCCCACCTGGGCGGACAAGCTGGCTACTAACCCTAACTACATCTTCTAAATTGCAGTAAATCTCATGTCTGGCAATAGCCAAGTGTTCATTTTTGTTTTTTTCACTAGTAGTTGGAGTAGGGAAGTATGGTGGGTTGCATGTCACCACATCATATTTTCCATAACCCAAGGTATCTGGCATATCCAATATATCACCATGTAGAATATTTATTCGATCTTCTAATTGATTGTATGTAACGGTACGTTTCGCCATATTAAAGATTCTCTCTTGAATTTCAACACCTGTAATAGTTCCCTTTGATCGTGTACTAAGGAGAAGAGGTATGACACCATTACCAGTACAAAGATCAATCAACCTGCCCTTTTGTATTGGTACATAGACAAATCTAGCTAACAGGACCGTATCAAGTGAAAAAGCAAACACTGATGGACTCTGTATTACCTTTAAATCTTCTGCTAATAAATAATCTAATCTTTCATCATTATACAATTCAGTCATACTGTTAACCTCTCTTTTCATCAGATCTAGCAAAGTACTTATCTTAAAGGCACCTGAGCCCACAAAAATAACCTGTTTAGAATTTTATAGATATGGGTGTTGTTCACAATAGTAGGATATCTGACTTCCCCAGGGCGAGCGCTCGGCCACTTGCTCCTTCGTTGTCCTGTCCCGCTGCTCCCGCAGGACATTAAATAGGCTTCCATGAACTAATTCACACCGCACAAAGAAATGCGGTAGCACGACCGAATAGGCTCCCATGACAAAACTCCAGCGTACCGATTGAACTTCTTCTAGAGTACGCTTCCTGAAATCTGGACGTCTGTTACTAAATATCACAATTTCGTCAAACAAGAAACTCTTATTCCTCTCTAGATTTGACCAAGCATTCGAGGAGTCACGCGTCCTTCCTCTTCAATCAACTTCGTTTGAAAAACCAACATTGGGCTTTAACAGAGCTTTAAATTATTGTAAAAAGAACTTCCTCCTCTTAGGTCTCTCCTAGAATCCCGCAAATGGGGATCTAAATTGGATATAGCGAGACTTGAAAATTCTCATTTTAAGGAAAATAGCCTTCCCTATAACAGGAAAGGCCAAACACTCATTTCTTATTTAAAAAGGAAAGACAAAACAAACAATCTCCCTCTTTTCTAATACTTCCATAATGAACATTACAAATGTGAAAGCCCTCTTGATACAGCCTTGCTAGATTATCGTAACCCTCACCTATATCTACTGGCTTCAATTCTTTCATATCATGATGAACAGATCGATTCATTTCTTCTTCAATAACAGCTTGGTCAAGGCGCTTTCTTAAGTGCGTATTTTCTATTTTAATATGATTATTTTCTTCAAAAAGTTCAGCAACATTAAGTTTTAGCTCACTAAGCTTTTTTGACAAATGGTCGATTTGTTCTTCCATGCTACTAACAGCGTCAAATATTTCTTTTTTACCCACATGCAACACCTCTTAATCTGTAGCTTGGATAGAAGCGGCCCCTTCTTGGATTAACTCTTCAAGTGTATATTCAACAACTCGTTCACGATCAGATATTAGTTCGACTTGAATTAAACGTTCTAGAATATTTAATCCAACTACTTTCGCCAATCCAATAGGTGTTTCAATCGATTCGCCTATATCAGGTAGAGCTTCCTTCGCTGACTCATATTCATCGTTCTCGTATTTTAAACAACACATTAAACGACCACAAAGTCCTGATATTTTAGAAGGATTTAATGATAGATTTTGATCTTTCGCCATTTTTATGGAGACCGGTTCAAAATCACCTAGGAATGTTGAACAACAAAGCATTCTTCCACAAGGGCCAATACCACCAAGCATTTTCGCCTCGTCTCTTACACCAATCTGACGTAATTCTATTCTAGTGCGAAAAATAGCAGCTAAGTCTTTTACAAGATCTCGAAAATCAACCCTACCATCGGCTGTAAAGTAAAATATCACTTTATTCCGATCAAATGTATACTCAACATCAACTAATTTCATATCTAAAGAATGTTCCAAAACTTTCTCTTCACAAACTCTATAAGCCTCAACAGCAGCTATTTTGTTTTCTCCTACTGTTAGCTTATCCTTAGAATCAGCGATACGAATAACCCGTTTTAATGGGAGCACAACATCTTCTTCATCTACCTTTTTATTACTTATAACAACTCTTCCATACTCAATTCCACGAACTGTTTCAACAATAACAAATTCTTCGTTTGGAATATTGAATTCCCCTGGGTCAAAATAATATATTTTACCCGCTTTTTTAAAACGGACACCAACTACATCATACAAGCTAAGATCCCTCCTGCAATTTTAGTACTAATTGTTCCATCAATAATTGAGATTGAACATTAGCACTTAGCCGTTTCTTGGCCTCTAAGATAGCGTTCATATTCTGTATGATACGCTGTTGAGATAGTTGAAGGGCGCACTGATTTAGTGAATCTAAATGATCACTAAATACAACTGAGTCTACTTCTCCAATATTTATTGATAATATATCTCTATAATATACTAACAGTAGTTCGAGTCCACGTTCTACTTGTTCTCTATCTTTAAAATGCGGTATCCATTTCTCTTGAATATATAAAAGACCATGTTTGGACTTTAGTACCTCACTCAATTGTAACACTACTTTTCTCGACTCTGCAAACCAAGTATCTTGACAGAGGGCTAATGCGTGATCCAGACTATTTGTAAGTTGTACTGCTAATCTAGCATAAATGCTGGCCACTCCACGTTCCTCAAGCTCTGCGAGGAGTATGTTTTTTGGTTTCGCTTGAAAAGTGAGAGTTTGACACCTTGATAAGATAGTATCTAACATCTTGTTTGATTGTTCGGTAAGTAGAATCGCTGTTGTATAAGGATATGGTTCTTCTAAGAACTTTAACAAACTATTAGAAGCATTTGGTGTCATCTTATCGGCATAGTTGATAAGATAGAACTTTTGTTTTGATTCAACACCAGTCTTCGAAAATTCTTCCTGCAATTCCCCTATTTGATACTTCTTAATGGATAACCCGTCAGGTTCTACTATATGAACATCTGGATGATTACCAGATTCAACTCTCCTGCAATTTACACATTCATGGCATGGAGACCAATCTTGCTTATCCTTACATAATAAAGATTTTGCTAGGAATAATGCAAACTCCTTTTTACCCGTTCCACGTTCACCTTCAAATAAATAGGCGTGGGCCAATCTGTTTTTCCTCAAACTATTCGTCAGCATTTTAGTGACTATTGGTTGCTGAATCGCTAAATCATCCCACGACTTACTCATTTCTAATCACTCACTCACGTATATAAATTAATGAGAAGTCCCTTTATTTCTCCAATTTTCCCGAGAATATCAATGACTTTTCGTTCTTTTTTTACGACGTCGTCTGTTAAATCAGTTAACTTTTGATCTATTTGTTCAACTGTTTTTAACGTCCGACTATGCCCACTCGCTGTCCAACTATGAGATTGTTTCAAATCCATTCCAAAGTCGACTGCTTGTTTGACAAACTTTTTTACAAGATTTTTGTATTTCGTTAAGTCTTTAAAGTTTTGAGAACGTGCAAGTCGGTCACCCTGATTCCCTATTTCAGACATTAACTTTTGGAGTTGCTCCATATGGAGCTTGCTTTCCTGCTTCTGAACAATTTCACCAAATCGAGACTGTCCAACAACTTGATTCTTAGAATCTTGTCTGTTTTTTTCCAACGTAGGCCGTAATTCTTGATTTATTTTCATTGCAAACTGCCTCCACTAAAATTGGTGAAACCCTTCTACTGGTAAAACGAAAACAGTAGCACCACCAACTTCAACTTCCACTGGGTATGGTACATATGAATCAGCATTTCCTCCCATCGGCGAGACTGGGGCGACTAATTGTTCGCGATGCTTACAATTTTCTTTAATAATTTCTAATACCTTTGGGACCTGTTGATCCTCCGTACCAATTAGGAATGTGGTATTCCCTGAACGTAAGAATCCTCCGGTACTTGCTAATTTGGTCGCACGAAAATTTGATTTCACTAAAGCACTAGATAAACGACTACTATCCTTATCTTGAATTACAGCCATAATTAATTTCATCTTTATGCGCCTCCTTTATTTTAACACGTTTTTAATTTGTAAACATTTTTTGATATATGGTAATTTATTCGACATTATCACATGATTTACCTTTATTATAAACAAGTTCAACCATTACTGATACTGTTTTCATTTTTTGATTATTAAGATCTGCTTAGATAGAAACTATTAACATGATTTATTCTTTATGATATTCTTAATAATCTCCATTGTGTCTGAGAATACATTCTCTACTGTTTGAGAGGCATTAATTTTAATTATTCTTCCGGGATTTCTTTCAATAAGACTAAGGTACCCTTCTCTGACCTTATAATGAAAATCCATATTTTCCAGATCTAAGCGATTAACTTCTCGATTTTCATTACAGTTAATTCTCCTGAACCCTTCTTCTGGCTCTATATCAAAGTAGAGCGTTTTCAACGGCATTGTCTGCTCTATTGCAAATTCATTGATTGCTAATACCTCGTCCATACCTAGTCCTCTTGCATGACCTTGATAAGCCATAGAACTATCAATAAACCTGTCACATAATACTATATACCCTTCACTAAGTGCTGGTATAACTTTTTCTACTAAATGCTGTCTTCTAGCTGCCGCATAAAGTAAGGCCTCTGTTCGGCCATCCATTTCTACATTTTTTGGGTTTAAAATAATTGATCGAATCTCTTCAGCAATTCGAATTCCTCCTGGCTCTCTCGTATATAACACTTTGAAATTTTCCTTAAGCAACTGTTCAACTACAAGCTGAACGATGGTTGTTTTACCAGCACCTTCTGGACCCTCAATAGATATAAATAGACCATTCATTTAGTTTTCTCCTTTTTAATAATCATAGACGTTAATAGTGTGATTTATTAAGCCGCCTTGAAATCTTGCACCTATTTGTTCAAGGAAATCTAACTGTTTTAGATGTGCTCTAGTAATGACTTCTCCTTGTAGAAGTAACGGTATCCCCGGCGGATACGGAATCACTGTCTGAGCTGATACACAATCTATGCTCTTGGTGAGTTTCACAACTTTTGTTGTCATCGACTTTAGTTCATAATATGAGAATGGATTCATTGATTTTATTGGAGCATTTGGAATACGTCTTGCACTCTCAAAATTACTATTTAGCTCTATTCCTTGAAATGCCTGCTTGATTTTATGTATGATCTTGCTGGTTGCATATTCTCCTAACGGTAAAATACACAAAACATTTAGAGAATCCGCTAATTCTGTAAATATTCCTTCTTTTTCTAAAAGTCCTTGAACTTCATATCCAGACAAGTTACATCTACTTTGTAACATTATTTTCAAAGGATCTTGGATAACCCCCAAATTATTTATTTGGATGACTGACAATTGTGGTATGCTTAACAATCCTTTACGAAATTCTTCTGTTTGTTGATAAATTTTATCTACACCTTGCTTCTTTATTAGACTTAGGTGGTAGCGTGCTAAATCTAATGAAGCCATAATGGGATATGACGGACTACTTGATTGAAGAGCCCTTAAAAAAAAAGATAGTCGTTCAATTGAGATAAACTTGCTTTGAAAATGTAAGAATGATCCCATCGTCATAGCAGGTAGTGTTTTATGTGCTGATTGAACAACAATATCAGCACCACTTTTTAGTGCTGATTCGGGAAAGGGTTTTCCCACACCAAAATGTGCTCCATGGGCCTCATCAACTAATACTGGTATACCCTTTTCATGTGAATATTTTATAATATTCTTTAAATCATATGTATGTCCATAATAGCTTGGATTTGACAGAATGATAGCCTTAGCCTCTGGATACATCTCTAATGCTTTTATGGCTTCTCTTTCATGAACATAAGTCGGTACTTGCCCCCACTCATCATACTCTGGCGAAAGAAAGATAGGTTTAGCTCCAGCTATTATGAGAGCATTCATAATAGACTTATGACAATTCCTTTGAACTAGTACTACCTCATTTTCACCACAAACAGCTAGTACCATAGAAAGGTTTCCTACTGTTGTACCGTTAATTAAGAAAAAAGACCGGCTTGCTCCATATAATTCAGAGAGTAATCTTTCCGCCTCTAAAATAGCCTCCGTTGGTTCATGAAGGTCATCAAGTCCCGATAGTTCTGTTACGTCAAAAGGGAGAATACCTTTAAATGAACTAATAGCTCTTGCCGGGAAGACTTCTCCACTTTTATGTCCAGGTACATGTAAGGATATCGTTTTTTTATTAATATGGGTCTGCAATGCATCGTATAAGGGTGTATTATCTTGATTCATATTTACTTCCCCTTCTAAATTACTCTCTCAGTATTATACACCCTAATAAAATTGAGGTAAAAAAAAATCCCTTTACAGGGATCTATTTATGAAAATATTTTTGGTTTTATTATCTTGCGCATTTGCTGTAAAAAAAAATTGTACTTTGGATGGCTAGTTTGAGTTTGAATCATCTCACTTTCACATTCCGTACATATAAATGAAGTATATAAATGGATGCCTTTGTCTTTATCTTTTTCACAAATCAAACATGGTTCTCCTATAATTTCACTATTTGTGATGACATTCAATTACTCCACCTCCCAATACTAGCATTCCCAAAAAAACAAAATGTATACACAATTAAAAATATACTTAATTTTATATCCTATCTGACTTATTGTATGTCTTCGATTTTTCATCTGTGTATGTCTTAGATAAATACTTATCTTCAATTTATTGGGGCTTGAAGGATCTCCATTCTCTTCGTCACATTCTTTCGCTTTATGAAAGCCATTTTGGCAAACCTAGAAAAATACATATATAGGTAGCCCTCATTAGTTTCAATTATATGTGCTTAGGTAGTCTCCAACAACCTTCGGCGCACGAGATTAAAAATAAGTGACCTACAGTCAAGGCGAAGCAATGTTATGTTTCCGCTAATTAGGTAGAATTCAACTGGTATGTCTACATGTATTCTCTTTTTCACCCTTTGTAGGAGTTGATGATCTATATATAAGTGGTATAGATAGAATTAAGATGGCTATACCAGCCGTTTTTTAGTTTTATAATCCAAAAATCTAATTGTATAATCCATTATACAATTAATACCAAAAATTATGGATTCTACATTCCAAAAAATTGCATTAATACACACGAAAAAACTCTGTTTTCATCAAGTTAAAGGTGATCTAAAATATACTAACTCCTAGGAGTAGCCCTTCTAGCACTCAAAAAAATCCAAACAAAAAAAGCAGCTATCAATAGCTGCTTTTTCACTTTGCTTGGCGATGTCCTACTCTCACAGGGGGAGTCCCCCAACTACCATCGGCGCTGAAGAGCTTAACTTCCGTGTTCGGAATGGGAACGGGTGTATCCTCTTCGCCATCATCACCAGACAATGTTACTTTGAAGGA
>JBFILZ010000007.1:0-50240 GCA_041611945.1 Bacillus sp. (in: firmicutes)
CAAGTTGAGGCCTATTCATGCCAAACCAGTTCCTATTCATGCCTTGGCTCTGTGCACAACCCTATATCTGTACTTATTCATGCCAAGTTGAGGCCTATTCATGCCAAACCAGTTCCTATTCATGCCTAGGCCCTGCGCACAACCCTACATCTGTATTTATTCATGCCAAGTTGTCGCTTAATCATTCCAATATTCATGCCTTGGCCCTGCTCACAAAGCAAAGCCCCTCTCCGTTGGAGGGGGGCAAGCTGAATTTCATCTTATTTAGTCTTTGATATATCTGGTTGAGCACGTTTGGCATTTTTCTTTTTAACTTCCTTTACTGGATCAAAGTCACTTCCTACTTCAATGTCTTGATTGTTAATTCCATTTTTTGTTTTTTGCTCTGGATTATTTTGCTTTGATCGTGTTTTCATAAATGCAGTCCTCCAACTTAATGATGTGGATAAATAATCATTTCATTTTGAATTTGTTGTAATTGCAGTCTCATACGATCAATTTGCATCTTTTGCTGAGAGTTTCCACTATGAGCTAACTCACCTAGCTCAACAACTGTTGATTCAAGTTGTTGCTGCGCTTTTGTATACTCGGTAGCATTATAATGCTCCTGTTTCTTCGCTTCAGTAAATTGCTCTTTTGCATAACGTAATGTATCTTCAGCCATTTGCAAATAATCCTCAACAGATTCACGAGTTGCCAAAAGTCATTCCTCCTTCATCAGAAAATCCTCAATTGATGAAAAAGCTTCATCTCACTTAGTTTATACAACCCTGTTTTAACTATAACAACATATAATAGGTGATTATTCCCACTCGCATTTAGAATTCAGCAGATTATCCCAAATTCATGTGACCAATCAATACATATAAATAACTGCTCTCTAAAAACTGGACGATAGAAAATGAATGTTGGTTTCATCACTGTTACATGCTAAAATTCTTATTATCGAATGGCGAGGCTCTGTTGGAAGATGAGCATCCTGTAAGGTTCTCAAACCTCCCACTTCAATCCACTACGTATTCAAGATCAACAGGGAGTTTTTACAGAACCTATCGAATAACTATCATTTATCAAATTGAAAGGAGTGTAACACATTATGAATCCTTTCCCTTATTCCGATGATGACAAGAAGAGATATCATTCTTGGAATTACCATCTTCGTCAAACTTTCGGACACAAGGTTTTTAAAGTTGCCTTGGACGGTGGCTTTGACTGTCCTAACCGTGATGGAACTGTGGCACATGGTGGTTGTACGTTTTGCAGTGCTGCTGGCTCAGGTGATTTTGCCGGCAATAGAGCGGAATCAATTGAAGAACAATTCCACAAAATAAAAACTAAAATGCATGAAAAGTGGAAGGGTGGAAAGTATCTCGGATATTTTCAAGCATTTACTAATACGCATGCTCCTGTTAAAGAACTTAGAGAGAAATTTGAAATTGTCCTTAAACAAGAGGGTGTTGTTGGTTTATCCATTGCAACAAGACCTGATTGTTTGCCAGATGATGTGATAGAGTATCTGGCTGAACTTAATGAGCGGACATACTTATGGGTTGAACTTGGCCTTCAAACAGTACATGAGAGAACTGCGCTATTAATAAACCGAGCACATGATTATCAGAACTATGTAGATGGGGTCAGAAAGCTTCGAAAACACAATATTCGAATTTGTTCTCATATAATTAATGGACTACCTCTTGAAACTCCTCAAATGATGATGGAAACAGCAAGAGAAGTAGCTAAACTTGATGTACAAGGAATAAAGATTCACCTACTACACTTATTAAAAGGGACGCCTATGGTAAAACAATATGAAACAGGATTGCTCGAATTCTTATCTTTTGAAGAATATGTCAATCTAGTGTGTGATCAGTTAGAAATTATCCCCCCTGAAATGATTGTTCATCGAATCACGGGAGATGGACCACCAGACTTGATGATTGGGCCTATGTGGAGTTTGAACAAATGGAGTGTCTTAAATGCTATTGAGGCTGAACTAATTCGACGTAATAGCTATCAAGGTAAATATTTTCAGAAGGGCGCAATTACATAGTGAATATCGAAGGAGTTCTTTCTTTTGCAAAAACACTCTTAGCAAGAAGCATAAAACCCGGTGACATTGCCATAGACGCGACAGTAGGCAATGGACATGATGCCGTTTTTTTAGCAGAATTAGTTGGCGTAACCGGTCATGTTTATGGATTTGATATTCAAAAAGAAGCGATCGATCAATCATTAAAACATCTATTCGAAAATGGGTTACAAGATCGCGTGACACTTCATTTATTAGGTCACGAAAATGTACAATCTATTCTTACAAATCCTATTTCTATTGGTGGAGCTATCTTTAACCTTGGTTACCTGCCTGGAGGGAACAAAGAAATCGTTACAACACCAAAGACCACCATTTCAGCTGTTCAGCAAATTTATTCTTTGTTAAAACCAGGGGGTATTATTGTTATTGTTATCTATCATGGGCATGAAGGTGGTGCCTTTGAACGAGATATGCTTCTCAACTATGTAAAACAAATTGATCAGCAAGATGCACATGTTTTGTGCTATCAGTTCATCAATCAGGGGAATTACCCACCTTTTATTATTGCAATTGAAAAAAGAACCCGTTAAGACGAAACTCGACTTAACGGGTTCTTTTCATTTAACTGCTTCCATTTTCGATATGCTCTGCCATTTAAATAAAAAAAGTAACTAACAGGACCACCTTTTCTAATCAATTGTTTCGCAAATTTACGAACTTGAGTCTGCTCAGAAACCTTACTATCAGACAAATATACTCCAAGTAAACCACGGTTAATTAATCGATGGAATCTCTCATTTGGAATTCCTCTAATTTGTTCATCTGCTTTATCTAAAAAGTGTAGTAAACGATTAATTAACGTCTGTTCATTTGGGTAATAAGAGCAAAAATTCAGATCTCCTCCTGCCTGATCCTCATCTTGATCGATCAAGTAATCAAGAAGAATATGTAAACCTTGTATATATGGGAAGTATCCATTCTTTAGTTTCATAATGTCGTTTTGGGTTAATTGACCATGGAAAGAATAAGAAACTAAACAAAATATTCCCAATGTAGAACCTGAACAAGCAGAAAATTCGTACCATTCCAAATCTGTATGATATGTATTAACCGTTTCATTCCATTTTTCCAATCGTGCGACTCGCTCTTCCTTGTTGACATGCTTATGAATCTGGAGCGCACAGTAATATTCAGCTAGTTCCAGAATAGCAGGTTTAATCAAAGAATATTGACACGCCCTTGTTAAGACATCGTTACATGTCGTTACAAGATCTTTTAAATAGCCACCATCATCTTTATCTTCTCGATACCTGTAGTAATCATGAAATTGGTTTTCTCCGATTGTAAGCGCATTTCGCATGGATTCATGCAAGGCTTCAAAATCCTTCGGGTCAAGTGAGGTACTGCGATCACATAGGTTGTCAAGATAGTCACTTATTGTCTGATAAGCAACAATAAATTTAATGCATAAATCTGTATGACCATTAGATAGAAGGGAGAGTATTGCCCCACCTTCACAGTGAAATGCTTTAGAGTTAAGACTAGCTAATGCTTGGTTACGAAGCTCAATATTTGGAATCTCCTCTGCTCTTTTCTTCCAAGTAAAGAGTTCCTTTTGTACGTGAGGCAATACATCTTTATATACCTTTGACATTAAGCTTAAAGGATGGGTAGGTAACATATTATAGATCGACTCCCTTTTGCTATCTATTACTTATTGGCTCTTGATTGCTAACTGAGTTTCAACAAATCTCTTTGTATATTCAAAAACGGATTCACGCTCAGGTTCATTAAATATTTCATGGTACAAACCATGCCACTCTTTATAAGTTTTGTCCGTGGATTCAACTAAATCGAACCATTTTTCACCATCAAATTTATTAACAATCTGATCATCTCCACCTTGCATAAATAGAAGAGGAATATCTGGAAACTTATTTATATTATATAATGCAAGCTTAGTAGCAAGTATAAGTTCACGGTACCAACGGATTGAGACTTTAGTCACATATAATGAGTCATTGCTATCTAATTCAATGACATCTTTATTTCTTGTTGCCATCGAAGGTGTTAAGTTTGTATTCATGCGAAATGTTGGAATTAACACATTTAAAATTTTGGATGCAGCATCTAACAACGGGCTAGGTGCGGTATCAACACATACACCTAAGCATGGTGAAGATAAAATGACACACTTAACTTCAAAATGTTTTTCCTGTAAGCAACGAATTACAACTAAACCACCCATACTATGTCCAAGCAGGATAATGGGTAGTTGGTACGTTAATGCTTCATTGTACCAGTCTTCTACTACTTTAATATATTGGTCAAAATGGTCAATATGACCGCGGTGTCTCCTAGAAGTTGTACCTTGACCTGGTAAATCACCCATTAGAACATGGTACCCCTCTGATCTCCACATTTCAATTAGCCATTTATAGCGTCCATGATGCTCTGAGGCACCATGCACCATCACTATTACTCCTTTTGCGTTCTCAGCTTCCCATCTCCACATCTTCCCACTCCTCTCTAAACTTTATCTCTATAGCAATAATTAACAACATTAGGGATCAACAGAAAAATTTTTAATGAATCTTACTTTTCATTTATTTTAGTATACGACTAGTAAGGATATTCGGACAGAGGCTTAACAGACTCTTCATTATTTTGTTACAATATCAGTAATTACATAAAAAGGAGAAATAAGACATGATCTATCCTTATAAACATATAATACCTACTATTTCAGAAACAGCTTTTATTGCCGACTTTGTAACAATTACAGGAGATGTGAAAGTAGGCGACTACAGTAGCATATGGTTCAACACGGTAATAAGAGGGGATGTATCACCTACAATAATCGGTAAACGTGTCAACATTCAAGATAATTGCGTCCTCCACCAAAGTCCAAATAAACCACTGGTACTAGAAGACGACGTAACGGTAGGACATCAAGTGTTATTGCACAGCTCAATCATTCGAAAAGGTGCTTTAATTGGAATGGGATCGATCATTTTAGATGGTGCAGAGATTGGTGAGGGTGCATTTATTGGAGCCGGAAGTCTTGTACCTCCAGGTAAAATCATCCCTCCTAACTGTATGGCATTCGGACGTCCAGCAAAAGTTATTCGTTCCCTAAATAATGAGGACTTACAAGATATGGAACGAATTAGAAGTGAATATGTAGAAAAAGGACAGTACTATAAATCTCTTCAAAAATAAATCAAATCAGTTTATCTAATGGTTCCATTATATTATGTTTAGTTGTATTTTATTGGAAAATATCCTAAAAAGTATTTATTTTTTTCTTTGCCTTTATTTTTAATTCTCGAAATCCAATATTGCCTTGGTAAAGGATAGCCAGTTCCCTTGAACAAGAACTTAATTTAGGTATGACTTAAGGACCTTTAGAAATTTAGTAGTGTTTAACAAGAGTACAAGGTTCGAATGCTTCCTCTTCTACCACTCCTGACTTTCATTAAAGATTCACTTTATTGTTAACCTATGCTTTACCTTGGAGGGATTTTGTGAAGATTGCCATTTTTACTGACACTTTTGTTCCCCAAGTAAATGGTGTAGCAAAAACTCTAAATCACTTTACAGATTACTTAAGAAAGCACGGAATAGAATATTTGATATTCGCTCCTGAATATACAAAAGTAAAAAAAAATCTTTCAACTCACATATTCCATTTTGCCAGTTTTCCCTTTTTTCTATACCCCGAATGTCGGTTTGCAATTCCTAATATGCTTCATGTTAAAAGTCAACTTATAGAATTCAAACCTGATATTATTCATGTGGCGACCCCTTTTAATGTGGGACTTTGTGGAATCCATTATGCAAAAAAGTTGAAAATCCCTCTAGTTGGTTCTTATCATACTCATTTTGACCAATATCTAGAATATTATGACTTACCCTTTTTATCACCGTTATTGTGGAAATATATGCGGTGGTTCTACCGTCCATTTCTAAAAGTTTTTGTCCCTTCTGAAGAAACAAAGGAACAACTAAAATATAAAGGTTTTGAGAATCTTTTCATTTGGGCTCGAGGTGTAGATTCAAATTTATTTCGTCCTACTGAAACTGTCAGTGTTAAAGAGAAGTACGGCATTAAAGAAAAGTATATTCTATCTTACGTTGGCAGACTTGCCCCAGAAAAAGATATATCCACTCTCCTTGACACAATTAAAGCGTTACCTCCTTATATTCAAGATGAAACGAGGTGGATAGTTGTAGGCGATGGACCCTCGAAACTCACTATGCAAAAGGAATCTCTCAAAAGTGTTACCTTTACAGGTTATCTAACTGGGAACCAATTATCAGAAATTTATGCTGCATCTGACTTATTTGTTTTTCCATCCTCAACAGAAACGTTCGGAAATGTTGTACTTGAAGCACTTGCTTGTGGAACACCGGTAGTTGGGGCCAATTCAGGTGGGGTTAAGAATATTATTAAAGAAGGAAAAACAGGATATCTTTGTGAGCCAAAGAATGTAAAATCCTTTGTTTTGGCAATTCAAGATTTTCTTGGAAACGATAAGAAAAAATCCGAGATGAGTAAAGAAGCTAGATCTTACGCACTTACACAAACATGGAGTAATATTTTTAGTAATCTTCTATTGGAGTATGAATCAGCTATTCTAAAAGTAAAAAATACGAAAGAAACAAAACCACAAAAAATCATCTAATTAAAAACTGTTATACTTGGTTGTTGCAGTATGAATACAGTTTTGTAAAGATAAATAGAAGTCCAATTAGGTGTTTTGTTCTTTTCTCAAACTATTGAAGGAGTAAAATAAAAACGCTTGGATTAAAAAATCCAAGCGTTTTATATGCAAAATAAGTGTTCATTCGATTTGAATAGCCTTTAAAATATGGTTACATACCTGATTTTGTTTTTAATTCATTAGCTTTGTCTGTACGTTCCCATGGAAGATCAATATCTGTACGACCGAAGTGTCCATATGCAGCAGTTTGTTTATATATTGGACGACGCAGATCTAACATTTTAATAATACCTGCTGGACGAAGGTCAAAGTTACTTCTGATAAGATTGACTAAAATCTCCTCAGAAACAGTCCCCGTACCAAATGTATCTACTGAAATGGAGACCGGTTGCGCTACTCCAATAGCATAAGCAAGTTGTACTTCTGCTTTGTCAGCTAACCCTGCTGCAACGATGTTTTTTGCAACGTATCGTGCTGCATAAGCTGCCGAACGGTCAACTTTAGTTGGATCTTTACCAGAGAACGCTCCGCCACCGTGACGAGCATATCCTCCGTACGTATCAACAATAATTTTCCGACCAGTTAAGCCAGCATCCCCTTGAGGTCCACCAATAACGAAACGACCTGTAGGATTGATGAAATACTTTGTATTTTCATCAATTAATTCCTTAGGAACTACAAAATTAATAACATGTTCTTTTAGATTGCGGCTAATTTGTTCATTCGATACTTCAGGATGGTGCTGTGTTGAGATAACAATTGTATCAATGCGAACAGGTTGATTATTCTCATCATATTCAACTGTTACTTGCGTTTTTCCATCCGGACGAAGGTATGGGAGGATTTCTTCTTTACGAACTTCTGTTAAGCGGCGTGCCAATTTATGAGCTAAAGAAATTGGTAATGGCATTAGTTCTTTAGTTTCATTACATGCATAACCGAACATTAATCCTTGGTCTCCTGCTCCAATTGCATCAATTTGCTCATCTGTCATCTGTCCTTCACGAGACTCTAATGCTTGGTCCACTCCCATTGCAATATCAGCTGATTGCTCATCAATTGAGGTTAGGACTGCACAGGTTTCAGCATCGAAACCGTACTTAGCACGAGTATAACCAATCTCTCTGATCGTTTCACGAACAATCTTAGGAATATCTACATATGTAGAAGTTGTAATTTCACCTGCAACTAATACCAAACCAGTGGTAACTGAAGTTTCACACGCTACACGAGCATTTGCATCCTTAGCTAGGATTGCATCCAGGATTGAATCTGAAATCTGATCACAAATCTTATCTGGGTGCCCTTCTGTTACAGACTCAGATGTAAATAAACGACGTTGTTTTGACATCTTACTTTTTCCTCCTTTTAGTAACTGTTAACAAAAAGAATATCAATAATTTATAACTGAAAATACTCTTCGTTTTTAACAACTATTCAGATACGGTACTCATTCCCTTATTATACTTGATAAAACATGACTTTATTAAGGAATCAATTTTTGCGATTTTGCATTATGTAATAGGATTTCCTAAAATGCACACAAAAAAACCCTTCCTTATATTATAGAGAAAGGTTTTTAACGTTCATTTCGCCTTTGCTCTTATCGTTCAAGGCTTAATGCCTTGCAACAGGTTAGCACCTTATCAATTAAATTGATGGTTGCTGGGTTTCATAGGGCCTGTTCCCCTTCACCTACTCGGGATAAGAGAGTATCCGTTCGGCTCATATCATAACTTATGTGGTCAAATGATGTCAATAAAAAGAAACGAGTTTATCCTAATAATTTCATTAAAATTTGAGCTTTATTTTCACATATAAGTTTACGGTTTTACTACCTCGTATATTTTGTAAACAATTGATTCAAATAAATACAATTCTAAATTATAGATTGGCACAAAACTTTCTGTTACATTAAATAAGTATTCGTTAAAAAAATGCTCTGTTAATCCTTATTTGTTGAATTCACCTGCTGATGCAGTTTTCCGCCCCGAGGGCGGTGAACTTAATCGACACTTGCGCCTTCGGTGTCTTCTATGTCCTGTTGCTCACGATGAACATTGAATATACTTCCCTGAATTCTCACCGCACAAGAAAATGCGGTAGGTATTTTCGAGTAATATTATACCTTCCACTTCAATCAACTCCGTTTGATGAATCAATATTGAGCTTTAACAGATCAAAAAAAAAATACAAATAAAGATTAACAATATTTCAGGTACAATTCATGTAATTATGCGTACAATAACGTAAAATAGTATAGACTATTAGATTAAATATGTTATACTAATTAAAGAAGTAATAACATAAATGGATAAAAATCTAGATTAATAGAAAAAAATTCTAAAAGGCAGGTTAAAAAAATGAATTCTGTTGATATTTCAATCAGCTTACAAGGTTTATTAAGTGGACAAAACATTTATACAAACTTATCTGTATCACAGTTGGTGGAAAAGGTTCTCTCTAGATCTGAGGGTGAACTTACATCTACTGGAGCTGTTCGAGCTACAACTGGTAAATATACCGGGCGCTCTCCGAAAGATAAATTCATTGTAGAAGAGCCTTCGGTTAAAGATAAGATTGCTTGGGGTCCTGTCAACCAACCAATCTCAGAAGATGTATTTCGACGACTTTATCAAAAAGTATTAACATACTTAACGAAAAAGAACGAAGTTTTTGTTTTTAAAGGATTCGCGGGTGCTGACGAAAAGCACCGGTTACCTATACAAATTATAAATGAATATGCTTGGCACAATTTATTCTCTCACCAGCTATTTATTCGACCGAATCAAATAGATCTTGAATCACATAAATCAGGATTCACGGTAATATCTGCTCCAAATTTCAAAGCAGATCCTGCAGTTGATGGAACTAATTCAGAAACGTTTATTATCATATCCTTTGAACAAAAAGTAGTCCTAATTGGAGGGACGGAGTATGCAGGAGAAATCAAGAAATCGATTTTTTCTGTGATGAACTATCTACTTCCCGAATCAAATATATTTCCAATGCACTGCTCAGCAAATGTTGGAGTCGAGGGGGATGTCGCTCTATTTTTCGGACTTTCCGGTACAGGAAAGACTACATTATCTGCTGATGCAAACAGACGGCTAATCGGTGATGATGAACATGGCTGGTCCAATTCTGGTGTATTTAACATCGAAGGTGGATGCTACGCTAAGTGCATTAACTTAACTCGAGAAAAAGAGCCTCAAATATTTGATGCCATACGATTCGGTAGTGTCCTTGAGAATGTAATGATTCATGATCAAACGAGAGCACCGGATTTTGATGATATATCACTGACTGAAAACACACGTGCTGCTTATCCGATCCAAGCAATTGATAATATTATTGAGCCAAGTATTGCGGGTCACCCAAACACTATCATCTTTTTAACAGCAGACGCATTTGGAGTTCTACCTCCAATTAGCAAGCTTACAAAAGAACAAGCTATGTACCACTTTCTAAGTGGTTATACTAGTAAATTAGCTGGTACAGAAAGAGGAGTAACAACCCCTCAAGCTACCTTCTCAACTTGTTTTGGATCACCATTCCTACCACTACCTGCAACCGTTTATGCGGAGATGTTAGGCAGAAAAATTGATGAACATCATGTTGATGTTTTCCTTGTAAACACTGGATGGACTGGCGGCGAATATGGAATTGGAAGCCGAATGAAGCTTAGTTATACTAGAGCTATGGTCCAAGCCGCATTAGAGGGCGAACTTAACAATACTGAAACAAGTAAGGACGAAATTTTCGGTTTAGAAATCCCCTTACATGTTCCAGGTGTACCAGACGCAGTTCTACGCCCTGAACAAACATGGACTGATAAAAATGCTTACAATATAAAAGCGAATGAATTAGCTGGTAAATTTAAAGAGAACTTCAAGAAATTCTCTAATGTATCAGATACAATTATCTCACTTGGTGGACCAACAAAGTAATAGTACTAACTAAAAATAAAAAACCTATTTCACAAGTACAAAGTATACTGTGATATAGGTTTTTTTAGTTTTATATTCTCTTAAATAATTTCTAGGTATGCTCATTATTAATTTGTTGAATTTAAAGAAATCAAAACATAGGTAATTATTGTTTTTTGATTCTCCATTACCGCATTCTTAATAACTCCTATACCACTTACCTCAGAATCCTTTTGCTTTTTCACTTCTAATGGAATATCAAGTGGATATAATCTGTATCCATCTTTCTCTAGTTTGAATGTGTTATCCGTTTCTCTTTTTTCTAATCCTTTCGTCACTATCATTGTATTTAACTCTAAAGACATTCCCATTTCTTTTCCTCCATCTTTTCTGAACGTATCATTCTTATTGTTTCTTCATCCACATTGTCAATTCCTGCACGATCTTTCGATTTATAGCTGGTGGAAAGTAGTGCGTGTAGTCTTTAAAGTACCATGTTTCTACCCGTAGTTCTAATTCTTTTAACCGCTCTTCTAACCTATACGAATGCTCAATTGATACATTTTTATCCTTTTCCCCATGAATAAGTAAAACTGGAGATTTTATTTTTTCTAAAAAATATAACGGACTTCTCCATTTATACTCTTCAGGAACCTTAGTTGGTGTACCTCCTATGACCCTCTTCATCATTTTTCTCAAATCTATTCGTTCATTATAGGTTAACACCATATCTGACACTCCACCCCATGATACAATTGACCTTATATTTGAATCCTTTATCCCTGTAAGTAAGGCCATTACCCCACCTCTTGAAAATCCAAAAACATGAATACGATTTGGATTAACTTTATTCCTTTTTCTTAGTATATCTAATGCGACAATCGCATCATTCCTATCTTCACCAGCAAAATCTTCATTGCCTTCCCCTCCTTGATTTCCTCTGTAAAATGGAGCCATCACAACAAATCCTTCTGAAGCGAACTGAATAATCCTTCCTACACGAACTTTACCTACATTTTTAATTCCACCCCTTAAGTAAAGAAATCCATCATAAGTACCTGTCTCTTTTGGCTCAGCAAGAAGTCCCTTGATTTTTAACCCCTGACACCAATACGTGATGACAAATAGCTCAATATTTGGATTTGGTGACGGAAATCTTTGTTTATCAATCAATATACCATCTTCCATTATTCTACCTCCATCTATGTAAACTTTATTAATGCACGAATTCTAAACATGATTTTAGCTCTTCCCACACACCTAATATATTTGACCATTTTCAACTGTTTACGAAGTTGATTTCTTCCACATACCCTATAGGCATTCACACATTTTGGGCACCAACATATTGTATTGTAAGTAATAAATTAATATATCATCCCTAGGGAGGTCCTTTTTATCATGAATTTCTATAAACGCTTCTTACCTATCATTTTGGCGGTTTTACTCATTTCTTCAATAAGTGCTTGCGGCCAGAGCGACGTTCAAACGATTCGTGTAGGTGAAGTCACACATTCTATTTTCTATGCTCCACAATATGTAGCCCTATCTCAAGGTTTTTTTAAAGATGAGGGACTAGAAATAGACCTTCAAGGAACTTTCGGCGGTGACAAAACCATGACCGCTCTACTTTCCGATGGTATTGACATTGCTCTTGTAGGTTCAGAGACATCAATTTATGTGTACGCGCAAGGTGCAATTGACCCAGTCATTAATTTCGCACAATTAACGCAAACGGATGGTACCTTTTTAGTGTCTCGTGAAAAAATTGATCATTTCTCATGGGATAAACTTAAGGGTAGCACGTTTTTAGGTCAGCGCAAGGGCGGAATGCCTCAAATGGTTGGTGAATTTGTATTGAAAAAGAACGGAATAAATCCACAAACCGATTTAGAGCTCATACAAAATATTGAGTTTGCCAATATTTCAAGCGCTTACGCTTCAGGAACTGGGGATTTTGTCCAATTATTCGAACCCACGGCAAGTATTTTTGAACAAGAAGGAAAAGGACACATTGTAGCTTCATTTGGCATAGAATCAGGCCATGTACCTTACACAACGTATATGACAAAGGCAAGCTATTTAAAAGAAAACAGAGAAATAGTAGAAAAGTTTACAAGAGCGATTTACAAGGCACAGAAATGGATGAAATCTCACTCTTCTAAGGAAGTAGCTGAATCAATAAAACCATATTTTGCAGAAACAGATATTGACCTAATTGAGAAAGTCGTCAATCGTTACAAGGAACAAGGTTCTTATGCTACTGACCCAATCTTAGACGTAGACGAATGGAAGAACCTGCATGACATCATGAGAGAAGCAGGGGAACTACCTTCAGAAGTCGAGCACAGCATCTTAGTCAACACTGAGATTGCCGAGAAAATCATCTCAGATTACAGGAGATGATTTGTCATGAGTTTTTTATCTATGAACAAACTTTATCACACATATTTCACAAAGAATTCGGTAAACACTGCTATTGAAGACATCACACTGTCTATCGAGGAGGGAGAGTTCATATCCTTTCTCGGCCCAAGTGGATGTGGAAAAACAACAATACTCTCCATTACAGCAGGACTCATTCAACCGACTGAGGGAGAAGTAATCATTGACGGAAAAAAAGTTGTTAGGCCTGATCCCTCTATTGGATATATGCTTCAACAGGACTACCTTTTCCCTTGGAAATCTATTAAAGAGAATGTTCTAATTGGTCCATCAATTACAGGAAATATCACAGCGGAAACCACCGCAAAGGCTACGCAGTTATTAACGCAAATGGATTTGGCCAATGTAGGGGACCTTTATCCTAGTCAATTGTCCGGTGGAATGAGACAAAGAGTCGCATTAATTAGAACCTTAATGACTGAACCAAAAATATTACTACTAGATGAACCTTTTTCTGCACTAGATTATCAGACAAAGTTAAAACTTGAGAACTTAGTTTCTTCGACATTAAAAAACTTTAATAAAACCGCAATGCTTGTCACCCATGATATAGGTGAAGCGATTGCAATGAGTGACCGTATTTTTCTTTTAGCCGCTAATCCCGGAAGGATTGCTAGAACATTTCTAGTACCACAAGAACTCCGGGAATTAGAGCCTTTTGACGCAAGACAAAATCCTTCATATTCATCATTATTTCAATCAATTTGGAAGGAGTTGGACTCCCTTGAAGGAAAACAATAATGTATTTCATTTACATCAGCAATACTTACTAGCATTAAGCAACGAGAAAAAGTGGGTCCGCTTTTTCCAACTTTTAATTTTCATTTTATTTTTCTTATTGTGGGAACTTTCAAGTCAATTGCATTGGATTGATCCTCTGTTATTTAGTAGCCCCACAAAAATTTTCGACCTATTTATCATTAAATTGGCCGATGGAAGTCTTGTAGGTCATACATTAATTACCTTATTTGAAACGGTGTTAGGGTTTATTTTAGGAACTATTTTGGGAACCATTATTGCAGCTGTTCTTTGGTGGTCACCGATGGTTCAAAAAATTGCAGATCCTTATCTTGTAATCTTCAATGCTTTACCAAAGGTTGCTTTAGGACCTATATTAATTGTGGCACTCGGACCTGGGTACGTTTCAATCATCGCAATGGGAGTAATTATCTCTGTAATTATAACGACTATTGTCATCTATACTTCTTTTAAAGAAGTCGATGAGAATTATTTAAAGGTTTTAAGGACATTTGGTGCAACTAGAATTCAATGCTTCAAAAATGCCATTCTACCGGCTTCTTTTCCGACGATTATCTCAACCCTAAAAGTGAATGTCGGGTTGGCTTGGGTTGGGGTCATTGTTGGTGAATTCCTTGTATCATCAAAAGGATTAGGCTATTTAATTGTGTATGGATTTCAGGTATTTAACTTCACTCTTGTTTTACTAAGTTTACTTCTTATAGCCTTTCTAGCGACCATTATGTATCAAGGAATTGAGTGGCTCGAAAGGAAGATCATCCGACATCATCTATAAGATTTTAACATTTAGCTTTAGAACTGAAATAGGTAAATTCAGGATGGTTTAATCTTGAATTATTACGGTGTATTTACGTTATGCATTAAGTTTTAGGTTTGGTTTTATGACCTACTTTGGCATCTTCATCTTGTGACAGTTGAAGATGTTCAATATCATCAGCCACTGTTTCTTTTAGAAGGTTTAATTTTCACTTTTACTTTTGGGTATTCATCTATCACTTCTTCTTTTTCAATGACTTCAATTAGCTTTTAACAATACTCAAGTTAATCTTCCAATACAATATTCTCCCTTAAGCTCAATATAGACAAAAGAACAAGCAACTAATTGATTCTTTTTAATACGTATCTTTTGGAATTAAATTATAATAAGAAAAAGGTATACTTCCCTCAGTCATTTGAGGTTGTATACCTTTTTATATTCGTCTCTTTTCGTAACTTTGTTATGAGAGAAACTATTCTTATTTAACACTGTTGATTGTAGTGGAAGGTACGAGAATCCTCGAGGGCTCAACGCCCGCCCCGCGGAAAGCGAATACCTACAACGGAAATCAACAGACATGGTTAAAAGTAACTTTATAGTCAATAATCACGAAGTATGCGAAACGGCCATGTATTAAGGGGACTTTTCAGTACCCTCAAAATAAGATTAGAGCTTTTTACAATTTTTTCTTTTAATAACTAGTTTTATATAATTTATTAATTTGTTCAAGGCTATAGGTTAAAACATTATCCTTCATAATAAAACTAAATCTTGGGTCCTTTGCCACTTTTGAGGGTATCTCTTGAAGAAGAACTGGTCCATTTGTTTCAAAATAAGTCGGTTGCTTCGTCAATGTGTGAATTTCAGCAAAATAGATATTTTTAATGATTGTTTTTCCACGACCAGATACTTTATATTGGCCAATATATTGGATGGAGGACACATCTCCCCCAGTCTCCTCTTTCACTTCACGTATAGCTGCTTCCTCTGCACTCTCCCCTATTTCAACCTTGCCACCAGGAAATTCAAGGCCACGGCGTGAGTGTGCGGTTAATAGCCACATATTTTCGAATCTGGAAATAACCCAAACATGCTTTGGTTTATCGGAAAAAGGATGTTCTTCAAAAGAAAGAAACACTTCATTGTTATAGTGATCTATAAAGGTAAGCATAGCTATCTAACTCCATTTTTTTGCATTTGTAACGATAATATCATACCAAGGACAGAAATCCTATATAAAACCTTATTACTTGGGTATACATCTCCCGTTCTCAACACGAAATTCTGGCATGTGAAAAGTGGATATGTAATTGATGGATAAATCACTATGAACCTATCAATTCTTATAAACCTTTATTTACCATTGGTTTTTTTATTTAGAATCCGTTAAATTTTGTTGTTAATTTCAACTGCAGGATGCTCGCTTTCCGGAAGACTGGCGTTGTGTCAACTCGACCCTTTCACCTTCGGTATCTCACCTGTCCACTACTCCAGCGTACCGATTGAACTGCTTCTAGATTATGCTTCCTGAAATCGGGACGTCTGTTACTAAATATCACAATTTCGTCATACACAAGAAACGGTTATTCCTCTATAACTCTGCACACGCATTCGAGGAGTCTCACACTTCAATCAACTTCATTTGAAAATAAAAAATCAATCGGGCTTTAACAGTGATTTAATTAATGGCTACCCTGAAAATAAGGGGATCTTCGTTCCAGAACACTCGCTTTCCGTGGGGCGGGAGGAGTCGCGCATCCTTCCAATTCAATCAACTTCGTTTGAAAAATCAACAGTGAGCTTTAACAGAGCCTAATTAAAAAAGGTCACACTGTGACCTATTCTTCTGATTTTAGTATACCCTGGCTAGTTATGTGCTCCTTTGTTTCTTCATCACCTAATTTATGGATTAGTGAATATACCTTTTGCATAGTCTCATCATATGCATCATTGGTTGGATCATAGTGGTATTCAACGTATGGTACGTGTGCACGCAGGAACCCTTGCCAATCCGAAGAGTAAATTTGATCGAAATATTCACGCAGTTGAACAATTTCATCTTCAGATGCTTCTATTTTATAATTCCAAGGAGAAGCAGTGCTGATTAGTGAGATTTCTCCACTTCCAAGAGAAATATAATATGTTTTTTTCAACTTCCTCAGCTCCTTATGTCTGCTTTACTTAACTTTTCCTTTGGAAAAACAAAATATTCTCAGATTATTTCTTTTTTATTTTACCCCTAAATACTTCGATTACTTTCAGGAGAAAGAGTGGAATCGGCAACCCAGTTCTCCCTGCATTTTCAATAATTGATACACTTTCATTAATTATATAAAAGAAGATGGTTGCATCACGAATCATGTGCTCGGTTCCCAATAATAAATCTAACATTTGAGCAACAGCTACAAGTGCAAAAATGAGAATTTTCTGAGCAATACCCTTGAATCCTACTCTACTTGAGATTTTCCCTTCAACGCCTGCAGCAATAAAACCTGTTACATAATCAATAATTATCAAAAGAGTTAAAATAGATAGGAGATTACCCCATCCGCCCAATATATATGTGGTCACTGATCCAAAAATAGCTAATAAAATGGATAGTGGAAATTCTAATTTCATAAAAACCCCCCTCCGATTCATAAATGTAATTGTTTATTCGAGTCTTTTATTGATAAAATCAAAGATATGGTTCTTCGTTCCATCATCTAAGACAAGTTTTCACCATATACTATTCGAAAAAGGTAAAGTTGGAAGTGTAAATACCCTATAAATTGTACATTGTATATCATAGACGAAGAAAAGAGGTGCCAAAATGAAGCTGGTAGATGAACTATACGAAATGTATAAACACCATTTCACAGGCGATGAAGAGGATGTAGACATAATTGCCTTTTCTGTATTGGAACAGCTGAACAGGAAGAATATGCTTAATCTTTTAAGTGAATTAGAAGATCAAGAGTTATATGATTTATTGGGACTTTACTTAATCGAGGGGTTAAAAGGTAAATTAGCTAAAGAAGGCTTGCTTCCAATGAAGGAAGCAAGCGATGAAAAGAGAACGATACATTAATATTCTCTAAAGCGTTTCATATAGGTTATTTCTCTGAGTTAAAATAATTTGGAGATTTTCGCTAAAACTTGTTCAATTTGTTCAGAATTCACATCATAATGTGTTGTAAAGCGAATCATGGTTGGTCCAAATGGAACGGCTAGAATACCTTCGTTTTTTAAAATCTCAAGAAAATGAACAGCAGTAAGGTTAAGCTTTTGAATATCAACTAATACAATATTTGTGTCTACTTGATTTATGACTTCAAGTTTCGGTAAATTTTTCAGGCCTTGTGCTAATCGGTTAGCATTTGAATGATCCTCAGCTAAGCGATCCACCATTTCTGTAATAGCAATAAGGCCAGGAGCTGCGATAACACCCGCTTGTCGCAAGCCTCCACCTAGTCGTTTACGCCATTTCCTGGCCTTCTTAATAAACTCTTCACTGCCGGAAATAATGGAACCAACTGGTGCACCTAATCCTTTTGATAAGCATATTTGAACGGTCGTAGTGTGTTTAGTGAATTCAGAAACAGGTACGTTTAAGGCAACTGCAGCGTTAAATAATCTTGCACCATCTAAATGGACAGGGATACCATTTTTATTAGCTATTTCATAGATATCTCTCATGTTTTCCAAAGGGACTATAGCTCCCCCAGCACGATTATGTGTATTTTCTAGACATATAAGTGATGTTTCTGGAAGGTGAATGTCTTCCCCTCGAATTGCTGCCGCCACATCATTGGGATTCATAGCCCCTCTATTTCCTTTTAGCGTCCTTGGTTGAACTCCAGCAAATGCTGAGATTGCTGCGCCTTCATAATAAAACAAGTGAGCTTCTTCTTCTAATATTATTTCATTTCCAGGCTGACAATGTGTTAAGACTGCAATTTGATTACCTTGTGTCCCACTCGTTACAAACAAGGAAGCTTCCTTTCCAAGTATCTTTGAAGCTGTTTCTTCCAGTCTATTTATGGTTGGATCTTCCCCATATACATCATCACCAAGCTCCGCTTCATAGCTAGCCTTTCTCATTTTTTCAGTAGGTCTTGTAACGGTATCACTTCTTAAATCAATAAACATTTTACTTATCCCCTTTACATCCTAAATCTTTTTTTCCATTATAACATGGACATGATTAGTTCAGACTTCAAAATAAACACGCTGACTACAGCGTGTTAAACTACTCATTTTACTTTCCCATGAGAGCAGATAGCATCCTTATGCTTCTCTAAACTTTCGTGAATGACAAGTAGCAAATCTCCTGTCGTTTCACCTCCAAGTTCGTCTGAAATACCCATAGCATTCTTTAGTTCACCAACCCATGTCCATATGATCATATTCTACATACAAACTTCCAGAAACCTAAACAATTTTCATCTATACTGTTTCCCATACCAATCACATATATTGCATGCTAAAATAGGACTATGAGGAGGTTATCGAATTGTATACAGTGTTAGTCATTTCAATCTTGGTCGTTATCATCGTATTACTGTTAAGTATCATGACAATAAACAAAGGTTATGCGTATAAACAAACAGTCGATCAGATTGAGGAAAATCCCTATTTACAAGAGCAAGAGAATCAAAAAATAAAGAATAACCATAAACAGGTGGAGGAAAAGTTAGATGAAAAATCCTAAGCTAGCTAAACTAAAAGAAGAATTATTAGAAGAAATTACAATTGATAAAATTCAATTATTAATGGAAAACGGAGAAATCACAGCTAAAGAGTTAGTTCTACTTTATCTTGACCGCATAGCTACATATAATAAAAATGGTTTAGCCGTAAATGCCATTCTCGAGGTGAACTCTGACGCATTACAAATAGCTGAAGCTCTCGACGCAGAACGTGAAATAAGTGGTCCAAGAAGCATACTTCATGGTGTGCCTGTACTTTTAAAGGATAATATTGATACAGCAGATAAATTACATACAAGTGCAGGTTCATTAGCCTTAAAAGATTCATATGCTGATAAAGATTCATTTATTGCTAGTCAATTGCGAGAATCAGGTGCCATCATTCTTGGAAAAACAAATATGACGGAATGGGCAAACTTTATGGCTGAAAAAATGCCTTCAGGTTACAGTTCCAGAGGTGGACAAGTTTTAAATCCATATAATACCGAAAAGTTTGATGTTGGTGGTTCAAGCTCTGGTTCCGGGGCAGCAATAGCCTCGAATTTCGCTACTGTAGCAGTTGGCACAGAAACGTCAGGCTCCATTTTGAGCCCCGCTAGTCGAAATTCCATCGTAGGTATTAAACCAACCATTGGACTTGTTAGCCGCACGGGAATTATTCCTATTGCCCATACCCAAGACACAGCTGGTCCAATGGCTAGAACTGTAAAGGATGCAGCTATATTATTAAACTTTTTAGTTGGAAAGGATGAAGCAGATCCTTCTACATCTAAAAATATCATTGAGTATAACTATACAGATTTTCTATTAGAGGATGGGTTAAAAGGAAAGAGGATTGGAATTGCACGCGAAGGTTATTTCAACTACTTGTCTGATGAGGAAAAAGTAAGAATGGAAGAAGCGATTACTGTACTAAAAGAACAAGGCGCAATCATCATAGATTCAATAAATATTCCTTCTAGCAAGGAAAAATGGGACTACAATGTTCTCTTATACGAATTTAAAGCAGACCTAAATTCTTACCTAAGTAAAATCAACCCTAGTCTTGGCATTCGTTCCTTAACTGATGTAATACGATTTAATGAAGAAAATCCTAGCACTATGTTGAAATATGGACAAAAAGTTTTGCTAGATTCTGATAACACGAGTGGTACTCTAACAGAAGCTGAGTATTTAATAAGTTTGGAAGAGGACCAATACTTGTCGACTGATCAAGGGATTGATTTCGTACTTGAAGCAAATGAACTTGATGCAATTGTTTTTCCAAACAACTTTGGAGCTGGAATTCCTGCTAAAGCTGGGTACCCATCCATAACCGTGCCGGCTGGGTACTCATCAGATAACGGACCTATAGGAATTACATTTACAGGCACTGCTTTTAATGAACCGACATTAATTGAAATCGCTTATGCGTTTGAACAGAAGACGAAGTTTCGGGTTCCACCTGTATTAGCAACTTAAACTACTCCACCTAAATTTCTAACGAATTTTGAGGAAGGAGATTCCTGTTCACCACTCCTCACACAGTGTAATGAATCAGGCTCCCCCTGTCGGACCGACGGTTGAAAACACTAGAAGGCGTAAGCCTTCTTTTTCTATTTCTTCATACTGACGCATTTTGTACTTTAGGCAACTCTATAACCCTTGTTTCAGTCAATACAAACATGAAATATTTATCAGTACCATTTCAGCGCACCTTAAAAGACATTCATCCAACCACTCTACACTCCTTAGGAAGTGGGGGGCTCGCTAATTTTATGATAAATGTGATTGAAAAAGTTATGTTATCGCCTATCATAAGTACATAGCTCAAAACAAATCAGTTGCTGTTTTTAAAGAACATTTGTATACTTCTTAAGACTTAAGAATGTCAGAAGAGGAGGGTTTCAATATGAACAATGAGAAGCTGCTATTACCTTCAAAGGAAGAACGTCATAAGCTATTCGGGTCAGTATTGCCAGGTCTTAAAACAAAACCAACTGAGAAAAAAGAAATGTCAGATCTTCAAAATGCTCGTAAAGACTTTTTATTTAAAATTAATTCTGTAGGGATTAGTAATGTAAAGCATCCTGTAAAGGTGTCCTCTAATCTTTTGCCAAATGAACAGACAACTATTGCAACTTTCTCTTTCACATCGAGAATTCCAGTCGATCAAAAGGGAACAAATATGAGCCGCTTTACAGAACAACTTCAAGAATACTACTATCAAGGCTTTAATCTATCCATTAGTTCTCTACATGACTTCGTACGTGAACTTGCAAATAGGCTAGAACAAGACAACGCAGTCTTGGAAGTAACATTTCCTTGGTTTTATGAAAGAAAAGGTCCTGCATCTGGAATATCTGGGTTAAATCATTCTGAAGCCTATATGAAGGTAGAATTTGATGTTAAGAATGGCTACTTCACTGAGGTAGGACTAACTTCAGCAGTAACAACTTTATGTCCATGTTCAAAGGAAATAAGTGAATATAGTGCTCACAATCAGCGAGGGTACATAAAGACGCGAGTGGAGTTAGATGAATCTCTTGATCATGAAATAGATTGGAAGGAATACCTTTTACATGCCGCGGAGTCAAATGCCAGTGCATTAATTCATCCTGTTCTAAAACGTCCTGATGAAAAAATGGTCACTGAAATTGCCTATGAAAATCCACGCTTTGTAGAGGATATGGTTCGCTTAGTAGCTGCAGATTTATATGAAATGGAATTCGTCCGTGCATTCAATGTAGAATGTAGGAATGAAGAATCTATTCATCTCCACGATGCTATCGCTTCATTATCTATCCGAAAATAGCCCCTTATCATATTAAGGGGTTGCTTTGTTAGCATGTCCATTTATAAAACCGTATTTTTAATTCAACTTCCATTTTTTCTTTAAATATTAATAACAGCTTGAATATGGATAAAAAAAAACACCTTGCCCGCTAAGCAAGATGTCCATTATTTTCATCCAAAAACTTTATGAAGATCTTCTTTTGATTGCTGTAGCCAGAAATTCATTAGACGCTTTGCCCCTTCAAGATCATGTAGTTTGGCCTGACCACATTGCTTTTCGTTTGCTGCCGGAATTTCTGTGATTTCCACAGCCTCTTTTAAAGTATCTTCCATTAAATCAATAATTTCAGTAACTGTTGGGGATCCACTCACAACAAGATAAAATCCTGTTTGACAACCCATTGGAGAAATGTCAATAATATCAAAGTGGTCATACTTTTCTGAATGCGTACGAATATTGAATGCTAATAAGTGCTCTAGTGTATGAATCGCATCTGGTTTCATTGCTTGTTTGTTAGGTTGACTAAAACGTATATCAAACTTATTAACAAATCCATCACTACCTACTTTGTGAACACCACAATGTCTTACGTAAGGTGCAACAACAGCATTATGATCTAATTCAAAACTTTCTACTGAAGGCATATTAACACTCCCTTATTATCTTATATATATATTATAACTTTATTTAAAAGTTTTTTCACTAATTTGATTGGAATACTATGAATTAATTTTTTGAATTGGAGGATGACCCTATGATAAAAAGACCTTTTTTACTTTTGATCCGTTTTTACCAAAAATTCCTCTCGCCATTAAAACCGCCGTCATGCCGTTTCTACCCAACTTGTTCTCAATATGGACTTGAATCTATTAATCGTTTTGGAGCACTAAAAGGTGGTTGGTTAACGACTAAAAGAATAGTAAAGTGCCACCCTTTCCATCCAGGGGGAATAGACCTAGTACCTGAAAAAAAACCAAAAAAATAAGGTGTCACAGTTCAATCGAACTATTTACTTAAAGCTTAATCCAAAATCCATCTACTGTTATTTCTCCGAACCTGACGCCTCGTGCTTAAATTCTTAAATGAAGCTTAACCTTTTAATCTTTTAATGATACACTCCGAAAGAATATTTACCTCAGAAAAACAAGTTGAAAACTAGAATTTAATTTTTAACCGTTAGAAATACTCTAATCTTCCATTTTAAATTTTTTTCTTTCGTTTAGAAACTAAAAAAGTAAGTTCTTTTTTCGATTTCACCTTATAACCCAAGGTCTCGTCGTCAACACTTTCATATTTCTTTACAAATGGTGGAATTTTCTCTTAATTACTGCAATCCACTTTTTTTATATTTTTTATGCTCTGTTCGAGCACAAGGTAGATTTCTAATCAATGTGTATTTATAAGATGGATTACAGGGAGACTACTTCTAATAAAGAAACTAAAATTTTTTTATGTTTTGGCTTCTAAATTATACTTTGAAATCTACGTAACTTTTAGTATTAAAATCGTTATTGTTACGATATAATAACAGAGGGAAAAAGCTAAATCGAAATGATTTTGATTGAGAGGGAAAATTATGAAACTTAAATATACGTTATTAGCACTATTCATATTTTTAATTACTTTTGTAATCGGATGTTCGGCTGCAAACGACAATAAGAGTGATGAAAGGACCAACATAGATTCAGAGAATGCAATTGAGCCACTAACAATATATACAACCATTTTTCCATTAGAGGATTTTTCAAAAAAAATAGGTAGAGAACATGTAAAGGTGGTAAGTATTTTCCCTCCTGGAGTTGATGGTCATACATTTGAGCCTAGTGCTAAAACAATGGTAGACATTGCAAATGCTGATTTATTTGTATATACAGGTGCAGGTATTGAAGGTTTTGCTGAAGCAACTGTAGAAGCATTAAAAAACGAAGATGTTTTAATCTTAAAGGCATCTGAGGGTATTGAATTAATTAAACTTGATGACCATTCACATAGTGAACCAGCAGACAAGAATATGGATCATAACAATGATTACGATCCACATATTTGGTTAGATCCAACATTAGCTATACAAATGGCTGATAATATTTTCCAAGCATTAGTCAAGAAAAATCCTGCTGCAAAAAATGTATTCGAGCAAAATTTTAATGAATTGAAACAAGAACTAGAAAAACTCGACCAAGAATTCAGATATACTGTCGAACAAGCAATTACGAACGAGATATTGGTTTCCCATGCAGCCTATGGATACTGGGAATCCCGATATGGCGTCAAACAAATAAGCGTGTCTGGAATGTCTCCAACAAATGAGCCATCTCAGAAAGAACTAACTCAAATTATAAGAACTGCAAAGGAACACAATATTAAATATGTTATATTTGAACAAAATGTATCAACGAAATTAGCTGATATAGTTAAAAAGGAGATTAATGCTACCGCATTAACTCTATATAATCTCGAAGCGATCACAGAAGAACAAGCTACTAATAATGAAGATTATTTCAGTATGATGAGACGTAATCTTGAAACATTAAAAACAGCATTAAATTAATTTACCAAGCATAAGCCATCAGGCCTATGCTTTTTTTGTATAAATTTATCGATAGTATGAATAATAATGATAATTATTATCAACAATAGGTTTAATAAGAGACAACCACGCAATTGGTTGCCTCCATTTCCTTCCTTAGGTCTGTATTATATATGCTGTGGTTCAAATGTTTTACAGTCTGTTTCTGCACTATTTTCAGCATTTTTACTTTTATGATTTACTACATATATTTGCGCCGCTCCACATTTATCACCCTTCATATTGTGTACACAGCTGTTTACTTCACACAGTACATCTTGTGCCATTTTGAAACACCTCCTTAACCTTTAGGATTAACCATATTGGCTTGCCATATACAACAGTAGAGACACATGCCTCTGCCAAAATTGAGCATAAAGCTTTTATTTTACCTTACATTTGGCTTTTTAAAATTCAATCTTGATTGATGGAAGGTTTATTTTGAACGTCTGTGCTAGTAGCGAGGCAAGTGCGACGAGGAAGTAGATTTTTTTCATGATTATGATTAAAACTCCTACACACCTACGAAAAAATGAGCAACTGCCAGTGTTTAGTTTGATCGTTCATGACCTATCTTTAATAATAATCTTCTTCGCATACTATTAGGAAGATTGTGGATAATAAGGAAATCATCAGTTGAATTGGAAGGGTATGTGAGTACATGGATGATATTGTCATCGCTCGTTCCTTGTTTGGAATGACAATGGGCTTTCACATTATTTATGCAACGCTTGGAGTAGGAATTCCTTTAATGATTCTATTCGCAGAGTTACTATTTCAAAAAACAAAAGATCGCGATTATGCAATAATGGCAAATAGATGGACGAAAGGCTTTGCTGTATTACTTGGGGTTGCGATTCCAACAGGCACCATCGCAGGTGTACAGCTTGCGCTACTATGGCCTGGTTTTATGGAGGTAGTTGGAAAGGTAATTGCTCTTCCCTTTCAAATCGAAATTTTCGCTTTCTTTTTAGAAGCTTTATTTATGTCCATTTACGTATATGCGGCTGATCGGTTATCACCATGGATGCGAATACTAAGTGTTTTTTTAGTTGCGTTAGGTGCCACAATGTCGGCCGTACTCATTACAAATGTTCATGCTTTTGAAGGGACACCAGCTGGATTTGAAATTATTAATGGTGAAATCGTTAACATTGATCCATGGGCAGCCTTTTGGAATCCTAGTTTCCTAGTCACATCTGGGCATGTAGCCGTATCTGCGTTTATGACAGGGGCATTTGTAATAGCCTCTATTGCCGCTTTTAAAATGCTTCGAACAAATCAAGACTCTAGGAGCTATAAGTATCATAAAAAAGGGCTGATGCTCGGTTTAATTATCGGTGGCATATTCTCCTTTTTAACAGCCATCAATGGCCATGAAGGAGCACAACAGCTCCATGTATATCAGCCTGAGAAACTAGCTGCAGCTGAAGGACTATTTGAAACTCAAGCATATGCTCCATTAGCAATCGGAGGATTTACTAACCCTGTAACTAAGGAGGTTGAGTGGGGAATTGAAATTCCATGGGCGTTAAGCTTTTTGGCAGCAGATCGCTTTGACACAGTCGTTGTTGGCTTGAACGATTTTCCAGAAGAATACTGGCCTCCTCTTTTTGTCCATACTTTGTTCAATGCGATGGTCTTAATAGGAGGATTCTTAATTATGCTTTCTATTGCAGGATTCGCTTGGAATAAGATATTAAAAAAACAAACCTACCCAAAGCCTTTTATGTGGGCATTTATAGCCGCAGGTCCTCTATCCATGCTAGCTATTGAATTCGGTTGGATCTTTGCTTGTACAGGCAGACAACCTTGGGTAATTTATCGAATGATGCTTACTGAGGATGCAGTGACTGGTTCAACAAACTTAGCCTTATTATTCATCCTTTTTCTTATTGTCTATATTATCTTGGGAGTCGCTACTATCTTAGTCCTTCTAAACTACTTTAAACGTCATCCCTTTTCAGAAACACTTGAAGTATAAAAATTCTTTTCAAGCAAATAAAGTTTTTAACCTACATAGTTAAGGGACCAAGAAAGGCGTGAGTCATATGACAGAAGTATTTTTAGCAATAACACTTTTGTGGGGCTTTATTTTTATTTATGCTGTTGCTGCAACGATAGATTTTGGTGCAGGTTTTTGGTCGATGTTTTATTTGAATCGTCAAAAGAAGACAAAAGCAACAAACATTGCAAATCGCTACTTGTCCCCTTCATGGAAAATCACAAATGTTTTTATCGTATCAATTGTTGTTTCATTAGTTACCTTTTTTCCTGGAGCTGCTTTTTCGCTAGGAACAGTCCTATTAATTCCGGCTAGTTTTATTATTTTATTATTGGCTTTACGAAGTGGATTTCTCGTTTTCTCACATACCGTTAATGATTACCAAAAGATGCTTTCCTATGTATCAGGAATATCTGGTTTACTAATTCCCGCACTTCTGATATTAGTTCTCCCGATCTCGGAAGGTGGATTTATTGAAGTAATTGATGGTGTTGAACAACTCCAAATCGATGTCCTCCTAAAAAGCACCCATGCTTATGCCTATATCGGTTTTGCAATCAGTAGTACGCTGTTTCTTTCGTCTCTTCTTCTTGCTGATTATTCTAATGAATCAGATTCTGAAGATACCTATTATATTTATCGTAAAGATGCCATTATTTTAGGACCGGTCACCTTAATAATGGCATTCTTAATCATACAAACAATGCAATTTGAGGCTAAGTGGTTATACGAAGACCTTCTTAATTATATTCCATGGCTCATAACTTCAGTTACATTATTTGCAATTGGCTACTTATCACTGTTTTTGAGATCTACTAAATCTCCTTCTCTAAACGGACGACCTCGTTTAGCAATTATGGCTATTATTTTTCAATATCTAGCAGCAAGTTATGCATATGGACGAGCACACTTACCTTATATTGTTTATCCGAATGTTACCATTGAATCAGGTTTTACCGATCCAAAGACGTTTAGAGCACTCTTCATTGTCTATTTAGTTTGCTCTGCCATCTTAATTCCAGGTTTCATATATTTCTGGAGGCTATTCATGAAAGACAAACGATATCTAAAACATACCGACTCATAATAATGAATTCCTCTTATAAGTTTTAAGCTGATGATTTAACTCTAGAAAATATTCACTTTTTAACACTTTAATATATTTGTTCGTTTAATAAATAACTTTCCACTTGTTGAACACACTATATAAATGGTTGGGAACGGAGGTGAATAATTAGTGGAGCAGAATCCTATTTATACTGATTCTTTAGGGAATATGTGGTATCACGAACTATCAACTGAGAATCATTTTAATGACATTGATTTGTTTGAATTACAAGATGGCTATTTATTCGACGAATCAGCAGATAAACTTTCTCCATTCTTTCATTAATTCCATGAAAAGGATGTAAACGTGTTAAAAACAAGGAGTCAGGCTTTGCGTCCCTGGCTCCACTAACTTCAAACACTTTAATATCTCATAATTTGGAAATGGTATGTAATCAGGCGATCATTTAGTACTTATTTAGTCATTTTATCGAAAGTAGAAGCCAATTTTATTTTTGGACTGTTTTCGCATACTTGTTGCATTTTGATTAATTAAACTCTAATAAATAGGTATGTTGATTGTAGCGAAATTTAATATTCTTTACTAGAAACAGCCTATTTTTTTTACCTCGAATTTTATCATAATTTTGAAAACTAATTGGGTTTGTAATGGCAACCCTTCCTTTAGTAAGTTACTATTTAGGTGAGTATCTAAATTCAATTTACTTATAGAATGGGGATTCCTAATGCTTGGACAAAAAAGAATAAGAGATTTCGGGATAAAAATTGGAAGACTAGAAACTGGGCTTAATAACTCAATTTCTGATATTGAAGGTATAACTGTTGGTCATGTAACACTTAGTGAAAAGAATATGCAAACAGGTGTCACAGCTATTCTACCTCACCAAGGAGATATTTTTAAGGAAAAATTGATTGCATCAACCTATGTAATCAATGGTTTTGGTAAGTCAATGGGTACCATCCAAGTGAATGAGTTAGGGACATTAGAGACACCCATTATTTTAACAAATACACTTAGTATCGGCACAGCTTCTGACGCCTTAATTGAATATATGTTAGAGCAGAATGAAGAAATCGGTCGAACAACAGGAACCGTCAATCCTATTGTAGCCGAATGCAATGATATGCTTTTAAATGATGTTAGAGCTAAGTATGTAAATAAAGAACATATATTTGATGCAATCGGAAGTGCATCTGTTGAATTTCTTGAAGGCACTGCTGGAGCAGGTACTGGTATGCTTTGTTATTCTATAAAAGGGGGAATAGGAACTGCATCTAGACTCATGCCAATGGGACATGGTACATATAAGTTAGGTGTTCTCGTATTAACCAATTTTGGTATTTTAAGTGATTTAATCGTCAATGGAAATCCTGTAGGTGATGCGCTAAAGGATAAAATTTTACATACAAAAGATGAAAAGGATAAGGGCTCCATTATTATTATTGTGGCGACTGATCTTCCTGTTTCAGAAAGACAACTAAACAGAATTATTAAACGTACTGTAACAGGTTTATCTAAAACAGGCTCAATCATAACAACAGGAAGTGGCGAGGTTGTTATCGGCTTTTCAACTGCAACAAGGATACCTCATGATCAGCCAAAAGATTTATTACAAACAAAGACTATTCATGAAGAAGACATAGACCTAGCATTCAGAGCAGTAGGTGAGGCCACTGAGGAAGCTGTACTCAATTCATTAATTACAGCAACTCATATTGTAGGACGAGATGGGAATGAGAGACCCACTTTAATAAATTTATTGGAGAAGTATAATATGAAGTTAACTAAATAGGAAAAGTTGATGAATATAAATAAAGCGCCAGATTAGGTCTGACGCTTTTTCTTTATATCTACTAGCTGAAATAGTTCATAATTTACACCTATTGCTCTGTCTTAGTTTCTCTATTCGTTTGATAGCGTGCAATCCATTTTGCTAATAATCCATGGCTAGGTGAAAATATAAATACTATAGTAAAGATGATTCCAAGAACCATTGCCATCGAACCAGCAATCGAGACATTGAATACAACGGCTACATAATATCCTGCAACAGCTGAAATAACACCTATAACAGCACTCAATAGTAGCATTACACTTAATCTTTCTGTTAATAAATATGCAGTTGCTCCTGGTGCGATCAGCATGGCAACTACCAGGATTGCTCCAACAGCATCAAAGGCTGCTACTGTTGTGATGGAAACCATACCCATCAACAAATAATGTATAAACATTATGGGAATACCGAGTGTAACTGCCATTTGTGGATCAAACGAGCAAACTTTGATTTCCTTATAAAATAATCCAATTAGAATGATAACTAGAATTAACACAGCAGCTAACAAAAAAACTGCTCTAGGACCTTCAATGCCAAATACTGTGATTAAATCCCATGGTACAAATGCAATTTCTCCCATCAATGCATGTTGAGCATCAATATGAACTCGATTTGCGAATACCGATATTAATATAACACCTATAGCAAACAAGGATGTAAATACTACACCTATCGCAGCATCAGTTTGAACACCACTAGAATCTAACAATTGGACAAAATAGGCTGTTAGTAACCCTACTATTAAAGCACCGATCAGCATATTTATTCCCGATATCGCATTACTCACAATATATGCACCAACTATACCTAATAAAACAGTATGACTAATCGCATCTGCAAGCATAGCCATTCGTCTTAATATGAGAAAACTGCCAATCATCCCACAAGAAATTCCAACCAGAGAGCCAGTTAAGATTATCCAAGCATCATAACTCATCGACTGACCCTCCTTTGTTCTTTCGAACTTGAATTCTTACTTATCGCGTTATCTTTTGTAGAAAATTGAACCAATGTAGATGGTTGAAATAACGGGATTCTTCCTAGTCCATCTAGTAAGCCAAGTAGTTCGTCTTTTTCTTTTACTGGTATAGTAAGATAAGATAAATGTGTATCACTGTTGAAATTCAGATGAGCATATTTCATTTCATTCATTAAATACACTTCCATTATTCTGTTGTTGAGAACAACCTCATAAGCTTCTTCTAAACCCATATTTGTAAATCGAATAGACTGTCCATTTATCAATTCAACAACTTTATCTTTCAACAGTTGGTTCAGCCAAAACTTAAATTTTTTCAGTGACATAAGCTGTTGTACCTTAGAAAGACTACTCATATCTATAACACCGGTAAACCCTTTTTCATCTACATTTTTTTCACAAAACTCATAGATTAATTGTAAAATTTGCTGTCTTTCAGTTGTTTTACGGAGCTTATAGTAGTGGATGACTTTCGTAAGGAGGCCTCGTTTTGGAGAAAAGACCAACGAAATTAAAAAGATACAAGTTGCTGCCACAATAATAAGAGGACCAGTAGGCATTCGATTAGCTACTGTACTTAATAAGGTTCCAAGTACCCCTGATATGGCTCCAATTCCGCCTGCAATAACCACCATATAGTCTAAGCGTTCTGTCCAATACCTAGCTGCGATTGCAGGTGTAATAAGCATTGCAGACATTAAGACAACCCCAACTGCTTGTAGCCCAATCACCACAGCACCTACAATTAGCACCATAAGTAAACCGTTCAGAATCCCTGTTGGAAGTCCAATTCCCTTTGCAAACTGAACATCAAAGGTCAGTAACTTCAATTCTTTGAAAATAACAAAGGTAATGACAAGAAGAACCGTTGATATCGTTACCATCATTCTAACATCGTCACCAACAAGTGAAGCTGCTTGACCAAATATAAAATGATCCAATCCTGTTTGATTGCCGTTATTTAACTGAGCAATATAGGTTAATAACACAATTCCTATACCAAAAAATACAGAAAGTACTAACCCGATAGCCGTATCTTCTTTTATTCTTGAATAAGTTGAAATCGCATGAATGAAAAAACTTGCTAATAAACCAAGTACGGCTGCCCCAATCATAAACGCAAGAATTGACTTTTCACCAGTGATTAAGAACACTAGGCATATTCCTGGAAGGGCAGCATGTGCCATAGCATCCCCTATCAAACTTTGCCTCTTCAATAAAGCAAAACTTCCTAACACACCGCTTGCTAATCCCAGTAATAAAGTTCCCATTATAACCCATTGAGTATTGCTATCTTGCAATAAGCGAATCAAGGTATCGACCATGATCATCACTCCTATTTTTGTTCTACTAGTAAATTCCCTTGATCAAGAAATGCCAATCTACCACCATATGTCTTTTGAAGATTTTCTAATGTAAATACGTCCTCCGTTGGTCCAATTGCAATCTTACGAAGGTTTAATAAGAGTACCCAGTCAAAGTATTCTTTTACTGTTTGCAAATCATGGTGTACAACCAATACAGTCTTCCCTTGTGCCTTTAATTCATTTAGTAGAACAATGATCGCCTTCTCAGTCGCTGCATCTACTCCAACAAAAGGTTCATCCATAAAATAAACCGTTGCATCCTGAGCCAGTGCTCTTGCTAAAAATACTCGTTGTTGTTGACCACCAGACAATTGACTGATTTGTCTAGATGCAAACTCCTTCATTCCAACTTTGTCTAAGCAATCTAAGGCAAAATCAATATCCTTCTTAGCTGGCCTTCTAAACCATCCGATTAGACCATAACGCCCCATTAATACAACATCTAAGGCATTTGTAGGAAAATCCCAATCTACTGATCCTCTTTGAGGGACATAACCCACTAGTTTTCGTTGTTGCTTATATGGTTTTTCATAAATTGATACATCTCCAGAAGCCTTTGGTATTAACCCTAATATCGCCTTTATTAGAGTTGATTTCCCCGCTCCATTCGGACCTACAATTCCTATTAGTTTTCCTTCTGGAACAGTAAAACTCACTTCTTTAAGAACTGGTTTTTTACGGTACGCAACGGTTAAATTCTCAACTTTAATCGGCTCCATTTGAATCCCCCTTAATTTGTTTCAAAGAGTATGATATTTTGCACATTATCATACTCTCATAGGAATAATACTACATTATTTCAAAGCAGATACAATAGTGTCAACATTATGTTTATACATGCCTATATAAGTTCCTTCTTCGGTTCCATCTGCTCCCATTGCATCACTATACAATTCTCCACCAATTAAAACATTATGGCCTTTGCTTTTGGCCCCTTCAACAATAGAGTTTATTGATCGATCGTGAATACTCGTTTCAATAAATACGGCTTTTATCTTTTGCTCCACTAATACATCAACTAGGTCTTGAACATCCTTTAATCCATATTCAGAATCTGTACTTAAACCTTGTAAACCTCTCACTTCGATACCATATGCATTTCCAAAATAACGGAAGGCATCATGTGCTGTAACTAAAATTCGGCTCTCTTTAGGTATTGTATTGATTTGCTCTATAGCATATTTTTTTAAGTTTAATAGTTCAGAAATATAGTTGTCAGCATTCTCTTTATATTCATCCTTATGTTCTGGGTCTAAAGCTGCTAATTCCTTTTCTATTGCTCTAACAGCATAAATCCAGTTATCGACATCAAACCAAACATGTGGATCATGATATAGTGGGTTTTCTTCATCCGCAAGTAATTTTTCTTTTGGGATGTCTTCCCCAACGGCAACTGTTGGCTTATCCCGATTCATCTTTTCAAAAATTTCTCCCATTTTGCCTTCAAGATGCAACCCATTATAAAAAATAATTTCAGCATTCGATAACTTTTTAATATCCCCTTGAGAAGCTTTGTATAGATGAGGATCTACACCAGGTCCCATTAGTGATTCGACTTTGACATATTTTCCGCCAACATTTTCAACAGCATCTTTAATTTGTCCAATGGTTGTCGTTACATTAATCACATCGGAATCACCTGATGTCTGCTTGGCAGTTGAACAAGCTCCCATAGAACCTGCTACTATAACAAATAATAATAAAGTAAAAAACATTTTTTTAATTTTCATTTGTATTGCACCTCCATTTTTTGTTTAAGCTATAAGTTTTTCCTAAGGGCAACTTTTACCCCAAAAAAAAGCAACATTGACCTCTTTAGACTATTCAATTTTACAAATAATGTGATAAAAACTTTACCGAACGAACAGTTTGTGTATAACCAACAAAAAGTTTCCTTACTACAAAATTTAAACCTAAACTAAACTTTTGTCAATCACTAACTCTTCGACAAAAAAAATAAATGTTAAGAGTAGAGAATTCAGTAGCCTTTTGCAAAGTAGATAAATCTAAAAATAAACCTCCCAAGTGTGGAAGGTTTATTTTTAGATTTGGCTCTGTTAAAGCTCCATGTTGATTTTTTAAACAAAGTAACACTAGGAATCCACCTACTCACTCTTCCAAAATTAATATCTAAAATCTGAAAGCTCCAACATTTCTTGCTTGAAATTGTGTCAGCATCCTAGTGTGAACAAGATAAAGTGTAACTATTTCCATCAATAAGTTTCTCACATGTTAATAAATGCCTTCAGCTTATGCCTCTGTAGTTTATTTGTTGCATTCCTTGGTAGTTCATCCAAGAAATAAATAGATTTTGGTACTTTATATCTTGCTAACCTATCCATGCAGTACAACTGAACTTCTTGTGCAGTCAGATTTTCTCCGACGATAAATGCAACAGGTATTTGTCCCCATTTTTCATCATCTATACCAATGACTCCAGCTTCCTTGATCGCTGAATGTGACATCAATACACTTTCTACCTCTGCAGGGTAAACATTTTCTCCTCCTGAAATAATCAAGTCTTTCCTGCGATCCAACACATATAAAAAACCTTCTTGATCCAAATAACCAATATCTCCAGTTGAGAGCCAGCCATTCTGTATTGAATTCTCTGTTGCTTCCTCTTGATTATAGTACCCTATTGTAATCGTTGGACCCTTTACAAAAATTTCACCATGCTTCATCGGTGGTTGTTCATTTCCCTCATACATGATTTTTGCCTGAGAATGAAACAATGGTTTTCCTACTGAACCAAGTTTACTCAAGCTATCCTCAGGAGATAGAGTAACTATTTGAGAAGAGGTCTCTGTCATTCCATACGTTTGATAAATAGGAATTGATAATTCCTTGCTTCTCTCGAGCAAAGATTTAGGAGCTGGACCACCACCTAAAAGTATACAACGTAAGCTTGTTGGATAACGGTTATTCATTCTATCAAGGTTGTTTATTAATTGTTGAAGCATCACGCCTACAACAGATATAATTGTTACTTTTTCTTCTGATATTTCCTTATTCACCTGAATCGGATCAAATTGTTCATGTATGAGAACTGTCATCCCATAGATAACACTTTTCATTAAGATAGAAAGACCACTTACATGAAAAAAGGGGACACAGGCAAGCCAACAATCTTCTTGGTGTATCCCAAGATTTAAGGCTGAGCCAATGGCACTCCAATAATGATTCCCATATGAATGGATAACTCCTTTAGGATTTCCAGTAGTTCCAGATGTATACATAATGGTATCAGGGTCATCTAAATTGAATTCTTGTTGATAGTAATGAGGAGTCGGCGGTGTCTCAGTCTTGAGAACTGTATGCAGTGATAAGACTTGTATCCGTTCAGATTCTTTGATAGTCCCTTTTATGTCGATATCACTTAATACAAATTTGACCTCAGCGTCGTTAATCTGCCATAAGATTTCCTTATCTGTTAGTCTAGTGTTAAGCAAAACCGTAACAGCCCCAATGTATTTTAAAGCATGGATCACTTCAACCATTAAAATACTATTTTTTGAAAGAAGCCCAATTTTAGTTCCTTTTTTCACGCCTAAAACTTGTAGTTTAGCCGTGATTTCGAGTACATTTTGATGGAGTTCATAAAAGGTGATCTCTTGTTTATTCATCTTAATTGCTATTCGCTCTGGTGTTAAAAAAGCTCTTTGCATTAACCAATTGGGCACAGCTTGATTGAATGTCATATTTTACTAGTACCTCCTACAATATTAATGTGAGAAAGAGGAGTAATCATTTTGATGAATTCTCTATTTTTGAATTGTAGTTAGAATGTGATATTTCAAGTGCTAAATAAAATTCCTTTCACTTCTAATAACTTATCAATTAATAATCTTTTCCCCGTCAATAGACTTCACCTTACATACCATATATTTTACTAATAAAAAAGCCTGATGGAAACCATCAGACCTTGAATGAACTCTATTAAGGAAAACGTGGGAACTGACCGAAGTCCGGATCTCGTTTTTCTTTGAATGAGTCTCTACCTTCTTTTGCTTCTTCAGTTGTATAGTACAATAATGTCGCATCTCCTGCAAATTGCTGAAGACCAGCAAGCCCATCTGTATCTGCGTTCATCGCAGCTTTTATGAATCGAAGAGCTGTTGGACTCTTACTTAACATTTCATTACACCATTGAATCGTCTCTGCTTCCAATTGAGCAAGAGGAACAACTGTATTAACTAATCCCATATCTAATGCTTCTTGAGCATTATATTGACGACATAGGAACCAGATTTCTCTAGCCTTCTTATGTCCAACAATTCGAGCTAAATAACCTGAACCATAACCAGCATCAAAACTTCCTACTTTAGGTCCTGTTTGTCCGAAAATAGCATTATCAGCAGCAATCGTTAAGTCACAAACAATATGTAGTACATGTCCTCCGCCAATAGCATAACCGGAAACCATTGCAATGACAGGTTTAGGAATTACTCGAATTAAGCGTTGTAAATCTAGAACATTTAGACGAGGAATTTGATCTTCCCCAACATATCCACCATGTCCACGCACTTTCTGGTCTCCACCAGCACAGAATGCATCATCACCAACACCTGCTAACACAATAACTCCTACATTGGAATCCTCACGAGCATAAGCAAAAGCGTCAATTAATTCTGTAACGGTTTTGGGACGAAACGCATTTCGAACTTCTGGACGATTAATGGAAATTTTAGCGATTCCATTATATGTTTCATATAATATATCTTCGTATTTTCTTTCAGAAACCCACTCTACTTCAACTGTCATATTAATCCTCCTAATTGATTATGTTTTGAAAGGAACTCATTTACTATTTTACCAAAAAGATCTGGTTGTTCCACATGAATTGCATGTCCTACATTAGAAAATTTATAATTTGTCGAATACAGGAGATATTTCTCGACCTCATCTGCAATGGCACAAAATTTTTCATCGAGTTTTCCACACAATAAAAGAACTGGAACTTTAATCGATGACAATTTCCCCCAGTATGAATCTTGCCTTCCCGTCCCCATACCCCGCAAGCTATTAGATAAACCTAGCGTGCCATTACTCAACCTCTGTATTCTTATTCTGTCTTGTATTACTTGAGGTAATTTTTTTTGAGAACGAAATAAGGAAATTTCTTGCCAATTAGCAACAAAATCTACAATCCCATGGCTTAAGATATCACTAGCCAGTTTATCATCTGCAGTTATTCTTGCTTGTTTTGCTTCCTCTGATTGCAAGCCAGGGGAACTACTTTCTAAAATCAGAGATATTACACGTGAGGGATACATAACAGAAAATGCAAGTGCCACTCTCCCACCCATCGAATACCCTAGAAAATGAGCTGCGTTAATTTCTAGTTTGTCGAGTAGAGTGTTTAGATCCCGGCAAACATGTTGCATCAGGTATCTTTCTGTATCTAAAGGTGAATCTGTTTTCCCATGTCCAATTAGATCAATCGTTATGACTGTAAAACGATCAGTTAGCTTTTTGGATAAGAATTCCCAATTTTCCTTACAGCCAGTGAATCCATGAAGAAGTACAATAGCAGGACCTCTCCCTCTTATCATATAGGAATAAGTAACACCATTCAATTTTATGTACATATTATCCATTCCTTAAAAGTGTAAATCAATATTTTCTACTACTTTGTCCCAAAGTTGACGATGAAGGACTACATTTTCATTACGTGGAGCAGAGGGCACCTCAATAACCGATAAATTTTCTGACTTAAAACTAATTGAAAGAACAGTTTCAAACTCATCCCATGATTTGACTCTTGAAAAACTTCCACCATACATCTCCACTACTTTTTGGTAATCTAAATCAATAGGTGTTCCGAATAAATGTTCAAAGTGTTTTTCTTCCTTAGCTTGTGGTAGAAAGGAGAAAATCCCACCACCATTATTATTCACAATAATAATAGTAATAGGTAATGAATACTGCTTACTAATTAATAGCCCATTTAAATCATGAAAAAATGTTAAGTCTCCAACTAAGAGAACTAGTCTTTTTTCATGCGTATTAATACCTAGTGCCGTTGAAATAGTACCATCAATCCCATTTGCACCTCTGTTTGCAAACATTCTAATATTTTTTTCGTTAGCAAAGAAAAACGTATCAATATCACGGATAGGCATACTATTACCAATAAATAAGCTCATCTTATCTTCTAGTTTCGGTACCAAGTACCTTACTACATCGCCTTCAAAATAAAATTCAGTTAGCTTTGACTGTAAGATTGGTTTGGTAATCTCATTAGCTTTCTTCCATTTACTAAGATATTCACTTCTTTTTTCTCTTCTATGTAGGAGTGTGACTTCTTTACAGAAATCAATTTCATTCATATATATAAAATGCGTAGCAACCATAGTAGGGTCTCTCCTACCCTCTGCTTCATCAATAACCAAATGAAAAGTAGCTTGTGACTGTGAAATCAATTGCGTCAATAATTTCGAAACAGGCATTGCTCCGAACCGAATAATCACATCAGGTTTTAATACTTCGAATAATTTCTTGCTTTTTAATATGGAATCGTAGCAATCAATGATCATTTCTTTAGAATGAATTCCACTTCTCAACTGTGATAGAGGATCGGCAATGATAGGGAACCCTAAATGCTCTGCAAGTTCTGTCACAGCAAAAGCAAACCCATTTCGATCTTGGGGTCCGCATACAATAATTCCGTTTTCGAATTTTTGAAGCTCCTTTAGTATCGGAACAAGTTTTTTGGGTAATGTATCTTTATCTCTGCTAATAACTTCTTTTCTTTGCCAAGCCTTGTCCCAAGTCAATTCTTGAAAATTCGGAACAAGTGGTTCTCGTAGAGGAAAATTCAAATGAACGACTCCTTCAGGTGAAGAAGTAGCTGTAAAAACGGCCCTACTGGCCACATTACTAGCATAATTGAGCATGTTAGGAGTATCTTCTGGTATTCCCATTTCCACAAACCATTTACTATATTTTCCGAACAGATTAATTTGATCTATTGCTTGAGGTGCGCCGACATCTCTTAGCTCATGTGGACGATCAGCTGTTAGTACGATTAATGGAATTCTCGAATAAGTAGCTTCTACGATTGCTGGATAATAATTGGCTGCAGCTGTTCCAGATGTACATAATAGTGCGACAGGTCTAAGTGAAGCCTTTGCTATACCTAAGGCGAAAAATGCTGCTGATCGTTCATCGATATTAATCCATATTTTTAATAATGGGTGCTCAGCCATCATTAAGGCAAGTGGAGTCGATCTTGATCCCGGGCTGATCACCACATCCTCAACACCTGATTGAACCATTTCCCCTATAAAACTTGATAAATAATTTGTAAGAGCTGTATTACTACTCATATAACTTTCCTCCTATTGCTGTCAGCATAGGTTTTAACTTAATTTGGGTTTCTTCATATTCTTTAATCGGCTCAGATTTTTCTACAATTCCACATCCTGCAAAAAGCGCCGCTTCTTTAGCTTGAATTAGCCCCGACCTAATAGCTACTGCAAACTCTCCATTCCCTTCCGCATCAATCCACCCTATTGGTCCAGCATACCACCCACGGTCCAATAATTCATGCTCTCTAATTGCGTGTAATGCCTTATCTTGGGGGAATCCTCCCAATGCAGGAGTTGGATGAAGTCGTTTAACAATAGATAATAAATGAACATCATCTGTTACATTTCCGATGATGGGAGTATATAGATGTTGAATATTCTTCGCTTTAAAAATAGTAGGATGATCTGGCTTAGTCACATTTAGACAAACTTTATTCAGCTCATCTGAAATCATTTGAACAACAAATTGATGTTCCTTAAGATTTTTACTATCACCAAGTAATGTTTTCTCTAATTTCCTGTCCTCTTCACTAGTATCCCCTCTTTTTATCGAGCCTGCTAAACATGTGGAGAGAATCCGCTTACCCTCTTTTTTAAGTAAACGCTCAGGAGTAGAACCAATAAAGGTCGAATTACCACTTTCAATAGCAAATACATAGCTATTTGGTTGATTTTCTTGAAGGTGAAACAAAATAGATGATATATTGAATTCTTCATTTGAATGTAGTTTTAGCTCTCTTGCAAGTACTGCCTTTTCAAGTTTCCCCTGATTTATCTGTGAAATAACGGTATCTACAGACTTCATCCACTCATCGACTTCAACTTCATTTTCTGTGAAATCATGCAAACTTGAATAATTTTGTCCCTTGCGAGAATTTATCAAGAGTTGCCGTCTATTCTCTTCAATTTTCTTGTGGACATTATTGGGCTCATCTAAGGAAGTAACAATGACATTTACCGTTAACCAAGTGTTATCGTTTTCAATAGTAAGCATATATTTGGGTAAATAAAATTTAGATTCAGAAAAATCCTTCCAAAGATCTGTACTTTCTTTCTTTGGATCAAATGAAAAACCACCAAAGAGTAATGGACCAATTATTGATCTATTACTAATAACAGATGATTGCAACAAGTTATCCCACTTTTCTTTTACCTGGCCAAATCGATTTGTTGAAGAATCAAATGTTTCAATAATTTGTGCTGCACCTAATCCAACATACGTAATTTGCTGGTTAGGCTCCTTCCAAAAAAAGCGTTCTCCAGTAAATAAATCCTTACCTGCCTTATAAAATAGGATAGGGTCAATAGAATCAATATTCGTTGTAGAGCTAATAAGAATAGGCTGTCCACATCTTTTTGACTTATTAATTCCTTCCACGATAACACCCTGAATTGAACTTTGTTGAATGGTTACCATGCAAATCCCCCTATACCTTGTAAATCTATATCCATTCTTTTATTCTTTTAATTAACTATATAAAAATACACCTGACAAACTTTGCTGTCAATGGATTACACTTTAATTAAACCGTTATCTTTCTATTGTATATTGTTTACTCATTTCCATAAAGGAAAACGTTTCAAATGTTGTAAAATCATGATGATTATTCCTATATAAAAACGTTGACACACCAATGGTCTTCTCCTAAACTTAATATGAATATTAGAAAGTACAAAGGTGGGGCTTATATGCAACCAGAAACAACAAGGAGACCAGAAAAAATTCCAAAAAAAATTAATTGGCGTGTTTGGTGGACATTAACAAGGCCACATACACTTACAGCAGCTTTTGTACCGGTTTTTATCGGAACAGCATTAGCCTTGCCGTATACAAATATAAATGTAAACTTATTTATTATGATGTTGCTCGCCTGCTTAATTATTCAGGCAGCTACAAATATGATAAATGAGTACTATGATTATAAAAGAGGTTTAGACCATGAAGGCTCTGTTGGCATCGGAGGAGCTATTGTGCGTGACGGAATGAAGCCTGAAACTGTATTGAATTTGGCTTTTATATTATTTGCAGTCGCAGCTTTTATCGGAGTATATATCTGTATCCAAACAACCTGGTGGTTAGCAGTAATTGGTACTATATGTATGGCAGTAGGGTATTTTTATACAGGTGGACCGGTTCCAATAGCCTATACTCCTTTCGGAGAATTAGTAGCCGGCTTATTTATGGGAAATATAATTATTTTACTTTCATTCTATGTTCAATCAGGTACTGTTACATTAGAGAGTGTACTCGTCTCTATGCCTATTTCAATTTTAGTTGGTGCCATATTATTAGCCAATAATATTCGTGACTTAGATGGTGATAAAGAGAACGGCAGAAAGACAATTGCTATACTTGTTGGGAGAAAAAAGGCAATTACATTACTTGCTTCCATGTTTTCAGTTTCATATTTATGGGTGATAATATTAATCCTGTTAGAAATATCATCTCCATGGTTATTATTAGTAATGCTTAGTGTACCAAAGTCCATTCAAGCGACAAAAGGCTTTATTGGAAAATCACTTCCACTTCAGATGATGCCGGCCATGAAAGCAACAGCTCAAACTAATACACTTTTTGGATTATTACTCTCAATAGGATTAGTGATTTCATATTTGATTTAAGGCAACCTACATTCTGTAGGTTGTTTTTTTAATTAATGCCATGATTTCGTCCTATTATGTACATACTAACAATGCAGAACCAATTAACTTCTTATTAAGGAGGGAAATGAATGATTAGCGCTCTCCAACTGAAGAAATTACAAGATCAACTATTACTCGAAAAAAAGACAATTGAAAAACGTTTTGAACAATATGGACACTATGGACTAGAGCAAGGTGCATTCCATGAATCAACTGGAGAATTATCTAGCTATGATAATCACCCTGCAGATGATGCTACTGAGTTGTACGAACGTGAAAAAGATCTTGCATTAAATGAACATACGGAAGAAGATTTGAAAGATATTAAACAAGCACTTCAGGCAATTAATGAAGGTACGTATGGGATATGTAAGGAATGTGGACAAGAAATACCGATTGAGCGACTAAACGCAATTCCTACTGTACTGTATTGTAAGAATCATTCACTTGAACAAGTTGTATCACACCAACGACCTATAGAAGAAGAAATTTTAAAGCCAGGATTCGGAAAGTTTGAGTATGACGATTCAGATGTAGAGGCATTTGATGCAGAAGATTCGTGGCAAGAGGTGGCTCGTTACGGGACCTCAGAGACACCTTCAGATATTGATAACGAAGTTGAGAATTATCAACAATCTTATATTGAATCTGATGAGTCAGTAGGTTATGTTGAGAGTTATGAGAACTTTGTTGGTACTGATATTGAAGGTAAGAATGTAAAGATTTATCCAAATCACCAACATAATGTATATGAAGATATATTAGATGAAGAAGGAAGCATGACTATTTTCGGTGATTTACCTCCTGATGAGAAAGAACCATATAGTAAATAGCCGACTCCTAATTTTATTTAAGGATAGAAAGTCTAAAGACACACATTCAAAAGAAACGAAACTGGGAGTTTTATATTAATATTAACCATATTGAAAAAACACTGCAAAATTTGCAGTGTTTTTTCAATGATGACCCATACGGGATTCGAACCCGTGTTACCGCCGTGAAAGGGCGGTGTCTTAACCGCTTGACCAATGGGCCAATATTTAATAATGTGTTCGTATGGCGGAGAAGGAGGGATTTGAACCCTCGCGCCGCGTAAACGACCTACACCCTTAGCAGGGGCGCCTCTTCAGCCACTTGAGTACTTCCCCATATATGGCTCCACCAGTAGGATTCGAACCTACGACCCTTCGGTTAACAGCCGAATGCTCTACCGCTGAGCTATGGTGGAATAATACTATTAATTTCATCAAAAAACGTTGAAAAAATATATTAATTCGTCGTTTGCCTTGATATTAAATAGTAGCGACGACTTATATATATTATAACAGGTTTAACAATAAGTCAACTTGTTATCTTATGGTAAAACACTAGTTTTATAGGACTAGTCATTTGACGGTTTCTATAATTTATCACATCTATTTTTATCAGTCAAGGCAATTTAACTACTACTTCTTTTAGCTTACCTTTACAATTCCCACAAACATACTTTTCAGTGTTAACCCTCTTTTTTCTTCTATATTCTTGCTTACATTTTGAGCATTCATATATTCGATAGGATCCACTACGACGTTTTTGAGTAGTAGAAGTCAAAGGAGAGCAATACCTTGGCGCATCAACAATTTTAAGAAGATGCTTAAATTCTAGATCTCTATGCTTATAACCCTTACCCTGTAAGTGAAGGTGATAATGACATAATTCATGTTTTATAATTCCAACTACTTCTTCCACACCTAGTTCATTTAGATACTTCGGGTTAATTTCTATATTGTTCGTGCGAAGTATGTACCTCCCACCTGTAGTTCTCAATTTATTATTATATGTAGCTTTGTGTTGAAATGGAAGATGGAATAATTTTTTAGAAATCTCTTCCACTAGGATTTGCAAATCATCATTTGTCATTTTTATCACTCCATAAAACTATAGGTATAGGCACACTTCCTGTGTCAATTTCATACTAATGTAACACACATCCTTCATTATAACTGTTAAGGAGGTATGAACAATGCCTGTTTGGTTAAAAAATCAAATGACTCGTGCTTTCTATGAAAAAAACCATTATCAAATTCGACTTTTAAACCAATGTTGGTATTTTTATAGAAAAAAGCATCGCTCAGAGTAGCAATGCTTCTTTCTATAAGTATCTATTTTAAACGATTTGGTGATTTGGTCCTAACATTGTAAGAGCAACTCTTCCCTTTTTCATATCAACATCATCAACCCATACAGTAACAACATCTCCAACTGACACTACATCTAATGGATGCTTAACAAATTTGTTGCTAAGTTTGGATATATGAACTAGACCATCTTGCTTAACTCCAATATCAATAAATGCACCAAAATCGACCACATTCCTTACCGTGCCTTGAAGTTCCATACCATTCGCAAGATCGTCTAGTTTTAGGATGTCCTTCTTCAATAACGGCTTAGGCAGTTCATCTCGCGGGTCTCTACCAGGCCTTGAAAGTGAATCCACTATATCTTTTAAAGTCAATTCACCTATATCTAATCGTTGAGACATCTCAATTGGATCAATCGCTTGAAGTTTCTCATTCAAGGAACTTGATCCTATTTCATCCAAGGATGATTCTAATTTTTTTAATAGCGAGAGGACAACTTTATAGTTTTCCGGATGTATTGATGTACGGTCTAACGGATTTTCTCCTTCTGGAATTCGCAAAAAACCGATACATTGCTCATATGTTTTTGCGCCTAGACGCGGGATATCTTTCAAGTCTTTTCTATTTATGTACTTACCTTTTTCATCCCTTTTTTTCACTATATTATTGGCTACTGTTTTACTCAATCCAGCCACATATTGTAACAAAGAAGAAGATGCTGTATTTACATTGACCCCAACCTTATTTACTACCGTTTCTACAACGAAAGTAAGCGAATCATTTAACTTTTTTTGAGTAACATCGTGTTGGTATTGCCCAACACCAACTGACTTAGGATCAATTTTCACTAATTCAGCAAGTGGGTCTTGAAGTCTCCTTGCAATCGATACCGCACTTCTTTCTTCTACCATTAAATTCGGAAATTCTTCCCTTGCAATATCAGATGCAGAATAAACACTCGCTCCTGCTTCATTCACAATTAAATAGTAAATATCCTTTTGACTTTCCTTTATCATCTGTGTCACAAATTGCTCAGTTTCTCTTGATGCAGTTCCATTTCCCACAGCAATCATTTCAATTGGATATTCGTTAAGTATGTTAAGAAATTTCTTCATTGCATCATCAAACTTATTGTTAGGAGGATGCGGATATATGACATCAATATGTAATACCTTACCCGTATCATCTACTACCGCTAATTTACAACCAGTTCTATAAGCAGGATCAACTCCTAGCACAGTTCTTCCTTTTAGCGGTGGTTGCAATAATAAATTCCTTAAGTTTTCCGAAAAAATATGAATAGCTTGGCCTTCTGATTTTTCTGTAAGTTCTTTTCTTATCTCACGTTCAATTGATGGCTGAATAAGTCGTTTATATCCATCCTCTATTGCAGATATAACATAATTATTTGAAGGCGAAAGCTTTCTCCCTATCACGCGATCAATAATATATTTTGTGAATGTTTCAGCCTGGGACTCTAGGGATACTTTTAATACATCTTCTTTCTCTCCACGGTTAAAGGCCAAAATACGATGTGGCGCTGCCTTTTGAATTGGCTCCTCGTATTCATAGTACATTTCATATACACGCTTTTCATCTTTTGCTTCATCTTTTACAGAGGTAACTATTTTCCCATTTTTATAAGTAGTAGTTCGAATCCACTGACGATAAGAAGGGTCATCCGAGATCATTTCTGCTATAATGTCGTTTGCACCTTGTAAAACCTCTTCAGTTGTTGACAATTCATGTTCCAATGATATGTAATTTTCCGCCTCTTCTAGCACATCTTTCTGTGTTAACTCTAGCAGCCATAGCGCTAATGGCTCTAATCCCTTTTCTTTAGCAATCGTAGCTTTAGTACGACGCTTTTGTTTATATGGACGGTAAAGATCTTCAACTGTTTGCAGTTTCTCAGCCTTTTCAATCAATAAACGTAAATCCTCATTCAATTTACCTTGCTCATCTATCAGCCTAACTACTTCATTTTTTCTTTTTTCTAAGTTTTGGAGATACTGCCACGCCTCCATAATGTCTCTTATTTCCACTTCATCTAGCGCACCCGTTATTTCTTTTCTATATCTAGCTATAAAGGGAACAGTATTGTCTTGTTCTAACAGTTCTATAACATTTTCAACTTGTTTTGTTTTAAGTTTTAGTTGTGTTGATATACTTTTAATTATAAATGGCCTCTTATCAATAACTGTTTCCAATAGATTCACTCCTAATTTTTGACGATGAATCTATTTTAACAAATTTCCTTCCTAAACTCACGTTTCCTTTGTTTAATTTTCCCAACCACCAAAGTGGCATCATCTTCGTATGTATTCTTTTTATCTACATAATGGATTAAGTCCTGCAAGCAACTCTTGTAATACAATAGATCTCGACTCGGCACGATCTTAATTCCGTCACTATTCATTAAAAATAGGGAATCTGGGACATATGGGTATCTGTGGATAAGATAATTTAGAGGTCTACCTGAAAGGAACCCTGCTTTCGGAAGGGGAAATGTAGATTTCCCAGAAGGGGACATAGTAGTGAATCTCACATTTCCAACACTTGCACAAATAACTTCACTCGTAGAGTAATATATTTTGGCGATTGAGACCGCAGCACCACGACCCACTTTCATTGAATCATTGCATTTATTTATGAGTGATTGAACATCGTCGGTATGAAATCGATTTATTACATCAATAACAGAAGATGAAGCTTTTTTAGCTTGCGCTCCACTCCCTAATCCATCAGCTATTGCTATAATTGTATAATCTTGCTCCGAGATGATGATATAACTGTCTCCACAGCAACTTTTACCTCGTTTAGATGTTTGATAGGCGAAAAACTCCAATTGTTCCTCCATAACTTTTTCAATCATGTTAAACACTCCGAACTTTCCACATCTACATCTATTGCCTGTCTTAACTTTAGAATGGCACGTCTTTGTAACCGAGAAACATGCATTTGAGAGATTCCAATCTTCTCACCTGTTTCTTTTTGACTTAAATTCCGGAGGAAAATATAGGATAAAACGAGCCTCTCTTGTTCCGTTAACACATTTAATGAAGAATTTAGGTCTACTCTACGATTTACATTCTCGTAACCAGTATCTTTATTACCTATTAAATCAAGTAAAGTAACTGTACTACCGTCCGAATCCGCTTCAATTGTATGGTCGACAGACAACGCTTGGTAACTTTTACCCATCTCCATTGTTTCTAAAATTTCTTCCTCGGACACATCTAAATATGATGCAATTTCAGTTACTTTAGGAGATCGTTGAAGGTCGGAAGTTAGCGTTTCAACAGCCTTTTTTATCTTTGGGCCTAGTTCTTTAATTCTTCGTGGCACATGGATACTCCATGTTTTATCACGCAGAAAACGTTTTATTTCACCAATAATTGTGGGTATAGCAAAAGCCTCAAATCCTTTTCCGAATTGAGGATCATACCGCTTTATTGCACCAAGCAAACCAATCATCCCAACTTGAACAATGTCCTCGTGGATATTACGACCTCTTGAATACTTATAAGCTAATGATTCGACTAAAGATTTATATTTCACAACTAATAATGATTGAATTTCATCATCATTGGTTTCTTGGAATTGTTTTATTAATTCAATTACCTCATTACTCCGTTTGCTTTGTTGAGATGGTATCTCCATCATGTCTCACCTGCTCTCTATGAATGTACTTTTTCATAAGCACACTTACTCCAGCATGGTTGTTAATTTTGACATCATCCATTAGCGAATCTATTAAGAATAGTCCAAGACCCCCTTCATTCATTCCATCAATTGAGGTTTCACGATTATACGGACCTAATTCATCTTTCATTTTATCTAAATCAAAACTTTTACCGCTATCTGACACTATAATTTGGAGGTGATCTTCAAATACACCAAACCCAATTGTAATTTCCCCATTTTCACCCTCATATGCATGGTGAACAGCATTTGTTACAGCCTCAGATGTCGCTATTTTGAGATCTTCAATATCCCCATATGTGTATCCCATTCGGCTCGCTATTCCTGATAAAGTAAGGCGAATCACACCTAAGTATTCAGATTTCGAAGGGATCTTCATTTCAATAAAATCGAAAGGCCGTTCCATGTATTACTCACCTCCAGAAATATCAATAATCTCATGTAGTCCTGTTATCGTAAATAACCTCTTCACTCTGTCGTTTAATCCTACTAATTTGAGTGTATTATTGTTTCTTCTAGTTAATTTTAATACACCTATAAAAACACCTAACCCAGTGCTATCAATATAGCCTACTTCTCCTAAATCTATTACTAAAGGGACGCCTTCTTTTTCTGCTAAAGGAACTAGTTCATCCCTTAACTTAGGAGCAGTAAAAGCATCAATTTCCCCCTTAACATAAACAATTTTAGTTAATTCATCTTGTTTTATTTTGAGCTGAATATCCAATTCCATCACTTCACATCCTTTGAATCAATAATAGAGAAGATTTATTTTATATTTAATAGTATTTATTAAAAGTATTTATTGGTATATGTCTCATTTACCCTGATGTCTACTTTGATAAACCTTTCTTTCTTAAAATTATTAAAGTGAAGTCATCCCCTAGCTCAAAGTCCTGAAGTCTTTCAAATTCATTGAATACCACTTCAACTATTTTCTGTGCAGGCAAATGAAGATTTCTTCTAATAATTTTTACAATTGCATCTCGTTCAATGAAACCTCCATCTGTTCTTAATTCAGTAACACCATCTGATAATAAAACAATCATATCGTTTTGCTCAAATTTATGACTGAACTCTTTGTACTTGATGGTTTTATCAACCCCGAGCACCATGCCGGATGGAGCAATATCAACGAACTCATCTTTTTTGGATGAATAAAAGAATCCAGGCTCATGTCCAGCTGAAGAGTATGTCAATTGACTCGTATTTGTATCGTAAATTCCATAAAACATTGTGATAAACATTGTAATATCAACATTTTGTTCAACAACTCTGTTAAGATTCTCTAAAACATAACTCGGATGGTTTCTAGATTCAGGTAAACTATCCATCGCGTATTTAATCATAGACATACATAGCGCAGCTGGAATTCCTTTTCCTATTACATCAGCAACAGCAACACTCACTGAGCCACTATCATCCAGTACAAAATTGAAATAGTCACCATTCATTTGTTTTGCAGGAACACTAATTGCACCTATATCCATTCCACTAACCTCTGGGATAGTTGTTCCTAGTAGAGTTTGTTGGACATTTGCGGCTATTTCCATTTCACTTTTCATTTCTTGCTGTTGATTCCTAAGCATTTGATTTTCTCTATATACAAGCCCGTATCCAATCATAACTTCTAATAATAAATCAAAAGACTCTAAAACTTTTTTTGGTATTTCTGGATGAAGGTTTTGTATAACCTTTTTATGAATATCAATAATTTCTTCAGGGGTAATATCATTTTCGATAGACTTCCTACTTAATTTCTGCCCCTTATATAAAAGTTGTTCATTCGAATCACGAAGGTATTTCGTTAATAATTCCTCATATTTATTTAACATTGTTTGCTGATTCGTCACTGGTCTCTCCCCTTTTCGTACGATTGCGAACAGGTTTCAAGAAACTTATCGGTTGATGTCTACAAAGTTTTAAGTTATCTATCAATACAATCATTTAGTTGGGCTATCGGATCCATTTTATTGTTACAATTTCTGTTCCCATACCCTCCTTAGATTCAATGGAGAATTCGTCCATTAACCTTTTCACTCCAGGCAAGCCTGCGCCAAGTCCTCCAGAAGTAGAGTATCCATCTTCCATCGCTTTTTTTATATCAGGAATTCCCGGACCATTATCTGTAGCTACGACTTTAAGTCCCAATGCTCCCGCTCCATTAACTTCCTCTATACAAATTTCACCTTCTTCTGAATATAAATATATATTCCGAGCTAACTCGGAGATAGCCGTCGTGATTCTTGCTTGGTCTACTGTACCAAATCCTAGGTTTTTCGCAATATCTCTACCAAGCTGCCTTGCAGCTACGATGTCCCATTCAGTTATAATTTTTACACAAGATTGGTTTCCCATTTTCATTCCCCCAATTCTTGTTGAAGCTTTTCAAGACCTTTTTCAAGATCGAGAGCTGTTGGAACACCACTAAGATGAATACCCAAATCAACGAGGGTAATCGCTACCGCGTGCTTTATACCAGTTAAAACAACCTTAGCCCCCATTAAATTTGACATATTGACA
>JBFILZ010000008.1:0-49711 GCA_041611945.1 Bacillus sp. (in: firmicutes)
TTCATGGAAGCCTATTCAAAGTCCTGTGGGACTAGCGGGACAGGTGAGACCTGAAGGCGCTATCGCCGAGGGGCTCACCGCCCGCCCCACGGAAAGCGAGTGTTCTGGAACGAAGATCCCCTTATTTTCAGGGTAGCCTATGAAAAATGTGAGTGTTGTATATGTGTAGACAATCTTCATTAAAGAATCGTTTTATAGATTGAAGCATACAATGGAATCAGTGTTTTGCTTTGGGCAGGATAGAACTCATGAAAGGAAGATGTATATGTGCGGAATAACTGGATGGGCATCCTTCCAACAATCATTAGAAAATGAATCGAAAATATTGGGTAAAATGGTCGAGACATTATCGCGTCGTGGTCCAGATGATACGAATGTATGGATAAAAAAGAATATTGCTTTTGGACATAAACGTTTAGCTGTTGTTGATATATTAGGTGGAAAGCAGCCGATGACGAGAAAAAAGGGTGATTACTCTTACACAATTTGTTATAACGGTGAACTATACAATACGGAGGACATACGTAAAGAGTTACTATCCAAGGGTTATACATTCCAATCTCATTCTGACACAGAAGTATTGTTGAATGCCTATATTGAATGGCAGGAGCAATGTGTTGAATATTTGAATGGAATATTTGCATTTGCTGTTTGGGATGAAGAAAAGGATAAGCTATTTATTGGAAGAGATCGATTGGGAGTAAAGCCTCTTTTTTACTATGAACAAAATGGAAATTTGATATTCGGGTCAGAAATTAAGGCGATTTTAGCGCATCATAAAGTTAAAGCAGAGATTGGTATTGATGGATTATCAGAAGTATTTGGTCTTGGTCCATCACGGACACCAGGTCATGGAGTATTTTTAGGGATACAGGAGCTTCGTCCGGCACATGCAATGACCTTCACAAAAACTGGGTTAAAGGTCTGGCGATATTGGAATGTTGTAAGTGAAACTCACACTGACAATGTTGAGGAAACAGCAGAAAAAGTGCGTACTTTGTTTACCGATGCGGTTAAAAGACAGCTGGTTTCGGATGTACCAGTTTGTACTTTCTTATCAGGTGGACTAGATTCTAGTGCCATCACAGCTATTGCATCAAATGTTTTTAAAAATGAAGGTAAAAGTCCTCTTCATACGTACTCAATTGATTATGAAGATAATGAAAAATATTTTAAATCAAATGAATTTCAACCTAATTCAGATCAACATTGGATTAAGTTGATGACCGATGCCTTTAATACGGTTCATCATCGTTCAATCATAAAGACGGACCAATTAGTCGATCATTTATCTGATGCTGTTTATGTACGTGATCTGCCTGGAATGGCTGATGTTGATTCTTCATTATTATGGTTCTGCAAGGAAATTAAACAAAAGTTTGTTGTTGGGTTATCTGGAGAGTGTGCAGATGAAATATTTGGTGGATATCCATGGTTTCACCGGACGGAGGATTTAGCCTCAAGGAATTTCCCTTGGATGAGATCCACTGAACTTCGAGTAGATCTACTTCATACTTATTGGGAAAAAAAGTTAAACTTAAAACAATATGTTCAAGATCGTTATCAGGAGACAGTGAGAGAAACACCTATACTTGAAGGGGAATCATCTTTAGATGCGAGTAGAAGAGAATTATTTTATTTAAATATGATTTGGTTTATGAGCACCCTCTTAGATCGGAAGGATCGTATGAGTATGGGGGCTAGTTTAGAAGTGAGAGTACCGTTCGCTGATCACAGATTAGTAGAATATGTCTGGAATATTCCATGGAATATGAAAATGTATGGAAACAAGGAAAAAGGGATTTTAAGAAAAGCATTAGAAGGGTTACTTCCTAATGATGTTCTATATCGAAAAAAAAGTCCTTATCCAAAAACCCATAATCCCAACTATACAAAATCAGTTAAAAGTTGGATGGAGGAGATATTAGCAGATAAATCCTCTGCACTACATCATTTTTTTGAAGCAGAGAAATTGAAAAATATAGTAGAATCTGAGGGGAGAGCCTTTAAAGTCCCATGGTTTGGTCAACTAATGACGGGTCCACAATTACTAGCACACTTAGCTCAAATCCATGTTTGGTTCAATAGATATGGAATTAACATAAAAGAATAATTGACCTATTGTAAAATTTTATTTAAACGACTTTCTGGACAAAAGACTGTTTTCGGATATTTTGCTTTTATACTAATTGAACACTAATAATCGGGTAAGTTGATTACTGCTCGAGGATGCTTACTCTTCACGGGGCTGTAGGTGAGCATCCTCGTTAATTTTTTTAGCATATGAGGATTCTTACATATTTCGCTACAAAAAAGGTATCTATGATAATGTTGTTTTTTGACGTTTATGAAAAGAATCATCCATCCCTATCTACACCTTTCAATAGTATAGTAGCTACTCTTCTTAATTGATGAACTTTTTTTGTATCCATTTTCTTGATTTCCATCTACGAAGCATAATAATTCCTCTAAGCCATTCATCCGCAATAAAGGATACCCATATACCAATCAATCCAAAGGCATAGTGTATTCCCAAAAGATAAGAAATAGTAACGCTGACCCCCCACATTGACAATATTCCGATATAAACTGGAAATTTAACATCACCAGCGGCGCGTAATGAACTAATCACAACTAGGTTAAACGAACGTCCAGGCTCAAGAATGACTGTTAGCATGATAAGAATACTACCTAGTTCAATGACTGATTGATTATCTGTAAAAATACTGAAGAAAGGCTTTGAGAAAATACTAATAACAATTGCGCAACAAAAGGATATTAAAACAGCGAGTTTTAAGCTGTTGATACACCGAATATACGCGTCCTCATATTTTTTCGCTCCAATCATATGTCCAATAATAATTTGTGTACCTTGACTTATTGAGATGCTAAATAAAAAAATAAACATCATGATATTTTGTGTATAAACTTTGGTAGTTAGGGCTTCAGTTCCCATCATAGTAATAAAGTAAGTAATTACAATTTGAGTCGCATTATACATTAAATGCTCGCCTGCAGAGGGAATCCCTATTTTTAAAAGATTTTTTGAGTGACTTAAAGGCAAATTGAAAATTTCAGAAAAGGGAAGAGACCCTTGAGTCCGTTTAATAAGTAAATAAATTAAGACAATAAGTCCAATGAATCTGCTAAAGACTGTGGAAATAGCAACTCCTTCTACCCCTAATACTGGAATCCCAAAAGGACCAAAAATAAACAGATAGTTTCCTATCACATTAAGGATATTCATACCAATCGTGATATACATAGAGTCCTTTGTAAAGCCATAGCTACGAATGATGGAGCTTATGGTCATAATGATTGCCTGTATCACCGAGAATCCACCGACGACCACTAAATAAGAGTGGGCCTCGTTCATTAACTCGGGTGGTACTCCCATAAGGTTTAAGAAGTTGGTTCCAAAAAAGTATAAAAGTAAGCTTAAGATTGCTCCAAATAATAAATTTCCTGCTATTGATATGACAGCAATTTCTCGTGCCGATTTTTGTTCATTGGCACCTAAATGCTGTGATATTAAAACGGATGTACCTATTGCTACAAATCCAAACATAACAATAACTAGCCCTAAAATTTGACTTGAAATACCAACTGCTGCAACTGAATTATCAGAGTATTGACTGAGCATAAGTGTGTCAGCATTTCCCATTAACATATGAAGTAAGATCTCAATGAAGATTGGCCAAGTCAATGCAAATAGGGTCATCTTTTTAATATCTTGTTTGTCTTGAATTTTTGTCAATAGAACCACCTCAAAATATCAATTTGAACTTTTTATGTGAAAATCCCGACTTACTAATGCGTAAGTGTTATATGTATAGTTTAAATATAAGAATTTGTTGTTGCTTTCTAATCGAAGATGATTAGAAAGGTTTGTGACACATCTGGCACCCTGTTGATAGAGGTTATCCTGTACCTGTAATAAACAAACTCTTTTTCAAAACCAGAATAACATTCTCTATTTTATATGGGATAGAGTATAATTAAAAGAGAATATAACGATAGAATTTGTATTATTACGACTTATAAGGAGATATTTATGAATCATTTATCATTTCAGATACCTCCATTTCCAACGTTTATAAAGGGTGGAGAAGCTATATTTTCAAAAGGAAAAAAGCATATTAGACGAAATTATAGTGTGTTTGATTTGTTATATGTTAAAAAAGGAACATTATCCATTACAGAAGGTGAAAAACAGTTTGAAATAAATGAAGGTGAATATCTCATTCTTGTACCTGGTGTTGAGCATTTTGGCCATAAGGGATGTATGGAAGAGACTAACTATATATGGCTACATTTCTTGGTACATGGAGCTTATAAAAGTGAATATAGAACAAATTTAAAATGGAAAAATATTTTAGAAAAGGAAGGGACATTTGAAGAGCCTACACAATTTATGTTTTATATACCTCAATATAATTCCTTCCAACAAAGGGATATGATGGAGCAAAATTTGATGAAAGTGATTCAAATTGGAAATGACCAAACTCCTGATTATCATTTGCGACAACAAATAATGTTCCAAGATTTCATGCTACAGCTTCAAAAACAAGCGATGCAGATTCCAACGGCTGCAGAGCAAGTTTGTGAGGAGGTCCTGATATATATTCGTGGAAATTATAATAAGGCTTTTAATATGACACTTATGTCTAAGCAACTTCACCTTCATCCAGACTACATTACAAGGTGTGTACAAAAAACCATAGGGATTAGTCCAACTCATTATTTGTTTCAATACCGAATATCGCAAGCTAAATCATTGTTGTCAAAAAGTAATGTGAAAATTTCTTCGATTTGCAAGGAAGTTGGGATGGAAGACCAAGGCTATTTTTCAAAGGTATTTAGAAAGTTTGAGGGGATTTCGCCGATGGAGTATAGAAGAATTGTTCAACGGTCTTGAGATGAGTGTATTTAATAATTAACATTTATAACAAAAAAGCAATAATTAAGGGGCTGCCATAGGTATATAGGCAGTCCCTTAATTTTAACTCTCTTGTAATATCACAAATCCATATGAAGATAGTTCAATGGTATTGCTAGTAACACTTTCACCTTTACACCAAATATTAGTATATTTTTTAGAACTGTTTGGTAGTTCTACAGTTATTTTGTCCAGAGAATTATTTACAACAAAGAGTAATTTTTCGTCATTGAATGATTTACGGTACATGATATGGTTCGTCTCATCATTTGCCTCAATAAACTCAAATATTCCTTGATTTCCGAAAGAGGCCATTGATTTCCGAAGGTGAATTAATTTCTTTACATGTTCGAATAGGTCGACATTTTGTTCTGACTTATCCCAAACCATACACTTTCTGCAACCTGGATCCTGCCCACCGGTCATACCAATTTCATCTCCGTAATAAATACAAGGAGTCCCAACAAAGGATAATTGGAATAGATATAGAAGTTTTACTTTTTCTATGTTATTTTCACAAATTGTTAATATTCTTGGTGTATCATGACTATCTAAAAGATTGAATTGTACTTCATTTACATTTATTGGATAAGAGTGAAGGACATTCGAAATGATGTTTGTGAATTCTGTTGCAGTAACAGTCCCCTTTGCAAAGTATTGAAGAGCGCCATTTGTAAATGGATAATTCATTACTGCATCAAACTGATCACCTTGCAACCAAGGCATTGAATCATGCCAAATTTCTCCTAAAATATAGACATCCGGCTTGACAGATTTGACCGCTTGACGGAATTCTCTCCAAAATTGATGATCAACCTCATTAGCAACATCTAATCTCCAACCATCAATATTAAACTCACGAACCCAATAACGACCAACCTCTAATAAGTAGTTCTTGACTTCTTCATTTTCAGTATCCAATTTTGGCATGTTTTTTTCAAAAGCAAATGTATCATAGTTAGGCACTGGCTCTGTTACAATCGGAAATTCACGAAGGTGGAACCAGTCTTTATATATAGAAGTTTCTCCATTTATTAATACATCTTGAAATTGAGGGAAGTGGAAACCACAATGGTTGAAGACTGCATCAAGCATGACCTTAATACCATGGTTATGACAAGTATCAACTAAACGACGAAATGTTTCTTTATCTCCGAACTGTGGGTCAATTTCCATATAATCAATCGTGTCATATTTGTGATTTGATTTTGCCTTAAAGATTGGAGTAAAATAGAGACCAGTAATACCGAGCTCAACCAAATGATCTATGTGCTGAATTATGCCTTCAAAATCCCCACCAAAAAAATTGTTGAATTTAGGCTCAGTACTACCCCAAGGAAGAGTTTCAGGAGGATTAATTGAAGCGTCACCATTTGCAAATCTTTCTGGGAATATTTGATACCAAACTGTTTCCTTTACCCAACTTGGTGCTTGAAATACGTCAATTTTATTTAAGAAAGGAAAACAAAAATAATAAGCAGTATCGTCTATTGGTTGCTCTTTGTAAAAACCCTTTTCGGTGAAGAATAATGTTTCGGTATCATCCGTCAATTTAAACCCATACCGGAGTCTTCTAAACGGTGGCTTTATATCAACGAACCAATAATCAAATAAATCATCTGATCCGCTTTTTACCATAGGAATCTCTTCCATCTGCCATTGGTGCATTTTAGGTGCGACTTCTTTCCAATTGTATGGATCGCCGAAAAGGAGATCCACACTTGTTACGTCTTCTTTTTTTGTACGAAGCCGTATATGTAGTGTGGTGTCATTATATGCATAGGCATAGTTATTTTTCGGTCTATGATAGATAGCTTCTTTTAACATAATGATCAACCCTTTCTATATAAAGATTGTGCAAACGATTGCCTTCTTTTTATGGTAGTAGAAGAAGATTTGAAAGTCAATAATATTGAGCTATATCAAGTAAATCATATATTGGAACATTTTTCTCGATATATTGTTTAATAAAAAGTAGTTGTCAAAGATAAAATAGAATGTATAATAGAAATTAAAGTACCTCGTGCAATCGTTTTCATAAATAGATTTATACATAGTTGTGCAAGCGTTTGTACAAGGGATTAATACTTATTAAATGACGGAGGGGTCAAAATGAAAAAATTCTTGTCGATTTTTATGATTATGATTTTATCACTTGGTGTACTAGCTGCATGTGGACCACAAGATAATGCAGAAGAGCCTAAAGATACGGACGATACAGCTACTACTGGTGATCTTCCAGAAAAGCCAGAAAAACTTATTGTTTGGGAAGATAAGGAAAAAGCTAAAGCTCTTGAAAAGGCTATTGAATCCTTTACTGCTGAATATGGTATTGATGTAGAATACAAGGAGTTAGGTATGGCGGATGAAATTCGCGAACAGCTTCCACTTGATGGACCAGCTGGAACCGGACCTGATGTTGTAACTCTTCCACATGACCAAATTGGTCTACATGCTGTAACAGGACAAATTATTCCAATTAAAGTTGATGAATCAGTAATTGATACATTTACTGAATCTTCTATTACAGCTCAAATGTTTAAAGGTGAGCTTTACGGTTTACCAAAAGCAACTGAAACGCCAATTTTCATCTATAATAAAGCACTAATGGACAAAGCTCCAGAATCTTTTGATGAACTATTTGAACTTTCAAACAAAACTCCAGAAGGTCAATATGGATTTTTGGCACTTTGGGATAACTTCTATTTTGGATATGCAGTTCTTGCTGGATATGGTGGATATGTTTTCCAAAATAACGACGGAGCTCTTGACCGTGATGATTTAGGTTTAAACAATGAAGGTGCTGTAGAAGGTGCAGCATATATCCAAAAATGGTACAAAAATGTTTTCCCTTCAGGAATTATTGGGGAAAGTGGTGGATCTGCTAAGGAAGGTTTATTCAACGAAGGTAAGGTTGCATCAACAATGGATGGTCCTTGGGCATTCCAAGGCTTGAAAGACGCTGGAATCGATTATGGAGCAGCTCCACTTCCGAAGCTTCCTAACGGTGAATACCCACAAACATTTATGGGTGTTAAGGGTTGGCATGTAACTTCTTACTCGAAAAATCCTTATTGGGCTACGAAATTTGTTGAGTGGGTAACAAATGAAGAAAATGCAAAGATCCGTTATGAATTGACAGCTGAAATTCCTCCAGTGAAAACATTGATTAATGATCCTGTAATCGCTGAAAACGAGGGAGCAAAAGCAGTTGCTGTTCAATCTTCACGAGCGGTACCAATGCCTAATATTCCAGAAATGGGAGAGGTTTGGGGACCAATGGCAAGTGCGTTACAACTAGTTGCATCACAAAAAACTGAACCAAAGGCAGCTCTTGATGATGCAGTAAAAACAATTCAAACTAATATTGAAACAAACCATCCAAATAAATAAATTAATAAATAAAAAAGCGGTACCTCTATAATAGAGGTACTGTTTATCTCTTTATAAAGGGTCTGTTTAGAAAGGGGATGCCATAGTATTATGGAACCAACACATAAATCAAATCATCGTAAGACAGCTTTGCTTCTATCCATTATCCCTGGATTTGGACAGTTTTTTAACCGCCAAATAGTTAAAGGGGTTATATTTTTATTACTTGCCCTTTCATTCTTTGTTGTCACAAAGGATATTATAAACCTTGGACTATGGGGTTTATTTACTTTAGGTGAAAAGTTACCTAGAGACCACTCAATCTTTTTACTAGTTGAAGGAATCCTGGCTTTAATAGTTCTCCTTTTTGGAGTAGCTTTTTTTGTGTTTAATCTTATTGACGCTTATCGGAATGGAAAAAAGAGAGATGAAGGAATGTCACTTAGTTCTGTAAAGGAACAATATCATAATTTAATTGATAATGGCTTTCCGTATTTAATGATATCGCCTGGGTTTTTACTATTAATTTTCGTCGTAATATTCCCCATTGTTTTCTTAGTCCTTCTATCATTTACAAACTATGATCTTTATCATTCTCCTCCAGCAAGCTTAGTCGATTGGATAGGCTTTCAAAATTATATTGATATTTTTAAATTAGATCTGTGGAGAGAAACATTTATAAGTGTGTTTGCATGGACAATAATATGGACTTTTGGTGCTACCACTCTTCAGGTTGCACTCGGTGTATTTTTGGCGATTCTTGTAAACCAGAAGGACCTTAAAGGGAAATCAATTGTTCGTACGGTATTCATCCTACCTTGGGCAATCCCTGCATTCGTATCTATACTTGTTTTCGCAGGGATGTTTAATGAGTCATTTGGTACTATAAACACAGATATCTTAGCATTCTTTGGGATAGATGCTGTACATTGGATGACAGAGGCGAATTGGACACGCTTAGCGTTAATCTTCATTCAAAGTTGGTTAGGCTTTCCGTTTATTTTTGCTATGACCACTGGAGTTCTGCAATCAATACCTGATGAATTATATGAGGCAGCTACAGTAGATGGCGCATCTATTTGGCAAAAGTTCGTAAAGATTACCTTACCTTTAGTTTTGTTTGCTACAGCTCCAATTATTATTACTCAGTATACGTTTAATTTTAATAACTTTAATGTTATTTTCCTGTTTAATGGTGGTGGTCCAGCTGTCTCGGGGCAAAATGCCGGAGGCACTGATATCTTAATATCATGGATTTATAAATTAACTATGACATCTCAACAATATTCTAAGGCTGCCGCCATAACAATGATACTTTCATTAATCATTATTTCAGTGGCTTTATGGCAATTCCGAAGAACAAAGTCATTCCAAGAAGAGGATATGATGTAATATGAATATAAAAAAACAAAAATTAATTCGTCTTTCCCTATCGTATTTAGTTATTTTATTTATGTTTGCCATAATATTGTATCCTGTTGTTTGGATTATTGGTTCTTCTTTTAATCCAGGAAATAGTCTATCAGGCTCAAGTATTATTCCTGAAAACCCAACTCTTGCCCACTACCAATATTTATTTTCAGGTAAAATTGATTATACTATTTGGTATATGAATTCCTTGAAAATTTCTATTTTAACTATGATATTTTCTGTGATTTTAGTAAGCTTTACTGCTTATTCGTTTTCTAGGTATCGTTTTTATGGAAGAAAAAATGGTTTAATGACGTTTTTAATCTTACAAATGATTCCTAACTTTGCAGCTTTAATTGCTATTTTTGTACTAGCTCTAATCACAAAAACGATAAATACACATCTTGCATTGATTCTTTTATATGTAGGTGGTTCAATTCCAATGAACACATACTTGATGAAGGGATATTTAGATACGATTCCAAAAGAGTTGGATGAATCTGCAAGAATGGACGGAGCAGGACATATACGAATTTTCTGGCAAATTATCATGCCATTAGCCAAACCAATCATAGCAGTTGTATCTCTATTTACATTTATTGCTCCTTTTGGGGATTTTATCTTGGCTCGTATTATACTGAGATCAGAAGAGAAATTCACCTTGGCTGTAGGATTATATGAACTAATTTCAGATCAATTTGGTAATGAATTCACAAAATTTGCTGCAGGATCAGTCTTGATAGCAATTCCTATTGCTATTTTATTCTTAGCATTTCAGAGATATTTTGTATCTGGGTTAACAGCAGGCGGTACAAAGGGTTAAAAAAACATTTATAGAGGAGGAACGGAGTATGAGCAAAAAGGTGTTGTTAATGCTTATCCCGTTTCTTCTTTTTTACGGTCTACAAGGTAAGGCTGATGAAAAAGAAGAGCGAAGTTGGCAGGGTGAATTAATATATTTCATTATGGTTGACCGTTTTAACAATGGAGACATTAATAATGATTTCGAAGTGAATATCAATGACCCTTTAGCCTATCATGGTGGCGATTTAAAAGGAATAATTGATAAACTTGATTACATTAAGGATATGGGTTTTACAGCCATTTGGTTAACGCCCATTGTGAAAAATGAAGAAAAAGGGTACCACGGATACTGGACTGAGGATTTTTACGAAGTTGAAGAACATTTTGGAACATTAGAAGATGTTAAAACACTAGTTGAAGAGGCACATAATAAAGACATCAAAGTTATATTAGATTTAGTTGTTAATCATACTGGCTATAAGCATCCGTTCTTAAATGATCCTAATAAAGACAATTGGTTTCATGAGAGAAGGGATATAACGAACTGGGATAATCAAGAAGATATAGAAAAGGGACAACTTTTTGGTCTTCCAGATTTAGCACAAGAAAACCCAGAAGTAGAAAAGTATTTATTGGATATGGCGAAATGGTGGATTACCGAAACTGATATTGATGGATATCGATTAGATACAGTAAGGCATGTTCCTAAATCGTTCTGGACGAAGTTTTCTAAGGAAGTTAAGAGTATTAAAGAGGACTTTTATCTCATTGGTGAAGTGTGGAATAATGATCCTCGCTATGTGGCTTCATATGGCGAAAGTGGTATCGACGGATTTGTTGATTATCCACTTTATAAGGAATTGGTTAAAACATTCCGTGAACCAGATCAACCACTCGACTGGTTATATAAAATTTGGACGAGAAATCTGGCATTCTATGAAAAGCCTTATTTATTAGGGACATTCCTTGATAATCATGATAATCCAAGATTTACTCGAGAAGTACTTCAAAAGAGACAAAATCCTGAAACAAGGCTAAAGCTGGCACTAACTTATCTATATGGTGCTCCTGGAATCCCCATTATTTACTATGGAACAGAGATTGCAATTGATGGTGGTCCAGATCCAGATAATCGTAGAATGATGGCGTTCCGCACTGATAAAGTAATTATAGATCATATTTCCAAGTTAGCGAAAATACGAAAAGAATTTCCATCTCTTCGCTATGGTGATTTTGAAATGCTTTATGAAGAGAAAGGCATCGCTGTATTTAAACGGACTTACAAAAACGATGTAACAATTCTCGCATTAAATAATGCTAGTGAAACAAAAACAGCAGTGATTGAAGCTGAAGAAATCGGGATTGATAATGAATTAAGAGCTTTACTAAGTGATGAAATTGTCAGGTCGGAACAAAAGAAATACAATATTATTATGGATAGAGAAACAGCCAATATTTATCAAGTTAGTCCAAAGTCAGGTGTAAATTGGTCCTTCGTGCTTGGGATGATAGGAGTATTGGGAGGTTTTGGAGTATTTCTATTAGCGGTAGTTATACGTCAAAAGCGACATGGACATGGAAAAGAAGAATAGTTAACGATTTATCTTCATTAGTGCATACAGATAGTTATCAGAAACATAATCTGCTTTCAACTCTTTAAAACAGAATGTCGGAGCTAAACTGAAAACGCAAAAAAATAATAGTGAGAGGGAGGGTTGGCTATATGGCAGTAACCATAAAAGAAGTTGCAAAACTTGCTAGCGTTGCTCCTTCCACCGTCTCAAGAGTTATTGCTGATAGTCCTAGGATTAGTCATCTTACAAAGATACGTGTGCGTGAAGCGATGGAGGAACTGGGGTACCATCCAAACTTTAATGCAAGGAGTTTAGCTAATCAAACAACACAGGCAATAGGAGTTGTCATGCCTAGCTCTGCGGATAAAGTATTCCAAAACCCCTTTTTTCCAGAGGTTCTTAGAGGAATTAGTACAATTGCACATGGTAAGGAATATGCTTTATATATGTCTACAGGAGAAACTGAGGATGAGATATTTAAAGGTGTAGTAAAAATGGTTCAAGGTAAGAGAGTAGATGGAATCGTCTTATTATACTCTAGAGTGGATGATGAGATTATTACTTACCTTCAAAAAAGAGAGTTTCCTTTCACAGTGATTGGAAAACCATTTAAAGAAACAGATTCTATCACTCATGTAGATAACGATAATTTTAAAGCTGCAAAGGAAGTAACTGAGTACTTCATTGGACTAGGACATGACAGAATTGCTTTTGTAGGTGGAAGTTTAAACTTGGTTGTGACGATTGATAGATTATTAGGTTATGAGAAGGCTTTACGCAATTCAGGGTTTCTTTATAGAGATGAGTATATAGTACATGAAGAGTTTCTAAAAGAAGGTGGCCAAGAGGCAGTAAAAGAATTGCTTGCTTTAGAAGAACCTCCAACAGCGTTAGTTGTGGCTGATGATTTAATGGCATGGGGTGTACTAAATACTTTAGATGAGATGAAGATTCGTGTACCTGAAGATATTTCTGTTGTCAGCTTTAATAATCTCATGTTATCCGAAGTATCGCGACCACCATTAACTTCGGTTGATATTAATATTTTCGAACTTGGCTGCATGGCAGCAAAATGTCTTATCCAACAAATACAAGACCCAACAGAGCTGGTGAAAAGGATAACCATACCACATCAGTTAGTTAAAAGGAATTCTTGTCAGGAGAAGCATTCGATTGGGATACCGAAGTAAGGGGGGGGAATCCCCTTCTTTTTTTTTTGATGAATAGTAATTGAGTATGACCTCTGGCATACTATTACCTCAAATGGATTAGAAACTTCAGAAATAGTAAATGGTTAAGAAACTCTATTCTTAACCATTTACTATTTTACCACCATTACTATGTAACATTTGCCCTGTCATATAAGTTGAATCGTCAGAAGCTAAGAAAACATAGCTTGGTGCTAGTTCACAAGGTTGCCCAGGTCGCATCATAGGGGTATCTGCCCCAAATGTAGCAACCTCCTCACTCGTAAAGGTTGAAGGTATTAGGGGTGTCCATATGGGACCTGGAGCTACTCCGTTTACTCTTATTCCTTGTTTAACTAACTGCTGGGATAATGATCTAGTAAATGAAACGATGGCACCCTTAGATGCTGAATAGTCAAGGAGAGTTTCATTTCCTGCATAAGCAGTAATCGATGAAGTATTAATGATTGTGCTTCCACTTTTTAAATGTGGCAATGTAGCTTTTGTTAAATAAAAGTATGAGAAAACATTGGTTCGAAAGGTATTTTCAAGCTGTTGGGCAGAGATATTTATAATGCTTTGTTGTGGATGCTGTTCCGCTGCATTGTTCACTAATATATCGATTTTTCCAAATACATGTAGTGTTTGAGTAACTACTTCTTTGCAAAAATTTTCTTTTCCAATATCACCTGGAAGTAAGAGGCATTGAACACCTTCCTGTTCAACTAATCTCTTTGTTTCGTTTGCATCACTATGTTCTTCTAAATATACAATGCAGACTTGTGCACCCTCTTTTGCGAAATATATTGCTACAGACTTTCCAATTCCACTATCTCCACCTGAAATAATTGCTACTTTCCCTTTTAGCTTTCCACTCCCTTGATAAGTAGGGTCAACAGATGTAGGCAAAGGATGCATATTGGATTCAATACCGGGTTGGGTATCTTGGTGTTGTGGTGGTAAAGTGTGCTTACTCTGATTTTGACTTGGCATATTTTCCTCCTTTATATTAATAGAGTTAGTATGTGTATAAGAGGTAGTTATAATTGCAAAGTTTGAAAAAAAAGGCTCTGTTAAAGCTCAATGTTGATTTTTCAAACGAAGTTGATTGAAGTGGAAGGTGCAAGACTCCGGCGGGAGCAGCGGGACAGGTGAGACACCGAAGGCTCAAGTGCCGAGATGGCTCACCGCCCGCCCCACGGAAAGCGAGTGTTCTGGAACGAAGATCCCCTTATTTTCAGGGTAGCCAAAAAAAAAAAAAACAGGGGATACACCCTGTTTTTTAACGGAAATTAATAAATTGTACTTCAATGGATAAATTTGCTTGCTTTACTGCAGCCATAATAGCCTGTAAGTCATCTCTATTTTTTCCAGTAACACGAACTTGATCATCCTGTACCTGACTTTTTACCTTTAAACCAGAATTTTTAATTAACATATTAATTATTTTAGCATTATCCTTGTCGATACCCTGGACTAATTTTGCGCGTTGTCTTACTGTACCACTACTAGCGTTTTCAAGTTTTCCATAGTCTAGATTTTTTATTGGAACTCCACGTTTAATAAGTTTGCTAATGAGAACATCTTTTAATTGCTCCATTTTGTAATCATCATCAGATACAAGTACAAGTTCCTCTTTATCTAAGGAAATGTCACTTTTACTTCCCTTGAAATCATATCGAGTTTTTACTTCTTTTAAAGCGATAGTAATAGCATTAGTTACTTCTGGCATTTCAATTTTTGAAACTATATCAAATGAATTTTCTTTTGACATGTAGTAAACCCCTCCGTAATGGTAATAATCTCTATTGTACAAAATAATTATATCTATACACAAGGAAAAGGATATGTGATACATACTACATATATAGAAAATAGTGATATAATGATTCGAAATAGATAAAAAGATGATAGAAAAATTTAGAAAGTAGGTACCTAATATGGAAATAAATCCAGGACTTATACAGACATTAACGGTTTCAAGAAAAGTTGATTTTGGATACTATTTAATAGACCAAGAAGAAAACGAAGTTCTTTTACCAAATGGTGAAGTAATAAATGAGATTAGAATAGATGACCAAATCGAAGTATTTGTTTACCATGATCATGAAGGACGCATTATATCCACCATGAAAACGCCAAAAGTTGTTCTAGATACATATGAATGGCTTGAAGTTGTTGGAGTTAATAAAGGCTTAGGTGTTTTTATTGATATTGGGATAACAAAGGATATGCTACTGTCAAAGGACGACCTGCCATTGTTTGAAGAACTTTGGCCTGTAGAAGGAGACAAGCTTTATTGTAGCCTTAAACTAGATAGGAATATGCGTTTATTTGCTCGATTAGCGACAGAACCAGTGATGTGGGAAATGGGTGTAGAGGCTACAAGAGAAGTTTTTAACAAGAACATAGTCGGCATTATTTATAAAACAGTTAAGGTTGGATCTTATATTTTCACAGAAGATAAGCTAGTTGGTTTCATTCATGAATCACAGAGAAAAGTTGAACCGAGACTAGGACAAGTAGTAGAAGGAAGAGTAGTCGATGTGAAAGAAGATGGGTCTGTCAATGTATCTCTCCTCCCCCGTGGCCATGAAGGGATGGAAGGTGATTCACTAATCATTTATGAATATATGGAAGGAAGAGGAGGAGCTATGCCTTTTTCTGATAAAAGTACTCCTGAAGAGATCTTAAATACTTTTAATTTAAGTAAAGGTGCTTTCAAGAGAGCTTTAGGGAAACTAATGAAGGAAGGAAAAGTGTACCAGGAAGAAGGATGGACATATGATTCTTCGAGAAAATAATTACTTTTTAAATTGATTCTTTAAGGTGTTAAAATGATATATTTCAGTACAGATAATCGGTAGATTATCTGTACTTTTTTTGTTCTTAAATATGTACTTTATGCAGTAACTGTTAAAAGGTCCTTCATCAGTTGTTAACGTATATAGGTTTTGATATCATGCATAAAATTATTTCTGATTAAGTAAGCTTTAATAATAATAAATTGTTAAAATAAGCAGTTCTTGTGAATTTGGTTGCTAATTAATTATTTGATATAGACTTGAATTCTACTGTAGGTGTTATTTAGTGTTCAAATTGTCAAAGGGCAACAATAAGAAAACAAAGTTATTAATTAATGTGTAGTCACTCGATCTTATTGTGCCTTCGGTGTCTCACAGCTTCCACTTCAATCTACATCTTTTAAGAAATCAATATAAGGCTTTAACAGAGCTATTTGTTCAAATATACTTTCCATTGTTCATACATAATATAAAGTGTAAGGAGGAAATACTAGTTGAGGCTTTTAAAGGAATTTAGAGAATTCGCCATAAAAGGTAATGTTATCGATCTTGCTGTGGGAGTCATAATAGGTGGTGCTTTCGGTAAAATTACTACTTCACTTGTAAATGATATGATGATGCCATTACTAAGCATGCTAAATGGGAAAGTTGATTTTACTAACTTATTTATTACGATAGGTTCAGGTGATTTTGCAACCTTAGCAGAGGCAGAGATAGCTGGAGTACCAACGATAAATTATGGGATTTTTATAAACAATATCATTCAATTTATAATTATGGCATTTGTGATTTTTGTTTTCATTCGTCAAATCAACCGCTTTAAAAGAAAAGAAGAAAAAGAATCAACTGTCTTGAAAGAGTGTACATTCTGTACAACCTCAATTCCGTTTAGGGCAGCTAAATGCCCGTATTGCACATCCAACTTAGAGTAAGCCATCGTCATAGGTTTTATCTTTTAAACAAAAAAAACTTGGCATCTGGCCAAGTTTTTTACAGATGATCGGTTTCTTTTGAAAATTGTCGTTTACCATTTTGACGATTCTCTTCTCGCTCCTGGTTTTTTTTAGCTTGTTTAGCATTATTGTCAAAGGATTTTTTATCATTATCACTCGTTTTAGGCATAAGGTAAACTCCTTCCTTTTATGAATTCTACCTTAGCCTTCTCAAAAATAAATCATTTATGTATTTACTCTGTACTATTCAGGAAGAAAAGTGCAATTGTTCCAGGACCAGCGTGAGCTCCGATGGTTGACCCTATTTGGGTAATTATGAATTGCTCACAACCTAGTTGATCTTTAATCTTTTCTTTCAAAGTTAAAGCGGTTGCTTCATCATCACCATGACTGATTCCAATCATTTGTTCTGAAAGATTTACACCTCTCTCTTTCATGATGTCAACCATTCTCTGAAGAACTTTCTTTCGTCCACGAATCTTTTCTATTGGGACAAGTTTCCCATCCTCAACATGTAGTAATGGCTTAATATTTAACAAACCTCCTACAAAGGCAGATGCTTTAGAAACCCTGCCACCTCTGGCTAAGTAATCAAGGTCATCCACAGTGAAAACATGTTCCATGCTATTGGCATGTGAAGTAATTTTATCAACAATTTCATCGTATGATAAATTACTGCGAACATATTCGGTAGCCTTCATTACGACTAGACCCATTCCTAAGGATGCACATTTTGTGTTAATTATCGTTAACTTGAATTCCGGATACGTTTCTTTTACTTGAGATGCAATCAAGGAAGCTGTTTGGAATGTTCCAGAGAGTTCGGATGAAAACGAAATATAAATGGCTTCCTTCTTTTCCTCAGCAAGTTTAAGGAAGGCATCTTGGAACCTCGTTGGAGGGACTTGAGAAGTTTTAGGTACGCTTCCGTTTCTCATAGATTCAAAAACTTTTGTTGAATGAATCGATTCCATATCAAAATAATCAGTTTCATCCAAATGAACGACTAATGGAAATAATGTAATGCCTTCATTTTCTATCCATTCCTTTGGTAAATCGCAACCACTGTCCGTTAATAATTGTACTGACATTTCCTCACCCCTATATCTATGAATTATTCTAATATAAGTATAGTAAACTTTTACTAAATATCCTATATATATTCCTATATATAATAAATAAAATTGTATCTATTTATAGGTAAATACTCATATTTATGGTTTCTCTTTTAAAAAATAGGTAAGATTATAAACAAAGAGGGAATTAGGGGGAGTTTTATGGTTTATTCACAAGGTAAAAAAATATTAATAGTAATAATAGGTGCGTTATTAAATGCTATTGGTCTAAATCTATTTTTAATACCAGCCCATGTTTACGCTAGCGGATTTACGGGGATTGCACAGTTAATTGCAAGTTTAGTCCAGGAACATACTGTCTTTTTTATTTCGACAGGCATTCTATTGTTTATTTTAAATATACCAGTTACCGTTCTGGGTTGGAAAAAGGTAGGGAGATCCTTTACACTTTTCAGTTTTTTAAGTGTTGCTTTAACAACGTTGTTTCTGGGGATAATTCCAGTTTATCAGGTTTCAAATGATATATTATTAAATGCAGTATTTGGCGGTGTTATCTCCGCTGTTGGTATTGGACTGACACTTAAATGGGGCGCATCTACAGGTGGTGTTGATATTGTTGCAATGGTATTATCAAGATTAAAAGACAAACCAATTGGGCCATATATCTTTGCGTTGAATGCAATAATAATTGCTGCTGCTGGTTTACTATATGGTCCAGAAAAAGCTTTGTACACACTAGTGGCACTATATGTTTCAACGCGTGTCATTGATGCCATACACACAAGACATGAAAAGCTAACAGCAATGATAATTACGGGGAAAACCGAAGAGTTAAAACAAGCTATTCACTCAAAGTTAGTCAGAGGTATTACTATTCTTCCTGCTAAAGGAGCTTATTCAAATGAATCTAAGGATATGGTTATGATAGTTATTACCAGGTATGAGCTTTATGATCTAGAGAAAATAATACAAGAAGTGGATCCCAATGCATTTACTAATGTTATTCAATCTACTGGAGTTTATGGTTTTTTTAGAAAAGATGGGAATGCTTAGTTGTAACGTTTCGGAGTTGAAATTCGACTATTTCAATAAAACCATATAACCAGAAGTAGGAGGGAATGGGATGAAACCGATTATGCTACTGATAGGAATAATGTTTTTATCTAGCTGTGGTACCTCAAGCCAAGATACTAATGGAAATGAACATGTTGAATCAAAAGAAATAATGGCCCCATCACTTAATTTGGCAGAGTTTGCTACAAAACTTGATGTAAACGCGACTTCAGAAAATGTGAAGTATACTATTTTGTTTACTAATAATTCTGAAGAGATAGCAAATTTACTTTTTTCATCTGGTCAGAAATTTGAAATTGTAGTTGAGAATTCTATTGGGGATGAAGTTTATCGTTATTCAAAAGGTAAAATGTTTACAATGGCACTTGAAACACAAAGAATAAAACCAGGTGAAACGATTTCGTTTGAAGACGAATGGAACTTTGTAACTAATGATAAAAGGCTTGAAACAGGAGAGTACAAGGTTTTTGCAACTGTGATTCCATCTGAAATAAATACAATGTCAATAGAAAAGGGTACCTTTAGATCAGAAGGATTCTTTTCTATTACAGAAACTGATGAAAAGGATAAATTAGAACAAAGTAATGATAATTCTGCATTTCGTAACATTCAAGTTAGTGGTGAAAATGGAGAGTATGTAATAAAAGGAGAGGTGCGAGTTTTTGAAGCGGTATTTATGTATGTGGTTGAAGATGGCCATAATGAACTTATTAGTGAAACCCCTTTTCAAGCTAATGAAGGAGCACCAACATGGTCTAAATTTGAATTGAAGTTATCAGTGGAAAAAGAAAAGTTACCGACAAACGGTACCATTTCAGCGCACCTTTTTGAAAGAAGTGCCAATGACGGTAGTATCGTTAACTCATACTATGTACCCTTAGAGCGAATTAAATAGAAGACATCCCCAGTGTATTATTTACTGGGGACGCTTCTACTAATCAAAAGGTATTGTTATAAGCGGTAGTTAATTTCACCTATAGAATGTTTCGCTTCCCTGGGGGCTCATCCCATCAACGTCTAATTCAACATAAATCATTAATAGAGAAAATCTAATAAATAATTACGGTCTGGTCATAAACTTCACAACCTAAGGTTTTATCCTCAAAATATTGAATTCTCCTCAATTCCTTATCAATGATTGCAACGTAAAAGAGATCCACTCCGTTATTTCTAGTCCAGCAATCTGCAACAATAAATCGCTGATCAAGATAATGAACATATACATTCATAATACCTGATAAATGCTGAAAGTAAGTATGCTCTAATCTGAAAATTTCCTTTTTCATGGGAGAGTAAAAATAATCTTCATCTATTGATACGAAATAAACATTATCGTTAAATATTCTAATTGAGTGATAGGAAAATTCACTTGGAAGAAAGTAATACTTCTTCTGAAGTGTATCCTTATTTAGTTCAACCAACTCTTCTTTTTTAGAAATGAAATCCTTTCGAATATAGAAAATAGAATCACCGTTTTCTGCAATTACGCGCGAGAAACCATTTTCATCAATTTCTTCAATGAAAAAAAGATTTAATGGTGATCCAGCTTTGATATCTCTGATAAAATGTTTTAATGGAATTATTGCGATATACTCATTTTCACTTTTTAGCTTCCCTCGTTGTCGAAAGTTATCCTCTTTTTCCCAAGTTTCCATATAATAGGGGTTTAATAATAGATAAGAATCTCCCTTATGAAGAAAAAGCGCAGGTGTTGAAATCGAATTTTGTAAAGTAGGTTCATTGATTACATATTGTTTTTGCTTTTTAGCGTCCAATAAATATATAGTGGTTTCATCTTCATAATCAATTTCATCGATTTCACTTATTGTATACATTACTTCTGTATCGGTCATAAATATACCCTCAAGCTCAGCCTCAAAAGAATAGTGGACGGTGCCTACTTCTTTTAAATTTTTACTTAATAGGTTAAAACGAAAGAATGTATAGAATACTTGTTGATTCGATAGCATTCGAACAGCATAGTTGATATAAGGATACTCATATGGAAATTCAATGGCATTCTTTACACTATGAATAGTTTTTGATCGTTGTCCTTTGTTTTCATAAATCGTAAAATCAGCTACTGGAAAGACAGTCGATGTCTTAGATAAATAAAATAGGGAGGAATCTATAAGATCAATAGGGTAATGAGTTTCATTTTGATTTTGTTTCAAGTGTAGTACCTTCATTTTATGTTTCTCCCTAGTAGTGATAGATAATATAAATACTAACAGAATGAGTAGGGATATGAAAAGAGAAACCTGTGGAGAATTATCCACAGGTTTCTCTTTTCATATTCAAATTAAGATTATTGAAGTTGATCTAGTTCCTCCTGCAGTTCACGAAGCTGAATTTTTTCAGCATTCGTTGTGTTAGCGTAAGCAGAGGAAAGTGCATTTTTAGCTACTTTTACAGCTTGAATGGAGTTACTAGATCCTGATTCAGACGATACCTGCTTGGCAAGTAAAACAGATTCTCTAGCCTTCTGAAAAAGTTGGTTTCCCATTTACCCGCCTCCAAGAGAACTTTCAGTTATATTTTTCATTTTTTTCTCTTCAGCTTCTGCTAAAGTAGAACGGTACGGGAATCGTTCATCATGCTTTGAAATAAAATCGGTGCCCTGTTGAACAAAGCGCTTTGATTTATTGCTTCGGCCCATGATTCATTCCCCCTTATATAAATGACACTATCTCTTACTTAGCGTCTGATATAGTTTGTGAAAACATTTCATTACCTATACCATTTAGAAATTGCTAATTATTTCTTTGCTAATTGCAAAACATCCTCAAGATAATGAGCGATACCATCCTCTTCATTGGTTTTTGTAATAAAGGAAGAAATAGTTTTAAGTTGTGGGATCGCATTCCCCATAGCCACACCATGCCCCGCATATTCAATCATTTCCAAATCATTGTCCTCATCACCAAACGCAATAACTCGTTCTGAAGGTACACCAAAGTGATTTGCGATTTTTTTTAGACCGACTGACTTATTTAGCCCACTTTTAATTATTTCAATAACATGCCATGGAGCACCCCATCTACGATGATCGATTACTTCTGCGTGAACATCAGATAAATGGGCCCTAATAGTAGAAACCTGTGATTCATCTGCATGAATTAAGATAGATGTCGGATCATGCTGTAATATTTCTCTCAAGTCCCCTGTTTGAATATTAGTATCTCCTGAAGTGAATATATTTAGCATTTCTTCATCATGATAGTGTAAATAAACATCATCCATGACTTCAGCAAGAATATTTCTAACTGTAATTTCTTCACTAGTTGTTACTATTTGTTGGGCCGTTTTGACATCAAATGGAGAGTGGAAAGTTCCCCATGTTGACGATGTTGGATGATGAATGAGAGCCCCATTAAAATTAACAATTGGAGTATTAAGACCTAATTCCTGATAAAACATTTTGCTCGCTCGGTACGGTCTTCCAGTTGCTATTACAACGTGGTGACCAGCATTCATTGCATTTTTTAAGGCGAGTTTTGTACGTGATGATATAGTTTTATTATCTGTAAGTAGTGTTCCATCTAAATCAACAGCTATTAAATGTGGTTTATTCATAAATATCTCCTTATTTTCAATTGGTATAATTTAGTGTAACGTTTTTTTTATAGTACTGTCTACATTCACTTTTTTTAAAAGATCTAAGGAAAGAATATGAATATGAATGAATGATAATAATGTTATTTAATTATTATGTGTGCTGCTTGAATGGGCCTTACAATATTTATGCAGCCAATTTTATTCAAATCTGTGTAAGTATCGTGTATTTAAATTGATCTTTACAGATATGGCTACCCTGAAAATAAGGGGATCTTCGTTCCAGAACACTCGCTTTCCGTGGGGCGGGCGGTGAGCCCCTCGGCGATAGCGCCTTCAGGTCTCACCTGTCTTGCTAGTCCCACAGGACTTTAAATAGGCTTCCATGAGTTCTCACCGCACGAAGGAAATGCGGGAGTATTTTCGAGGAGTCGCGCATTCTTCCACTTCAATCAACTTCGTTTAAAAAATCAACATTGAGCTTTTACAGAGCCTGTTTTTTAGAGACTATCTCTCAGTATTGAGTAGAGACATGAACAACTACTATTAATAATATGAATGACTATATCAAAAGACTGAAAATCTATATTGAAAGTAAGAACTTACTATATATTATTTAGGATTTTTCACTCAATTTTCTCTTTTTTTTATTTTGTTGCTAACTGAACTTTAGAACTAAATAAGTGGCTTTAGAATTTTTTAATGGATGAAATCAATGTCCTCTAAATAAATTAATTGTATTGCACCATTCTTTTTGAGCCAAGATAGCGTTTTTGCCAATAGGAAATATTCATATCACTAATGGTTACACCTTTAGTACCGGAATGAATGAATTTCCCGTCACCTAAATAAATTCCGGCGTGAGAAGGCCCTTTTTTATAGGTTTGGTAGAAGACGATGTCACCTACACTTGGTTTGGATAATCCAACTCCAAAATTCCAAATATCACTAACAGTTCTTGGAATAGATACTCCTTTTTTGGAGAAAACATATTGCAGGAAGCCGCTACAATCAAATCCATTCAAAGAAGTACCGCCCCAACGATAAGGGGTTCCAACCAATCGGGTTGCATGTTTAATAATGGAAGTATCTACAGAGAATGAAACTTGTTTTTTTACTTTTTTCTGAACAATTTTTTTTCCTTTTACATTTTTATTTGAAAACACATGTTTAAGAATTGTTGGCCCTGCTACTCCGTTAACTTTAAATCCATTCTTTTGTTGATAGTCCCTAACAGCTCTCTGTGTTATTGGACCAAAGCTGCCATCTATAGGAAAAGAATAGTAGCCGAGCCTACTTAATTTTTCTTGGAGCTGTCTTACTTGTTCTCCCTTATCCCCTTGGATAAGTTTAGTTGCTGTGAACTGTTGATATGTTATAGGATCACTTGAGTAAAGACGACCTAATGTAATGGGGCCGGCTATCCCGTCTACTTTAATATGGTGAACAAATTGGAATTCCTTTACTGCAGATTGGGTGGCTGGACCAAAATGTCCGTCAATTTTACCTTTGTAAAATTTAAGAGCCTTTAATTCTAACTGAAGTGTCTTTACCGCTTGATTATTATAACCATATCGAAGTACTTGGTTAGTTTTGGAGCTGTAATCATTGGACAATAACGGTTGGGATTGGGCTGCATCTGCTTGATCTGGAGACAATAATACGAAGCCTGCAGCTACGGTTGAAAGGAATAGAGCTTCCCCAACTACTTTACGCTTTTTCATAAGGTACCCTCCCTGATGATGGACAATCTATGTGTCAATTATATCTATCTACTTAATCGTTATTTGAATTGGGAATAGATTATGACAGAATTTCAGCATTTTAATTTGTGAGCCAAGCTGAATCTAAGGAATATCTCTATAAATGGATACATTATTACCGGTATGTTACTATTTTTATATATAGAGTTAAATAATGGAGGTTATTATCTTGAAAATTAAATCAATTGAGCCTACCCCTAGTCCAAATACAATGAAGATTCTCTTAGATCAAGAGTTAAAAAGTAATGAACGAAATAATTATACGGAGAAGAATCAAGAACAAGCTCCTGAATTAATTCAACAAATATTAACTATTGATGGAATTAAGGGTGTTTACCATGTTGCAGATTTTTTAGCAATCGAACGAAATTCGAAATTCGACTGGAAAGATCTATTGTCTAAAGTTCGTGGAGTATTCGGTGAAGAGCAGGAAGGTTTGGGTAGAGTATCAATATCGCAAGAACCATTTGGAGAAGTTAAGGTATTTTTCCAACAATTCCGTGGAATTCCCATGCAAGTAAAATTGACAGACGGAACAGTAGAGAAAAGAATAGGACTACCAGATAGGTTTATGAAAGCCGCAATGTCATCGGATTCCGCTTCTGAAAATTTAGTTGTCGAGCGTGAATGGAAAGAACAAGGAATAAGATATGGAAGTTTGGAGGAGATTGAGAAGGAGGTAGTAGATGAGTTATCTGCAACCTATTCAGATGAAAGACTAAACAGAATGATTGCTCAATCAAAATCCAAGGAAAGTCAACCCAAACGTAAGAGTTATCCTGTAACATTGGAGATGCTTGATGAAGATGATTGGAAGAATCGTTATATTCATTTAGATCAAATGAATCCAGGTGTTGAAGACCTTCCAGTATTAGAAAAAGCCTTAGATGATGATAAGCCCTCAATAAGAAGACTTTCTACTGTCTATTTAGGAATGATTGAGAGTGAAAAGGTGTTACCACTTCTATTTAAAGCTTTGAATGATCCCACGGTAACAGTTAGAAGAACTGCAGGGGATTGTTTATCTGACATTGGGAATAAGAAAGCAATTGGGCCAATGATTTTAGCTCTTAAGGATCGAAACAAGTTAGTTCGTTGGAGAGCAGCTATGTTTTTATTTGAAGAGGGCGATGAAACGGCTCTACCTGCATTAAAAGAAGCTCAAGATGATCCTGAATTTGAAGTTAGCATGCAGGTGAAAATTGCAATAGAACGTATTGAGGGCGGCGAAGAAGCAAAAGGCTCAGTTTGGAAGCAAATGACAGAAACTAGAAAGCAAAGTTAAAAGTTGCTTCCATTAAAGTTTTTATAGTATGCTTCTATTATTAAGGTCGATAAATTAGGAGTGTTTAGTATGTCAATGGCTTATGATGAATATATGAAACAAGTGGTTAAACCAATGAGAGCTGAATTAGTTAATGCAGGGTTTAATGAGTTAACAACAAGTGAAGAAGTGGACAGTTTTATGAGTGAAACTGATGGTACAACATTAGTTGTTGTAAACTCAGTTTGTGGTTGTGCAGCTGGATTAGCTAGGCCTGCCGCAACACAAGCAGTCCTTGGTTCTATTAAAAAGCCAACAAATTTAGTAACAGTATTTGCAGGTCAAGATAAAGAGGCTACCTCAACCATGAGAGGCTATTTTGAAGGGTATGAGCCTTCTTCACCATCTATGGCTTTATTAAAGGGTCAGAAAGTCGTTCATTTTATACCAAGACATGAAATTGAAAGCCGAGCTATGGAAGATATCATGAAAAATTTAACAAATGCATTTGAAAGACATTGTGAATAAAACAGGGTGCCATCAGTGGCATCCTGTTTTATTCTAAACTAAAGGTGATTATATGGTTATTACAACTTCAGCAAGAACAAATAGTGCCTATATTGACAAAGCCAAGCAAATTGCTGCAATTTTGGGAGAAAAATACTACCCACGGGGCCGAGATTCTATTCAAGACCTTCACCATAATTTAAATGAAGATATACTTGTGGTTGGAAAGAGACGAATAGAATTATTTTTACAAAATGAAGATTACCCAATTTTTTTTCATCCTAACTCGGCTATGTTTAGAATGAAAAGGTTATTGTCTGGTAATCATGATACTTTTGTTGAAGCTTGCAAGTTATCTGTGGGAATGACATTTTTAGATTGTACTCTAGGTTTAGGTTCTGATTCAATTGTAGCTAGTTACAGTGTGGGTACTTCTGGATCTGTTACAAGCATAGAGGGGAATAAGACACTTTCCTTTTTAGTTGAATCGGGCTTAAGTACCTGGGATAGTGAAATACCTGTGATGAATCAAGCAATGAAAGCTATTAAGGTAGTGAATGCTTCTTACCAAGACTATCTGAAAAAATGTGCAGATAAATCGATCGATGTGATTTATTTTGATCCAATGTTTGAAGATACCATCGAAGGATCTGTTGGTCTACAAGGTGTAAAAAAACTTGCGATTTATGATGATATCTCGGAAGAAGCTATTGAAGAAGCAAAACGTGTAGCCATTAAACGTATTGTGATGAAGGATTACTGGAAAAGTAATCGATTTGAGAAGCTTGGATTCGCTCCAATTCGTCGTAGATCAGCAGATTTTCATTACGGGATAATTGAGATTGGATAAACCTAAAGAAAGTTGGATAGGTTATACGGTATGGAGGTGAAGTCATGCCAAAACATAAGAAAGATCCATCAAAAGGACAGTTAAACTCATCTGAAGTAGAAGGACAAGGTACAACAAATACCGAAACAGGAGCATTGGCTGTTGATTCTTCGCGAAAAAAGACAAAAAGAAACTAAAAACTCGCAGGTATCTGCGAGTTTTATTCTTTTGTCCTGTTTTAGCCCATCTTCCTCCAGACCCAGCGGGTCATTGAAAATACCGTAGGCGTTTGGCTGGCAGTGGAGATAGTCTCACGTGAGTGAAAGAACCATCTCGCACGTACTATGAAACAAACACCATGCAGCTGAAATCAAAAACAATGTGTAACCGAGACTGATCTTTAAAACATACAAAAAAACCTATGAACCATGTTCAAATGGTCATAGGTTCACATAAGTAGTGCATATCTACATGAGCGATGCAAAAAAGAATCATCTTTAAAATTATACTTATGCATAATTGAAATTATCAATCAGAATCTGTAACACACATAAAAATGAAGTAACCTAATGTAAGAAAACTTACAACAGTTAAAATTAATTCTATATTCATTTCTTTTGCCTCCAAATAATCAAATAATAGATCAGCTATTAATTATAATCTTACCATATTTTTATGATTTTATGAAATAAAGATAAGAACAAAATGAGTAAATAGATAGATAGTCTTATAGATAAACTTGTTATATAATATAGTGAAATACACAGACAGGGGTGAAGACATGCCTTTATGGATTAGAAAAACCCTAGTGGTTATGTTTACAATTCTTACTTTTGGACTTGTAACACCACCACAACTTATAATTATTGAAGCTGAAGCAAGTGATGATACTAAAGCAAATGTGTCTGAAAATAGTGAGAGTACGAATAGCATCTCATTTTCGAATACATACATAGAAGAAATGCCGTTAGAAGAAAAGTTTATTCAGAGTGTGATTAACGAAGCAGAACAACAATCTGTTCGTAAATTCGGACCTGTCATTGAAAAGTCAATTGGGGATGAATTCCGGTATGTTATTCTTCCGAAAATTGAAGAAGTAATTATGAACCTTTCATATACAATGTCCAAAGATAAACTGAAGAGTCTTGTTATTTCTGATCAACCGTCAAGTGGAACAAGTGAGAAGATCTTTCATATATATGATAGGCATAGTGGAAAAGATGTTATTCGATTTCACGTTAGGAGAGATCATCCACCCCTTGATGGGTATTATTTTAACTTTCACTATCACTTAGCGAGTGATTCTTTCCAAACTCACTATGAGCTTGGGAAAATTTACTGGGATAAAAACACACCACCAAACTGGCAAGTTTCTTAAGACGAATACAAATTGTATTCGTTTTTTTTTTTTTTTTGATTTTCAAGAGGTTCTCATTAGTTTCTGATTTCCCAGTAATTTCTATTATTCTCTTAAACTATAATATGATAAAATTGATTTATCAGAATATTATATCAAAGGATAATTGAAGGGGAAGTTTCAGATTATGAAAAATACAATATTTACCTTATCCCTCATTCTATTTTTGTTTTTACCGATATTTGTATTCCAGCAAACGGAAGCAAGTCAAGGTGGACAGCTTCTAAGGAACGAAGAGAAACTAATTAATCAAATAAAAAATCTCCCTAACTTTCAATATGTTCAAGAAATCATTATCGTACCAACCGAAAAATACCAAGAAGATGAATTATTGAAAATGATTGAACGGATTTCACAAATCCACCCCACTATTCTAGAAAAGGCTGTACAAAACAAACTGAAATTAAAACTATTTACAGGTTCATTAACAGAGCAACCAGGTTTCACACATCTTAAGGGTGTGAAACCTAAAGGGTATACTCGATACACATGGGATGATGTACCAGGTGCTGGAGGGACAAAATTGGCAATGGCCAAAGTAGGTCATAGTGTTAAAGGTAAAGGTCATAATTCAGTGAATCTCGAATTACATGAGTTTGCCCATTCAATTGATAAACATGTATTCGATTCAATTCGAACGGAACCTTTATTTAATGAGATATGGATTGAAGAGGCTCCACTGATGTTTCCTGGACAGCTTTATTTTATCGAACATCCAGAAGAGTATTTCGCTGAAGTATTTGCGATGTATTATTTGGGCTTTTTCACCCAGTCTGAACTTGCTATTCATGCACCCAAAACATTTAATTATTTGAAGCAACTTCAAACAAAGGATAAATTAGTTCAGAATTCTTTTTCCTTCCATTAAGCTTTTGCATCATTATTCATACTAATGATGCAAAAGCTATTTTTATTATTGAAAAGTTTTAGTACAATAATAGATAGCAAAGTGGGAGGGTGAAATTATTTTATGAAACAATATTTGGAATTAGGATCTCATATAATAAATAATGGAGAAAAGAAAGATGATCGAACTGGAACAGGTACCACTAGTACGTTTGGTTATCAAATGAGGTTTGATCTTCAAAAGGGATTTCCGCTCGTTACCACTAAAAAACTTCACTTGAAATCTATTATTCATGAATTACTATGGTTTTTAAATGGTGATACAAACATTGGTTATTTAAAAGATCATGATGTCCGCATTTGGAATGAATGGGCAGACGAGCAAGGAGATTTAGGACCTGTATATGGACATCAATGGCGTTCTTGGACAACTAAAAAGGGTGAGACAATTGATCAAATATCAAATCTTATCAAGCAGATTAAAGCCAACCCTGACTCAAGAAGATTAATTGTCAGCGCCTGGAATGTTGGGGATCTTGAAGAAATGGCGCTTCCTCCTTGTCATTGTTTATTCCAATTTTATGTATCTGATGGGAAACTCTCGTGTCAGCTATACCAGAGAAGTGCTGATTACTTTTTAGGGATTCCATTTAATATTGCATCATATGCATTATTAACCATGATGGTTGCACAAGTATGCGATTTGGAGGTAGGTGATTTTGTCCATACCTTTGGTGATGTTCATATTTATTCTAATCATTTAGAGCAGGTGGAGCTTCAATTATCTCGAGATCCTAAGACATTACCTACAATGAAAATAAATCCAGCTGTAAAGGATATCTTCTCTTTTAAGTATGAGGATTTCACCCTTCTGGAATATGATGCACATCCACACATAAAGGGTGCGGTAAGTATATGATTTCGTTCATTGTGGCTATGGATCAAAATCAAGTCATTGGAAAAGATAATCAGTTACCATGGCATCTCCCGGCTGATTTAGCTTATTTTAAACGAGTAACGATAGGAAAACCAATTCTAATGGGAAGAAAAACTCATGAGTCGATTGGACGTGCCTTACCAGGACGAGAGAATATTATTGTAACAAGAAATTTGAATTACCAATCCTCAACATGTACAGTAATTCATGATTTAAAGGATGTCCAAAAACTAAGTAGCAATTTAAATCAGGAATTATGTGTAATTGGGGGAGCTGAGTTATTTCATGAACTGCTTTCCTCTGCAGATAAATTATATATCACTCATATTCATCATGAATTTGAAGGGGATACATATTTTCCAGAGATCGACTTTGGGGAGTGGAAAGTCATAAGCAGAGAAGAAGGTTTGAAAGACGAGAAAAATCCTTATAATTATGAATATGTTGTTTACACGAGAATGAGGTAAGAAAGAAGTGGGATTATGTTAAGAACATTATATGGTTTTGCCTTTATGTGGACTTATTTAATTTATAGTATTCCAACACTAAGAAGGTTAAAAAAATTATCAACTGAAGAAATGTCTGTCGAGGAAAGAAATAATCTAGTTCATCAATCACCTAAAAAGTGGGCAAAGAGTCTAGTTGAGTGTTCTGGTGCACAAGTATCAGTTCACGGTGAACATCTTATTCCAAAAGAATCTGTCTTATTTGTTTGTAATCATCAAGGGAATTTTGATATTCCTTTGTTAATGGCTTATATTAAAAAACCAATCGGTTTCATTTCAAAAGTAGAGGTTAAAAAACTCCCTGTAATCTCAGACTGGATGGAAATTCTTCCTTGTGTTTTTATGGATCGTAATGACAGAAGACAAGCTGTCAAAGCGATAAAGGAAGGTGCTAATCTGTTAAGTAGTGGTCATTCCCTAGTTATTTTTCCTGAAGGGACAAGAAGTAAAGGTGGAGACATTGCACCGTTTAAATCAGGAAGTTTTCGATTAGCTACAAAGTCCGGAGTACCGATTGTTCCTGTCACAATGAATGGTTCCTATAAACTTTTTGAAGAAAAGGGCAACTTATTTCATCCTGGTGATGTGTCAATTACATTCCATGATCCAATAAGAAGTGAGATTTATCAAAATATGGATGTAAACGATTTAACTCAAATGGTTCAAGAAATTATTTCTGCTAATTTAGTAAATCCAGTTGAACTGTAAAATGTCATATCAAGCCAAACAAAAAACCTCTCAACTTGAGAGGTTTTTGTGATTTAGTTATTATGGAAGTAGATAAAATAAAATAGCGAAAAAGTGAGCAGTTGTTCCACCAATGACAAATAAATGCCATATTGCATGATGAAACTTAAATCCTCGCCATACATAGAAAATTGCCCCTACTGTATACAAAATGCCACCAAGAACAAGCAAGGTTAGTCCTGTTGGATGCATATATTCGACTAATGAACTCCAAGCAAAAACAATCATCCAACCCATAAGAATGTATAAAAGGGTTGAGGCGTGTAAATATTTTTTTACGAAAAATGCTTTAAAAACTGTTCCACCTATTGCCAATCCCCATACAATTCCAAAAAGTGTCCATCCTAACCACCCTTTAACTGCGACAAACAAAAAAGGTGTATATGTACCTGCTATAAAGAAGTAAATAGATGAGTGGTCTAATATTTCAAATACATCCTTAGCCTTCCCTTTTGGAAAACTGTGAACTAAAGTTGAAGATGTATATAGTAGGACCATGGTCGATCCAAAAAGTGTAAAACTTACAACATGCCATGCCGTTCCGTACAAAGAAGAGTATACAATCAGAATAACGAGAGCTGCAATACTTAATAGTCCACCAATACCGTGTGTGATAGAATTAGCAATTTCTTCACCTTTACTAAATGTATGTGTTGTTGCCATTGGCCATCCTTCCTTTCGTACGCATTTCAGTCTATTTTATTATAGTAAAGGATTCAGATGTATTAAACAATCTTTATCTCCTTGAATGAAAGATGTATGATAAAAGATAATTGAAATAGGGAGGATTTATAGATGATTACATTAATAAAAAATGGAGAAGTGTATTCTCCTGAATACTTAGGGAAAAAGGATATCTTAATTGTCAATGAAACAATTGGTTACATAGAGGACGAAATTACAGTCCCGAAAGGATTTGTACCCGTTCAAATAATTGACGCTTTAGGTAAAGTGGTTGTTCCTGGTTTTATAGATTCACATGTTCATATAATTGGTGGTGGGGGGGAAGGTGGTTTTAAGACGCGAACTCCAGAGCTAATGCTTTCAGATGCAACTAAAGGTGGAATTACAACTCTTGTCGGTGTTATCGGAACGGATGGAACAACCCGTTCAATGCCAGACTTAATAGCTAAAGCAAGGGCACTAGATGAAGAGGGAATTACTTGCTACGTTCATACGGGTTCTTATCAAGTCCCAGTTAAGAGTATTTTTAAAAATATAGAAGATGATATTATCTTAATTGATAAGGTTATAGGCGTTGGAGAGGTTGCTATTTCGGATCACCGCTCTTCACAACCGACTGTAGAAGAACTAGCAAAAATTGCAGCGGCAGCTAGGGTTGGTGGTATTCTTTCAAGTAAAGCAGGAATTGTAAATGTCCATATAGGTGACAGCTCGTCTAAATTAAGTTTGATTGAGCAAGTTGTTGATACAACTGATATACCAATTCGTCAGTTTCATCCCACCCATATAAATCGTAATCGGGAGCTCTTTGAAGCGGGTATACAGTTTGCTCAAAAAGGTGGATATGTGGATTTTACAACAAGCACAGTCCAGAGATTTTTGGATCAAGGAGAAGTTAAGTGTAGTAGAGGATTGAAAATGATGCTTGATCAAGGTATTCCAATTGAACAAATTACTTTTACATCTGATGGACAAGCGAGCCTTCCAGAATTTGATGAAAAAGGTGAGTTTATTGGATTACAGATAGGGAAAGTGACAACATTGTACCGAGAAGTAAGAGATGCAATTTTCCAAGAGGGAATTCCACTAGAGACAGCCATAAAAGTCATTACCTCTAATGCCGCGGCTGTTCTTAAATTAAAGAAAAAGGGAAAGATAGCAACAGGCAGTGATGCTGATCTTGTAATTCTTAATAAAGAGGAATTATCCATTGATACGGTGATTGCTAGAGGAAAGATTATGATTGAACAAGGAGATATTAAGGTAAAAGGTACATTTGAATAATATCACTTCTCTTCCTTGCTATTTTTATAGATACGGATACATTTTGTTTTTATTGAATGTTATCTTTCAAAAAATAGGAATAAGTCAGCATGATTATTTGTAAACTAACATTCGGGAATTTGATCTTAATTAATAATTGGCTCTGTTAACCTATATTGTTGATTTCAAATGAAGGATGTTTCTTATTTGCAAGGGTGGAGGTGACCAACTCGATACTTACCTGCGCTGTCTCACGTGTCCGGCTGTTCAGTAATTTTGATGAGTCTCACACCTCCCGCCCCACGGAAAGCGAGTGTTCTGGAACGAAGATCCCCTTATTTTCAGGGTAGCCTAATAATTTGACCTCTATTTAGGTTAGGTGTCTATAATTATGGAATTTTTCCGGTCTACACTGTCGGGTACTTTATATTTATATTTTCCATTAAGTATTTGTACATCATTAAAATAACTTAACCGAAAACGAATAATGCAAGCTAAAAGAACGATTAGAAGCATCTATTCAGGAAAAAATCGTGGGGTATTTTGGAAGTTCTGTTCTGTTCGTTAAAGGGGAGTTAATAACTTTTCTTGAATAGCATGTATCCGCTTACAAGTTATATATATCAATAAATATTTATTGATCTTTCCATTAAAAAAAACAGACTTCTTGAAGAATTTAAAGTATAATAAAAGAAACGGTGAAAAAGAAGGTTGTTACTTTGCTACTTAAGAGTTTAGAATTTACTCATCAAAGTGGTCAGAAGGTCAAAGTCATTGGAATTCCAGTTTGGGAAAAAGATAATCTCTTTTCGTTAAAGATCAGGGTTAGACTACAGACGTTCATTACAAAGATCAGCACAGACACCAATCCGAAAAATTTATATTCATTCAGAGACCATTTAAAGAAAACACTAAAATGGCAAGAGTACTCAGAGATTTATCAATCAGACATGTTAAAAAGCAATGCGTAAAAATTCAGGGGATCTTCACGAAGTGAAGATTCTTATTTTATGTTTATATACTGACAAATTTGTGACAATGTATCAATCTCTTTATTTCTATCAGCTCTTTTTGCTATGATAGTAGTAATACAAGTGAAAAGGTGATGTTAATGAAAAAGAGGCTATCAGTCTTTGCTCTATTTATCACACTACTCGTGATAACAGGTTGCAGTAGTAAATTAGCAATACCTGAGAAAACGGTAGATCAGCAGGGTGAGTTATTCGGAGCAAATAATATCAAAAATAAACTATTGATGGTAGATTTTATTTTTACAAATTGTGAAACGGTCTGCCCTCCTTTAACAGTTAATATGTTGAAACTTCAAAAGATGGCTAAAGAGAAAAATCTAGATATTGAATTTTTATCCTTCAGTGTCGATCCTGAAAATGACACCCCAGAAAATTTAATCTCGTTCGGGGAGAAGTTTGATGTAGATACCTCTAATTGGCATTTTTTAACTGGATACACTCAAAAAGAAATTGAATCTTTTGCTAAAGATAGCTTTAGAGCTATTGTACAAAAACCTTCTTCATCTGACCAAGTTATTCATGGAACCTCTTTTTATTTGGTTAATAAAAAAGGGGAAGTTGTAAACAACTATAGAGGGTTAGAAGATCCGCCTTATGATCAGATGATTCAAGATATTGAAAATCTCCAATAACTCCTAAACTAGGAGTTATTTTCTTTAGGATCTAATAAACGAAATCTTTGATTACATTGTAGGATGTACCTTTCATGGGGGCGTGCAATATCTTTTTTTTTCTTTAACTTGAAAACCTTTTCTCTTTGACGCACCTCATTACCTTATTTTAACAGTTCCCTTGATCCAACATAACACTTTTTGTTGATGGAATTAACATAGCTCATAAATTTATGTTGAGATGTAACAGACACTTAAGAAAAACGATTATCTTAATAAGGTAAATTAGGTCATTTATTATAATAAGTTTCGATACAATAAAAGTAGAAAGCATTCGAGGAGGACATAGATTGTTAAGACTTGTTATTTTGTTTGCCACCATTGTAACGATTTTAATCATGTATGAATCAGGAAGTGTCTCTCATACTAAAACGATACATTCAGCATCAAACCATAGTTTTCTAGAAAGAGAAAACAGGATAGCGTATAAAGAAGTAGATTCTTCTTTTTTTCCGAAAGATTTAAACATAGTAGCACTTGGCGATTCCTTGACTTCAGGGTATGGAGATAACTCGGGGAATGGGGGCTATGTGAAAGTTCTTGAATATTCACTTGGGTTGCAGCGAGGAATCGGCAATATTACGATTTCAAATTTAGCCAAGGGTGGTTTGTATTCTGATCAGTTAATAAAAGAATTAAATAATGGAACAGTCCAAGAATTCATTACTGAAGCCGATTATATTTTACTAACTATTGGTGGAAATGATTTAATGAGAGTTGCAAAAGAAAATATTTTTTCTTTAACCAGTGAACCCTTTGAAAAAGGGAATCTATCTTTCACTGCAAATTTAAATATAATTGTAAACAAAATAAAATTTCACAATCCAAATGCTAAATTATTTTTTGTTGGTATTTATAATCCGTTTTCTTCTTTATTTGCATCAGTTCCTGAGATAGACTTGATTATTGAAAATTGGAATGAAGGTACTGATAATGTATTATCAAAATATGAGAATACTTATTTCATTCCTATTTCTGATCTGTTTAAAGGGAATGAAGATAGGTACTTATTTGCTGATTACATTCACCCAAATGAAGAAGGATACAAACAATTAGCTAATCGTGTTTTATCATATCTTGGTCAATTTGACCATCATTCAATTTATGTAAATGGAGTATTAGATGCAAGTAGTAATTAATAGTATAGAAAAACGTCGGAAAAAATATTCCGACGTTTTTTTATTGACTCTGTTATATTTTTGTTTGTTTCTTTTCCGATGAAGAATAACGCCTTCTACCTAGTTTAACTTTCTATTAGTAATGAACCTTAAACAACTTTAACTGAGGTTATTTGTTAAGTCTCTATATGCATCTTGCAATCTTCTTGTTATCGAAAAATGTGTAGGTAAGATCGATTGGTCTACACTTTTAATAGGTAATATTTCAGCTGTTGTACTTGTAATAAAAGCTTCATCAGCATTCATAAGAAAATCTGCCGTAAAATGTTTTTCAATTACCGGTATTTGTAGTTTATCTGCAAGGATAAATACAGCAGTTCTAGTAATCCCTTTTAAAATAGATTTCGTACTAGGAGTTGTATACAAATGACCATCCTTAACGATGAATATATTACTACTTGATCCTTCGGTAATATAGTTAGCTTTAATTAGAATGGCTTCTTCACAACCATTTTCCATGGCTTTTTGTTTGGCCATAACATTAGGTAACAAGTTGAGTGATTTAATAAAACAATTAGCCCAGCGTTCATCTTCCAATAGAAGGACAGAAACGCCATTTATTTTTTTCATAGGGTCCATTTGTTTAGAAGGTTTAATGGTCATTGAAAATATGGCTGGTGAATTTGGATATAGGTGTAGTCTAGGAGCAATCCCTCTTGTAACCTGAAAATAGACATCTACATTTTCTTCTCCTGATCTAGATACTCCTTCAGAAATAATTGCGATAAGTTCTTCAAGGGTAAAGGGAAGTACTAAGGAAATTGCTTCGGCACTTCTTTGTAATCGTTGCAAATGTTCATCTAGCATAAATGGCTTCTTATTATAAAATCTTATTAGTTCATATATACCATCACCAAATTGATGACCTCGTTCTTGAATAGGAATAACAAGTTCATCAAGATTGGAGATGAAAGAATTTCGATAAAAGGCAATTTCCACTTTATACCCTCCTTTTTATTTCTTAACTTTATATGAATCTTTTATTCTAGTAAAGATAATTTGTTTGGAAATTTGACTCTTCATGTTTTAGTAATTAAGTACCAAGATATTTCTGTTTTGTTTGTCCACTCATCGGAATAGGATAAAGTATTAATACCTTAAGAGGAGTTGGATATATGTCGAAGGTTGAAGCGTTCATATTAGGGATCATTCAAGGACTAACAGAGTTTCTGCCGATAAGTAGTACCGGTCATATTTATTTAGGAAGGAACTTGTTTGGACTTAATGAGGCAGGCTTGTTTTTAGATACAATGCTTCATTTAGGTACTCTTTTAGCTGTGTTGGTAATCTACAAACATGAGTTTTTCTATATAGTAAAAAATCCGATAAGCAAGAGAGCTTTATTATTAGTTGTAGGTACCATTCCTGCAGTGATTATAGGATTAGCATTTAAAGACTTTTTTGAGGAAATATCAAAAACGGGTGTTACGATTGGTTGGGAGTTCTTAATTACTGGTTTATTTCTATGGTTTGCTGATAATATCAAAAATGGTTATAAACAAATGGAGGATATTTCTTACACAGATGCATTTTTCATTGGAACTTTTCAAGCTGCCGCGATATTCCCTGCCATTTCACGGTCGGGATTGACCATTGTAGCGGCACTGATTAGAAAGCTAGACAGACAAACAGCTGCCTACTTTTCATTCTTACTCTCCACTCCCGCTATTGCAGGTGCATGCGTGTTGCAATCAATGGAATTGTTTAATGGAACAGTTGAAAATATTGGAGTTGCATCTTTAGCAGTAGCACTATGCTCATCTGCTGTTTTTGGATATTTTGCTGTCAAGTGGATGATATCTTATTTAAAGAACCACTCATTAAAAGTATTTGCTGTTTATGTATGGTTACTTGGAATTGTGATTATTAGTTTTCAAATGGGCGGTGTTTTTCAATTCGGGTAAATAACCTAAAGAAAATAGGCATCCGCACATACAGTACGCTCCCCTTTTACATATGTTATCAGTGTAAGCTGGAAAAATAAAAAGGAGTGAGTAACTATGCATTATGGTCATAATCAATGTTATACAGGTTATGGATACGGATATCCGACTGGAGGATACAACAATAGTTTTGCGTTAATCGTAGTTTTGTTTATCCTACTAATTATTATCGGAGCATCTTACGTCAACTAATTATTAGCTTCTTATCAGTACCACCAGCATGTGCTGGTGGTTTTTACTTATTTATGAATTCTAAGCATAAAATGAGTGGTAGACTGTAATATTCTGCAATGAAAACATTATTTACGAACAATATCAATGTATATAGTTTGTAATGTTCGTATTTATCATTGACGCATAACCTTTCCTTTGTTATAGTTTTTATGGATGAAAAGTTATTTATATATAAGATTGGGGAGTAAATAATGAATAAAAATTATGATGTAATTGTAGTAGGAGCAGGTCCTGCTGGAATCTTTACTTGTTATGAACTTACATTAAAAATGCCACATGCGAAGATATTATTAATTGACAAAGGTCATGATATACATAAAAGAAATTGTCCGATTCTTGAGAAGAAAATTGAAAAGTGTCCTCCAGCTGCTGGAAGAAAGGAATTTTCGGGATGTTTACCAGCTTGTTCTATAACGAACGGATTTGGTGGAGCGGGTGCGTATTCGGATGGAAAGTTTAATATTACGAGTGAATTTGGAGGTTGGATGACAGATTATCTCTCTAATTCACAGGTAATTGAATTGATAAAATATGTTGATGAAATTAATCTAAGTCATGGTGCAACTGAATCTATTACAGATCCTTTAACAGAGAATGTACGAGATATAGAGAAGAGAGGCTTTGCTGCTGGTTTAAAACTCTTGCGGGCTCAAGTACGTCATTTAGGAACAGAGCAAAACTTAGAGATCTTGAAAAGTATCTATGAATACTTAACAGGAAAAGTTGAAATGGTATTTAAGACAGAAGTAGCGGACGTAGTAAGTGAAAAAATAGATGGAACGCATCATGTAAACGGTATCGTATTAAAATCCGGTGAAGAGATCCGCGCTGACAAAGTTGTTATTGTACCGGGAAGAGATGGTTCAGTCTGGTTGTCTACTATTTTGAAAAAACGTCGTCTTAAGATGACAAACAATCAAGTGGATATTGGTGTTCGAGTTGAAACGTCAGATATTGTTATGAAAGAAATTAATGAGAATCTCTATGAAGGGAAATTTATTTTTAATACATCAGTAGGTACTAGGGTTAGGACCTTCTGTAGTAATCCATCTGGCCATGTTGTCGTAGAAAATCATTCAGGTGTAATGCTTGCTAATGGACATTCATATAAGGATCCTAAGCTAGGAAGTCAAAATACAAACTTTGCTCTTTTAGTATCTCACAAGTTTTCTGAACCATTTGATCATCCCAATGAATATGCGCATGAAGTTTCTAAATTGGCAAATAGTCTATCTAATGGTGGCCTAATCGTTCAAAAATACGGAGATATATTAAAAGGGAGAAGATCAACAGCGAATCGTATTCGAGAGGGTTTCCTTGAGCCTACATTAAAAGAAGCTGTTCCGGGTGATCTAGGCCTTGTACTTCCCTACAATACCATGAAGAGTATTATTGAAATGACAGAGGCGCTGAATAAGGTATCTCCTGGATTAGCATCCGAACATACTCTATTTTACGGAGTTGAAGCAAAATTTTATTCTTCGAGACCGAAGTTGAACGATAGGTTTGAAACAGAAATGTCTGGATTATATGTTGGTGGAGATGGAGCGGGAATCACTAGAGGATTAGCACAAGCGGGAGCATGTGGTGTTTGGATTGCCCGAGATATAATTAAATCTTTTAACAAATGATAGAACAGGAGATTTCTCTCCTGTTTTTTTTATTACAAATTATTATCATTCTTTCAACATCATCATGTTTTGGACAAGGCCACAATACAATAAAAAGAGGATAGAGCCATAGTGATGAAGAATATTGTTGAGAGGAGGGATGTCGTTGAAAATCCTGATTTTGGGTGGAACAAGATTCTTAGGAAGACATCTTGTTGAAGAATCAATAAAACGTGGGCATGAGTTGACGATCTTTAATAGAGGAAAGACAAATCCGGACCTTTATCCAGACATTGAAAGATTAGTAGGAGACCGAGATGGGGACTTAAATTCAATAGTAGGGAGAAATTGGGATGCTGTTATCGATACAAGTGGCTATGTTCCTAGAGTCGTAAATGCTTCTTCTAATCTTTTAGCATCTGCTTGTAATGTATATACCTTTATTTCTTCCATTTCTGTATACAATGATTTCTCAAATAAAGGACTTACTGAAGAAAGTGAAGTAGCAAAAATTAATGATAAAACAATTGAAGAGGTAACTGGTGAGACATATGGTGCATTGAAAGCCCTTTGTGAAGAGGAAGTTAAGAAGATATTTCCAGATCGTCATCTTATTATCCGTCCAGGTCTTATTGTGGGTCCATATGATCCTACAGATCGGTTTACTTACTGGCCAAAACGTGTTGGTGTGGGAGGTGAAGTGTTAGCGCCTGGAAATGAGGAAACACCGGTACAGTTTATTGATGTGAGAGATTTAGCAGCGTTTGTTATTCAGCAACTTGAGAACAAATCCATCGGGACATATCAGGTCACAGGGCAAAGTGAATCACTTAATATGGGGCAATTTCTCAGCGCTTGTCAGAGTGTCGTGAACCCAAAAGCAAATTTTACTTGGGTCGAGGAAAAGTTCTTAGATGAACTAGATGTGAAATTTTGGACAGAACTTCCTTTATATTTCCCAGTTGACGTTGGAATGGATGGATTTTCCTCTGTCTCTATAGAAAAGGCTAAAAATGCAGGTCTAAAATTACGACCATTGTTGGAGACAATATTGGATACCTATCAGTGGAGTCTCACTCGCCATCCAGAGTATGAGATGCTTGCCGGTTTACCACAAGCTAAAGAAAAAAGGATTTTACAAAATTGGCATAATACTCTAAAAAACGTATAGAAAGACTTTTATTGGATAAACTACCTTCTAACTATTCGGTTTGGGGGTTTTTTTGTGCATTTTAATGATTATGAAGCAAAGCTAGTACATGATTCTAAACTACAAGAGATTCAATTGAAACAGATAACCATTGAGCCTAGAGATGTGAAACAATCAAAAAAGAAAACAAAGTAGCTGGATTTATCTTCAGTTACTTTTTCAGTTTAAGGGAAAGGAGGCTATGTATGGAGAATTATCTTTGTATAATAGTTGGTGGTGGAATCGCAGGCTTGCAGGCAGCCATTCAGTTAGGTCGCTACCAGCATCATGTTGCTGTTATAGATAAGGGAGATGGTAGGTCTACTTTATGTAGAAGCTTTCATAATGTACTAGGGTGGCCAAATGGAATAGATGGAAATGAACTTAGAAGGTTAGGGAGAGAACACGCTGAGAAATATGGTGTTGTGTTTATAGAGGATGAAATAATAGATTCAAATAAAAAAGAAACCGAATTAATATTAACAGGAAAATCAAGAAAACAATATAAGTGCCAATATTTACTGATGGCGACAGGTGTATCTGACAGAATACCGCTAGAAGTTCCAAACCTAAGGGAATGTCTAGGTCTTTCTATTTTTTTATGTCCAGATTGTGATGGTTATGAAGTAATAAATAAGCGGGTTATTGTGATGGGTTCTGGTGATGTTGGAGCAAATATGGCCTTGACATTGACATATTGGACATCTGATATCGTCTTTTTAAATCATGAAAAAAAGAAGATAAACGATGAAATTCAAGATTTGTTAATAGAAAAGGATATTAAAGTTGTAACAGAATCAGCGACTGAGGTAATTGTCAATTCAGGCTCCATTTTCAAAGGTGTGATGTTGTCTTCAGGAAAAATTATCAAAGGTGATTGTGGATTTTTAGCTTTTGGCGGAGCCAAAATCAATACGGAATTATTAAAACAACTTGGTGTTGAACGTCTTGAAAATCACCACATCTCAGCAGATCCTAGATCCAAGGAGACAAACGTTGAAAATGTTTGGGTCGCGGGTGATATCGTTGCTCATTCGGAGCAACTGACGATTGCAATGGGGGAAGGATCTCAGGCTGCAATATGGATACATAAACGAATATGCAAGGACGGGCGTACTACTTGAAATCAGCCCTTCTGACTTGAATCTAATGAAAGTAAGATATTACTTTCATGATTGAACAATCTCAAGAATAAACATAAAACATAATACATTTTCATGAACTTTTCTATTTGGGGGGAATATAAATGGTTCATTCTCGCCTCATTAAACCGTTGTTGGATGAAGATTATCCAATTATTAGTCATGGCCAAGGTATTTATTTGTATGATACTGAAGGGAAAAAGTATTTAGATGGATCCTCTGGAGCGGTAACTGCCAGCTTAGGTCATGGTGTAAAAGAGATTGTTGAGGCGATAAATGAACAGGCAAGAAAGGTAAGCTTCGTTTACAGATCACAATTTACTAGTTTACCCGCTGAGCAATTAGCAAATAAGCTGTCTTCTATATCAGAGGGGATAAGCTATTGGAGCTTTCTTGTGAACAGTGGCTCAGAAGCAACAGAAACAGCGCTGAAAATAGCTATTCAATACTGGCAGGAACTAGGAATAACAACGAAGAATAAAATTATCTCACGAAAAATGAGTTACCATGGTATAACGATAGGTGCTTTATCGATGTCAGGACACTACCATAGAAGAGTTCGGTTCTCATCTCTATTAGAAGATTATCCAACAGTTCCCCCACCTTATTGCTACCGTTGTCCATTCGATGATACCTATCCAAACTGTAAATTGAAATGTGCGACAGAATTAGAACGGGTTATTGAAACAATAGGAGAAAAGTATATAGCCGCCTTTATTATCGAACCAATTGTAGGTGCAGCAGGCGCAGCTATTACTCCACCAGATGGCTATTATAAAGAGATTAGAAGGATATGTGACAAGTATAATATTCTATTAATCTCTGACGAAGTTATGACCGGCATTGGGAGAACTGGGAAAATGCTAGCGTTGGAGCACTGGGATATTGTTGCAGATATTGTTTGTTTAGGAAAGGGGTTAAGTGCTGGATATACCCCAATTGCTGCAGTGCTGTCTCAGGATAAAATAATTGCTCCAATTCAAAGAGGATCTAAAATTATTATGAGTGGTCACACCTTTAGTGGGAATCCTCAATCTGCCAATGTTGCATTAGCGGTGTTGAAGTATATCGAGGACAATCAGTTAATACACAAGGCCGAAAAAAACGGATATTTTTTATTATCAGAATTAACCAAATTGAAGGATAAACATTCGATCATTGGTGATATAAGAGGAAAAGGATTATTACTTGGATTAGAGTTTGTCTCCGTACTTCCAAAACATCCATTTGAAACAAAATGGGGAGTTGCTAATCTAGTAATCTCTATAGCGAAACAGCATGGATTACTCGTTTACCCAGCTTCAGCAGGAGACAACGGTATTCAAGGTGATGCCATCATAATTGCACCTCCATTAACGATTACAAAAAGAGAAATCAAAGAATTAATTTTAAAATTAGATCAGTCACTCGAAGTTGTTTGTAGTGAACTAAGAATAAAGGGAGTTTTGTGATAAGGGAGTGCTTGTATGGAAAATAAAGTTAAATCATTGAATGAAGTACTCGAATTTTTCCATGATGGTTGCACGATCATGTTTGGCGGATTTGGTGGGATAGGCACACCTCCAACCCTTGTTAAGGGGATACTAGAAAAAGGGATAAGTAATTTGACATTAATCGGTAATGACACGGGATTTCCAACCATTGGAATAGGTCCGTTGATAACGAATAACCGAGTAAGAAAAATTATTACATCACACATAGGCTCAAATCCAATAGCTGGAACATTAATGACAGAAGGGAAATTGGAGATTGAGTTTTGTCCACAAGGTACATTAGCAGAGCGAATTCGGGCGGGGGGAGTGGGTTTGCTCGGAATTGTCACGGATGTAGGAATGGATACTGTTGTGGAGAAAGGGAAGAAGATATTAGAAATTGAAGGAAAGAAGTGTATTTTTGAATCTGCATTAACTGCTGACATTTCGATTGTATTCGCGAAAAAAGCAGACAGTTATGGAAATTTGATATACGACAAAAGTGCAAGAAACACCAATCCTCTCGTAGCTATGGCTGGTAACGTTACCTTTGCAGAAGTAGAAGAACTTGTGCAGATAGGTGAACTAGACCCTGAGGCAGTTATCACCTCAGGTTGTTTTGTCAGTGGTGTGATACAAAGTGAAGGGGTGCACTGGAAATGGGTATGGGAATAGAGATGAGAAATAAAATGGCAAAGCGTGCTGCAGAGGAAGTTAAGGATCATATGATTGTTAATTTAGGAATTGGTATTCCATCTCTGGTACCCAACCATTTATCAAAATCAATATCAGTTATGTTTCATGCAGAAAATGGAGTGCTTGGAATGGGACCATCTCCTGATAAAGGAAAAGAGGATGAAAATTTATGTAACGCAGGAGGATTCCCCATATCGATATTATCTGGGGCTTCATTTTGTGATAGTTCAATATCCTTTGCCATGATTAGACGTGGCTTAATTGATTTAACCATTCTTGGGGCCTTACAAGTTAGTCAAAATGGAGATTTAGCTAACTGGATTGTACCCGGTAAACGAGTTCCTGGTATGGGTGGAGCCATTGATTTAGCACAAAAAGCAAAACGTGTAGTTGTCGTAATGAATCATATAAACAAAGATGGAAGTTCTAAAATAGTAAAGAATTGTACCCTTCCAGTTACAGCATATAATTGTGTGGATTTGATCATCACTGACATGGCTGTCATGAAACTAACAAAAAAAGGATTAAGACTTGTTGAAATAATTAAACCCTTCAGTCTTCAAGATGTCCTGATGAATACTGAGGGGGAATTACTAGTAGATAGAGAGATTCATTATATTGAATAGGGGGAATAACATCTTGGACGATCAAGCGAAAATTAAAGAATGGTTGGCACTTCACAGACGAAGTGGAATTCAATTATTAACAAGGCTTGTTCAAGAGAATAGTATTTCTGGAAATGAAAGTGCTGCACAAGCAATTATCATTGAAAAACTTAGAGAAATCGGGCTGCAAATTGATATATGGGAACCTAATTATGCCGTGCTTCAGCATCACCCATTTTTTGTTTCGCCTAGAACTTCTTTTACAGGAAGCTCGAATGTAGTTGGCATTAAAAAGGGAAGCGGTGGAGGAAAATCAATACTGCTAAATGGACATATTGATGTTGTACCTGAAGGAGATTTATCTGCTTGGACTAATGATCCTTTTTGTGCGGAGATAAAAAATGGCAAAATGTATGGACGAGGCACATCTGATATGAAAGGTGGATCCGTTGCTCTTTTACTAGCAATAGATGCTGTTGTTGGCTTGAAACTGCCATTAAAAGGGGACATTATCTTTCAAAGTGTGATCGAGGAAGAAAGTGGTGGGGCTGGTACATTAGCAGCTATTGTAAGAGGTTATAAAGCAGACGCAGCTATCATTCCTGAACCTACTAACCTAAAGATATTCCCAAAGCAACAAGGTTCAATGTGGTTCAAAATAAAGGTTAAAGGAAAATCAGCTCATGGAGGTACAAGGTATGAAGGTGTAAGTGCTATTGAAAAATCAGTAATTGTGATTGAACAATTACTAAAACTTGAAATAAGTAGGAATTCAAAAATCGTAGATTCTCTTTACAAGAATGTCCCAATACCTGTTCCAATAAATATAGGGAAAATAAATGGTGGAACTTGGCCATCATCGGTCCCTGATGAGGTGATTTTAGAAGGAAGAGTTGGTGTTGCACCTGAGGAGAACATGTCTGAGGTTCAATCTGAAGTAAAGGAAATGATAACGAATCTCTCAAAATATGATGAATGGTTTATACAACATCCAGTAGAATTAGAATGGTTTGGTGCAAGATGGTTACCAGGAACGATTGACCAAGAGCATGAAGCAATGATGGTGCTCAAGAAGAACTTTGAAAAAGTTAAACAGCAAAAACCGAGAATTGAAGCCTCTCCATGGGGTACTGATGGTGGATTATTAACTCAAGTGGCGAATATTCCTACGATTGTATTTGGACCTGGGACGACAGAGGTGGCTCACCACCCAGATGAATATATTATTGTTGATCAAATATTTGAAGCAGCCGAAATTCTGGCGCTCACGATTGTTGATTGGTGTAATGTCTCAAGTACAAATATGAACAAGTAAAAAGTAATTCTTTCATAGTCTCATCTACTTAATTGCTTTCATCTGTTTAGATAAAGAAAGCCAAAAGTAAGTAACTGTCGGCGGAGATTTGTCTTAGAACAACAATGTACTTGAAATCAGAAAACAACTGAAAGTAGATCCTCTAATCCACAGATCGAAAAAGAACTTCTATTAAGGACTTACTTGAAAAGAGATATCAGATGAAATCGGCAGAAAACGTCGATTTTTTTTATATTCATAACATGGAACATTTACTCGTAGGATGAGTTAAGAGATAAGTGTAAAGGAGGGACCTATTTGAAACCTCAACCATTTTATGTACAAAAGAATGTTGAAGACGAGAATTATCATATATCTGCATGTTTTGATCATTATAACCAACGACTTAGAGTCGATGATTACCGTGGGAATTTGATTGTAATTGCTGACAAGGTTATTGAACTATCCACAGATAGTGCTTATTCTAAGGCCATTATTTATGCAAGAAGGGAACATGTGCATGTATTCGTCGAAAAAGGTTTTTTATTGGAAGCTATCTTTGAGGGGTTTTTCCAAGGGGATCATGCCTATGCCTTGTCCATGTATTTTGAACAAGGAAGAAAGCATAGTGATAAATGGGTAAAGGAGGATGAACTTATTCAAAAAGTAGTAAAGTTGCCCTCTTTAGAGAATCAAATGAATTTATCTGAGGGCTATATAATTCGAAAAGCAACTCCTCTAGATTCCGAACAACTATCCAATTTATACAGTCGTGTATTTCAAATATATCCTACTCCTCTAAATGATCCTGATTATATCAAATCCACCATGAAACAAAAATCAATATATTATTTAATCGAACATGAGGGAAGTGTTGTTAGTGCTGCATCTGCATGTATAAATGATAAGTACTATAATGCAGAAATTTCGGACTGTGCAACATTAGTTGATCATCGGGAATATGGTTTAATGAAGCATCTCATCAAGGAACTTGAAAAGGAATTATATAAGAGGAAAATATATTGTGTGTATTCAATTGCTAGGGCCCTATCGTTTGGAATGAATATGGCTCTTCATCAATTTAAATATAAGTATAAGGGTAGGTTAACTAATAATTGTTATATATTTGATAAGCTTGAGGATATGAATGTTTGGGTGAAAGATCTTTCTTAGTTACACCTAATCAAACAAGAGGTTAGTAAACTCTTATCTATAAACGAATACATTCTTAGGACCAATTAGACGAAACACACATATAATTTAGGGAAGGTCAGTCTATTAATAGCTTCTGAGATAAGGAGGGTTACTATGAGACAGGATATATTCAAACCATCACGACATTGGAAAGATATTGAGCTATGGAAGGATGTCACAGATGAACAATGGAATAATTGGCTATGGCAATTAACAAATACTATCCGAACATTAGACGATTTAAAAAAGGTGATTGACTTAACACCTGAAGAAGAAGAAGGAGTTAAGATATCAACAAAAACCATTCCGTTAAATATTACCCCTTACTATGCTTCATTGATGAACCCTTTTGACTCTAGATGCCCAATACGGATGCAGTCCGTTCCAATATCAAAAGAGATTGAGAAAACAAAATATGATTTAGAAGATCCTTTGTACGAAGATGAAGATTCGCCTACACCGGGATTAACCCATCGATATCCTGACCGAGTATTATTTCTTGTGACAAATCAATGTTCGATGTATTGCCGCTATTGTACAAGAAGAAGATTTTCTGGTCAGATTGGAATGGGGGTCCCAAAAAAACAATTAGACCAAGCCATTTCTTATATTCGTGAGCATCCACAAGTTAGAGATGTATTAATCTCAGGTGGAGATGGCCTTCTAATTAATGATCAAATTCTTGAATATATCTTAAAAAACTTAAGAGAAATATCTCATGTTGAAATTATTCGAATTGGAACTAGGGCACCTGTAGTATTTCCGCAGAGGGTAACAGCGGAGCTTTGCACGATATTAAAAAAGTATCATCCTGTTTGGCTAAATACCCACTTTAATACGTCCATAGAAATTACCGAAGAATCTAAACGGGCTTGTGAAATGCTTGTTGATGCGGGCGTTCCTGTCGGTAACCAATCAGTCATTCTCGCTGGTATCAATGACAGTGTAGCCATAATGAAAAAACTAATGCATGATTTAGTGATGATAAGAGTCAGACCATATTATATTTACCAGTGCGACCTCTCAGAAGGAATTGGCCATTTTCGAGCACCCGTTTCTAAGGGACTCGAGATAATTGAAGGATTGAGAGGACACACTTCCGGATACGCCGTCCCTACTTTCGTTTGCGACGCTCCTGGTGGGGGAGGAAAGATTTCCTTGCAACCAAATTACCTGATTTCACAAAGCCCAGAGAAAGTGGTCTTAAGGAATTTTGAAGGAGTCATTACTTCGTACCCGGAACCGGAGAATTATGTGCCTGGCTTAGCTGATGATTACTTCAAAGGGGTCTACCCAGATTATGAAAAGTATAAATCAAATGTTGGGATAGCAGGAGTAATGAACGATCAAAAGTTCAATTTGGTACCTGATGATTTGCAACGCTTGGATAGACGAGATAAATACCAAGATGATCCTACCCATTCTTCTTTAAAAGATAAACGTGAAAAACGTGATGTGCTCAAGGAGAAGAAATTTCAGGCCCAGCAAAGTATTACTAACAAGGGGTCAGCAGATCAAAAGAAAAGTTCTTTATCAAGTGAATAGGGGCGTGATTATGTCTATTTTATGTGAATGGTGCGAGGGAAAGGCGAGCAAGGGGGAAGACTCTGTGTATTGGGAACTACCAGATGGCTCAAGAGCCATTGAAATTATGCAGACACCTACCATTATATGTACAGACTGTAACATGGTTTACCAGACAGAAGAACTCATAAAAGAAATTGAAGACCAATTGTATTTGGTAGATACAAAGAAAATCAACAAATCCATCACCTATAAAGAGCTAATGGAAATACCGAAATTACTAAAGAGAAACTATTTTGATTTTTCTTCGTAGATTTAAAGTTTAATGGCACTCAGAAATGAGTGTTATTTTGTTTTGTCAATTTGGAAGTTCGAAATGGACTTTATTAAAAAACAGATATGTTAATTTAATAAAAA
>JBFILZ010000009.1:0-48123 GCA_041611945.1 Bacillus sp. (in: firmicutes)
ATGTAGCATATTGAATGGCTGAATGCATTTCTTTTCGATCTATGGACTCATCTTCATATACAGCCACATGTGGCTCTGATTGAAAAGTTCCAATAGGCTTCCAGGCTTTATTAACAACGGTAAGTTTGATGTTAGAATCTCCGCTGTTATTTTCAACTATTTCATTTTCTGCTTCGGGACTTTCCTCAACTATGACAACTTCTGGTGCACCAATTTCGCCATCTCTTTCTAATTGACTCTCATCTTCATCGTCTGGAGCTTTCTCGCCATCCTGCTCATCTTCAGCTAGAGCAGAACCACCATTTTCACTTTTAGAAGTTTCACCCTCGATTTCTGTTGATACTGGTTCAGTACTCCCACCAAAGATAAGATTGTATGTAAAAAATAAGCCTACTATAAATAAAAGAGCTATCACTATATTTATTATTTTATTATATCTTCTAGTTTTCACCCGTTTTTCGAATCGCGGTCCTTCATATAAATCCTTAAAATCTACTCGCATTTAATAGTCCTCCTACAAATGATTTGTATCTATTTTAACACTTATTAATTTCTCATGAAGAACTATTTTCTTTTAGGCTACCCTGAAAATAAGGGGATCTTCGTTCCAGAACACTCGCTTTCCGTGGGGCGGGCGGTGAGCCCCTCGGCTATAGCGCCTTCAGGTCTCACCTGTCCCGCTAGTCCCACAGGAGTCTCGCGTTCTTCCACTTCGATCACTGCTAAAGAAATATATTACTTATTTTCATACCTCATGGTGAAAATTGTTTTGCATGAAGGTCTCTGGTAAAGTTCCTTATTGATATTCATTAAACAAGTTTGATTGAAGTGGAAGGTGCCAGACTCCTCGTAAAAACTATCGCATTTCCTTCGTGAGGTGAAAATTCAATGTCCTTTGGGAGCAGCCGTTCAGCGCAGACACCTAAGGCGCAAGTGCCAAGATAGTAGACCGCCTCCCCCTGCTGAGAGTGAGCATCCTTTTCCAGCAATCAAAATCCTCGAGTATTAGTGTTTAATAGTCACAACAATAAAGTATGAGCAAACAACTTTTCAAATCGAATGTAGGGCCATAAATAGAGTTACTTCAGTGCATCCACCATTTGATAATAGATATCGTTGGTCCTTGAATTCACCCCCAGCACATCTAATTCTACAACGACAAGAGCGTACTTAGGTTTTTTTGAAGGGAAGTAGCCAGTAAACCATTTATTCACTAAAACTTGACCTTTTTCATTTAGTTTTCCTGTTTCTGCAGTACCTGACTTACCTGCAATTTCAGTCTCGAGTGACTGAAACCGTCTACCGGTGCCTTTTTCATCTGAAACTACTTTTCGCAGTAATTGTTGTAGTTTCATAACGGTGTAAGGGGAGAGAGACTCACCTGCTAACGGTTGATTTCGAAATGAAAACAAAGTTGAGCCGTTTTTATATAAAATTTTTGAAGTTCCTTTAACTTGCTCTTTCTTACCACCTCTGGCAATTGTAGCCATCATATTCACTACTGCCAATGGCGTGACTCTTACTTCTTTTTGACCTATTGCAGTTTGACTAATTGCTCTGTCGACTGATTTATCAGTTACATCTCCCCATATTTGCCCCGCTCTATTCAAGGGTAATTGATCAAATTCTTGAAAATGAAAAACATTTCCCTTCCAACCGACTTGTTGAATTAATCCGAGTTTTTCTGCATAAATCTCAAGAGAATCTGGATTAACTTTTAGTAGTTCATTTGCCAGTCTCGCAAATGTATAATTACAGCTCTGTGAAAAGCTATCTTCAAAGTCCAACAGTCCAAATTGATGCAACTGATCGGTTTTACCATAAAGATCTAGGTCACAATTAAATTTTCTATTATCTCCAATCATATTGTTTTCAATGGCTGCTGCTGCAACAACTATTTTAAACACTGACCCCGGAATTTGAGCCTCAAGCATATGATTATGTCCACCACCATCACTTGAAAAAGGATTACTATGATTTAGTCTCGGGACACTAACCATTGAAAGAATTTCATTTGTCTCAATATCTAGTAAAACAAGCCCACCCTTTTTAATGCCTGAGTTCACTATAATCTTTTCCGCTTTCTCCTGAATGGATATATCAAGAGTTGTTTTGATTGAGATTGGATAATAGGGATTTGCTGGTTCAGTGTACTTTACATCTATTCCGAATAGTGGCCCACCTTGGTTATCCACATGATACAATAGTTTCGATTCCCCTTCTGGTAGGAGAAATTCATCAAATACTTTTTGAAGACCAATAATTCCGATAGGCGTGTGAATGGATAGCTTCCCTTCTTCCACTTTATCAGGATATCTATTTATCACCTGATCTTTATCTTGTCTGATAACACCGATTAGATGGTCCGCAACTAATTTTTCAACTTTTGTTTGTCTATACACCGCGAAGACACCAGGGATTTTCAATTCATTAATCTTCTCCATCTGCACCTCTGTTAAACCTAGAGGAACCGGACTGCCGTAAACTAAAGGTTCATCTATATGCTCAATCGAGTTTTTTAAATCAGTAATTGGAACTCCAAGAATGGTGGCAACTTTTTCTATAGGCCATTTGATATGTTTCAAAAATGGAAAAAGTATCAGACTTGGATAATAGTTATGAGTTAACGCTTCCCCATTTCTATCAACAAATCTACCTCTTCCTTGGTCTAATACCATTACCATTGTTCGTTGTCTTACACTTTCTTCAATAAGGTTTATTTTATAAGAAGAAAAGGATTCTGTATGAATTAATTGAATTTCTGCTAAACGATACAATAAACCCATTAAAATGATCAATGTGATTACAACAAATAATATAGCTCTTTTTTTTATGATCATAAAAAAACACCTCGCCAACATTGTCGACGAGGTACGTTAATTTTATAAGTATAAACTTATTTTATCGAAACAATTTTCACACTCATATCTCCACCTGGAGTTTGAACTGAAACTTTTTCCCCTACTTGCTTTCCAATTAAACTTCTAGCAATCGGCGAATCATTAGAAATTTTCCCTTCAAATGGATCAGCTTCAGCACTACCTACTATGGTATAAGTTTCCTCATCCCCATCCGGTAATTCTGCAAATGTAACAGTTTTACCGAGTTTTACTGTATTTGAGTTATCACTAACTTCTTCAATAATTTCCGAATTACGTATCATGTTCTCAAGTAATAAAATACGACCTTCAACAAAAGCTTGTTCGTCCTTCGCTGCATCATATTCAGAGTTCTCGGATAAATCTCCAAATCCGCGAGCAATTTTAATGCGTTCAACAATTTCTTTTCTTTTAACTAATTTTAAATGCTCAAGCTCTTGTTCTATTTTTTCTTTACCAGCTTTTGTCATTGGATATGTTTTTTCCGCTGCCATAACCTTCACTCCTTCAATTGTTCAAAACATCCTGATTTCTCGAGGTTTTGTATGTAGTCATTTTATTACTAGTATTTTTTGTAGATTGACTCATAAATTAATCTAGCAAGAGAATTCATCCTTCACAAAAGAGGGTAGGATGGTCAAGGTTCACGACCATTATCCCACCTTTTTTGCAAAATATACTAATGTGTTCCCCTTACTTTTCTCTATCTTTTATCTATGCTATTACAAAATGGCTTTTTCTTCAAGAATTGTTTGAATTTTCGTTACCATTAAATCAATTGCAACATGATTTTGTCCACCTTCAGGAACAATAATGTCTGCATAGCGTTTCGTGGGCTCTATAAATTGATTATGCATAGGCCTCACTACTGATACATATTGCTCAATGACAGAATCTAATGAACGTCCTCGTTCCTTTATATCTCTTAACATACGTCTAATAATACGAATATCAGCATCTGTATCTACAAACAATTTAATATCCATTAAATTTCTAAGCCTCTCATCTTCTAAGACTAGAATGCCTTCTAGAATGACTACATCCTTTGGCTCTACATAGATATATGCATCTGATCGAGTATGAAGTTTGTAGTCATATACGGGTTTATCAATGGACTTATATTGAAGAAGCTGTTGTAAATGCATAAGTAATAATTCATTATCAAAAGCTAATGGGTGATCATAATTTGTCCGAAGCCTTTGTTCCATAGGTAAAACAGATTGGTCCTTATAGTAGAAGTCCTGTTCCAATAGTAAAATGGAATGACCTTTAAACTGTTCATAAATAGCCTTTGTTACGCTTGTTTTACCTGAGCCTGAACCACCTGCAATACCAATTACAATGGGTTTTCTCCCCATCTTTATTTCCCCTTCCGCATCATGTTGTAAGGGAAAACGGGCCTATCGACCTTTAACTTAACAACTTGTAATGGATGTCTAGCTGCATCCAGCTCATTTCCCTCTTCATCCCAGATAATTTCAACGATTTGTTTGAAGTTTTCAATATCAGGTCCGAAGAATTCTATTTCATCACCTGGCTTAAAATAATTACGTTGTTGTAATGTAGCAATATTAGAATCAATATCAAAATCTAGTACTAATCCTGCAAAGTCAAAGGTTGTTTTCTTGCTATGGTTTCCATACATTTGCTCTTTATACCCTGGTTCCCCTTCAAAGAAGGCAGGAGCTGTTTCACGATTAGCACATTTATCTAATTCTTCAACCCACTCTTGTTTGAGTACAAAGTTCTCTGGATCTTCACAATATGAATCAATAACCTTCCTGTAGACACTTACTACAGTCGCTACATAATGAATTGATTTCATACGTCCTTCAATTTTTAAGCTATCAATACCAACCTCAATCATTTTTGGAATAGATAAGAGTAAATTCAAGTCCTTTGGACTCATTGCAAACGGAGCATCTTTATCAGTGAACAGAGCGTCTTCTTCATTAGATTCTGATAAAGAATATAAATCATAATCCCAACGACATGATTGACAACATCCACCACGGTTTGAATCTCGAGCCGTCATATGATTACTCAATGTACAACGTCCTGAATAAGCTATACACATAGCACCATGAATAAAAGTTTCAATCTCGATATCCACTTTTTCTTTCATTTCCTTTATTTCTTCGTAACTTGTTTCACGAGCAAGAACTACACGTTCTAAGCCTTCTTCTTTCCAAAATTGAACTGCTTTCCAATTGGATAACGATTGTTGTGTACTTAAATGTATTTCCAGCTTGGGAGCAGCACTTTTACAAGTCTCAATTATTAAAGGATCTGCGACAATTATTCCATGAACTCCAGCTTCTTGGATACTTTTCAAATAATCATCCAGTCCATCAATATTCTCATTGTGAGCATATATATTAGTTGTTACGTAGATCTTGGCTCCATACTCTTTAGCAAAGCTAACACCTTCTGCCATTTCCTCAAAGGAGAAATTATCTGCATTTGAGCGCAGTCCATATTCCTGACCACCAATAAAAACAGCATCAGCACCATAACGTATTGCAATTTTAAGTTTTTCCAAGTTCCCAGCAGGTGCAAGTAGCTCTGGTTTTTTCTTGATGACTCTTTTTCCATTTATGATTTCAGATAGTTGTTCAATTGCCATACTCTCTCCTCCTTTTTTTTTTGGCACAGTTAACGTAGTAGTCGATTTCAGCTGCAGTAAGGTTCGTCTCCTCGGTGCACTTGTATGGGACTCACACATTCTGCGTCTATCAACATCGTTTAGAAACAATATTATTTTTGCAGCTACTATTTTTATAATCAACATAGCCCACTATTTAATTAGTTACTTATATATTTGTTGTAATTAAATTAATAAACCGATTCCTTAAAGAAAAAGCCAGTATCTAATGAACGATTTGTTGGTTGTATGCTTTCTAATTCTTGAAGTAATTCGTCTTTTTGATTTTCATATTCATCACGATCATTCCTACATAAATCAATCGCTTGTCTATATTTTTTCGTCACTTCAATTAAGTATTCTGAGCTTTTTAGAATACCATCAATCTTGAATGAATCAATACCAGCATCCATCATTTCTGCCAATTCATCGATAATACATATATCATTTGGACTCATAATATGAGTTCCATTTTCATCCTCGAAAATCGGGTATTTGTTTTCTCTTTCCTTGTCATGTAAAAACAAGCTTTTATCTTGCTTTCGTTCTTCTATTTTCATTGCTTTTCCTTGGTATTCATAATAGTTGCCAAGAAGGGACCGTTTAGACTGGAACATACAAGTCATTCCATGCACTTGGACCTCTACTTCCACAGTAGCATGATCTTTTATTTCAAGAATTGCATCCATATTTATTTCTCTAGCTAGTACAGCTCTTTTAGCACCTTTTTTACCCCAGTAGTTACATGTAAACCAGTTCGTAGCTGTTGTTTCAGTGTTCCAATGAAGGTTCATATGAGGGGCAATCTCCTTAACCGCCATCAATACTGCGGGGTCCCCGAAAACGATGGCATCTGCTTTAACCTCATCCAAAAAAGAAATATAATCTGAAAGCGCTTCAACCTTCTCATTATGAAACACTGCATTCATTGCCACAAATACCTTTTTACCTTTTTCATGAGCGAGTTCAATTGTCTTGGCAACTTCATGACGTGAGAACTCACCAGCTAAACGTAGACCAAACCTTTGCTCCCCAATCATTAATGCATCTGCTCCAGCATTTAATAATGGAAGAACATCTGAAAACTTTGTAGGAGTAACTAATAGTTCTGGCTTATTCATATTCTTTCACCTCTTCGCTTACTAATTGCAATTCCATCTCCTATCGGTAAAATTGTTGTGTCATAGGAAGTATGTTGCATGAGCCATTCATTATAATCTTGTATTTTTTTCACAAGGCTTTTTGTCCGTCTATTATCACTAGCATTTAATGCGACAAGCCCTTTAAATAGAACATTATCCGAAATAATAACTCCATTTTCACTTAACAAGGGCTCAAATTTTTCAAAAAACTTTGTATACTGTCCTTTTGCCGCATCAATAAAAATGACATCAAAGGATTGCTGAAGATTTACCTCTAACGCATCTCCTAAGATGACTTTAATTTGATCTTTATTGTTTGCTTGATCAATATAATATAGCGCTTTGTTATAGCGCTCCTCATCACGTTCTAGTGTCACTATACTTACATGAGGTATTGCTCTTGCCATTCTAATAGCAGAATACCCGATAGCTGTACCAATTTCTAATATGTTTTTTGGCTGAATTAGCCTTAATAATTGTAATAACGTCTCTATTCCAATAAGTTCCATAATAGGAACATTATGATCTTTTGCAAACTTCTCCATATCCATTAGTAATGGATCACGGTCTGGGATTAATGAGTGTAAATATGTTTCAATCTCCGATGGTATCATTACTTTATGCCTCCATCTCGTACAACTCGATATATTTTAACACAAACGATAAGGGAATGCGAGTACCACTCGCATTCCCTAAAAATATTGAGATTTACTTAATATGCTTTGCCTTTGCTCGGTTATGCTCCTCTAACGTCTTAGTAAAAATAACTTCTCCATCCTTCGAAGCTAAAAAATACAAATAATTAGTTTCTAAAGGAGAGATTGCAGCTTTTATTGACATTTCTCCAGCATTAGATATGGGTCCAACAGGTAAACCTCGTATAACGTATGTGTTATACGGTGAATCGATCTCCAAGTCCTCGTATAACACACGATCCTTATGCTCACCAAGCGCATATAAAACTGTTGGATCAGTTTGAAGTGGCATATTAGCCTGCAACCTATTATAAAAAACGCTAGATATTTTTTCACGATCGGTTTTTTGAGTAGCCTCTTCCTCAATTAAAGATGCTAAGGTAAGAAGCTCATGTGGCGTTTTTGGAGCGTTATCTATTGATGTATCGTTACCTAATTGATAATTCAGAAGTACCTCTTCAGTCTTATCAAGCATGATTTCAACTATATTTTCAATAGAAGGATTCTTTTTATAGAAAGAATATGTTGCAGGAAATAGATACCCTTCCAATGGGTAACGAATATCACTATTTAATACATCTTCCGTAATTAACGAAGGATATTTCACCATCAATTCCTCAATATATACTCTGTCATTAATTTTGTTCATAAATTCTTCTTCAGAGAACTCAGTTTTACCTGAAATGATTTTAGCCATCTCCACCAGTTGCTTTCCTTCAGGAATCGTTAAAGAAAAAACTACCTCTTGAAGAATCTTACCCGTTTTTAAACTAGCGATAATTTCTTCAAACGTCATTGATTGATTGAGTATATAGTCACCCGCCATAAAACCGGATTCATTCTTAAATTTCACAAAATATTTAAAAATTTTAGCGTTTTTTATGACATTATTTTGTTCTAGGATTGAAGCTATTTTCGTTGTAGATGATCCTATTGGGACTGTAATTTCAATTGGTTTTTCATTTGCAGGGTCTATTGGTAGCAGGGCTGATTTAATATAGGAATAACCGAAAGCAGCACCGGCACCGAGTGAAATAAAAATAATAAGAGAAGTAATAAGTACTATTCTTCTGACTAACTTTGCCTCCTTATGCTTTTCAAGGAGCTTTTCTTTATATTGATCTTTGTTTGAATCTGATCCGATGGAAGTCATCGATGTGCCCCCTCCCCTCAACGGAACTATTATACTACATTACATATCTGTTTCGTCAAATAATAACAAAAATTTCTACAATATTCTCGCTTAGTTTCTCTAGTTGACATTAAATTTATTTGGCATCCTCAAACTGAACTGTTTCCAGGTGAAATATTATACTTTTTTCTCTTACTATGTCAGTTTTAAAAAGAGTTATAAAATATATTAGTTCAAAAAAAAAACGAGCAGTTAAGCTCGTCTCATTTCAGATTACTCTTCGCCTTCTTCTTCTTCATCAAGAAAAGTATTTAACATTTCTTCAATTAAATCCCATTCTTCCTCTGTTTCAATAGGAGAAAGTGCTCCTTCTTCTGTTTCACCTTGATCAAAACTTGAAGCATGGATTTCAATTTCTTCATCTTCGTTTTCGTCTGCTCCAATTGGATAATATAGAACATAAGATTTTTTAAATTGATCTGAATCAAAAGTAAAAAGTACCTCACAAAGTTGTTCGTTCCCATTTTCATCAATTACTGTAATTTGCTTTTCATCGTGTGTCATTTCATTCACCTCATTAGTTTTTACTATCTAAATAGCCTTGTAGAATAACTGAAGCCGCTAACTTATCGATAACCTTTTTCCGCTTTTTTCTACTAACATCAGCGGAAATTAGAATTCGTTCAGCTGCCATAGTTGATAATCGTTCATCCCATAGTTGAACAGGTAGTTGAAAGGTCTCTTTAGCTAAGTCCGCAAATCTTTGGCATGCTTCACAGCGAGGTCCAACAGTACCGTTCATATTTAAAGGATAACCGACAACAATTGAATCAACATTGTATTCTTCAATTATTTCCTTAAGTCGCTTAAAGCCCAATTCATTTCTTTCTTCGTCAATCTTGATTGTTTCTAATCCTTGTGCAGTCCAGCCCATTTCATCACTAACTGCAACTCCAACCGTTTTTGTTCCAACATCTAATCCAAGTATTCTCATTTGTTACTCCATGCCTCATTTTTTGTTGCAAGTGTTCAAGATAAAGAGGATTAACCTTTCCGATTAGCTAGGTAAGATTTCACAAGTTCTTCAATCAACTCATCTCTCTCTAACTTTCTAATAATATTGCGGGCATCGTTATGTCTTGGAATATACGCAGGATCACCGGATAATAAATAACCTACAATTTGATTAATCGGGTTGTATCCTTTTTCCTGGAGAGCTTCGTACACCTTAAACAATACTTCATCAACATTTATATCCATTTGATCTTCTTGAAAATTAAATTTCATTGTCTTATCAAAAGAGCTCATGTCTACACCTCACTCTCTGGGCAAAAGCTTGTCAACAATTACCTACATTGTACACTAACATAATCTGATAATAAAGTAATCAACAAAAAAATATGTATTCAAAATATAAATGCATGCAAATTAATTAGTCAGCGAGAGAAGAATCGTTACTTCCCTCACTGCTTAAGTTTAACCTATAAACTGCGAACCCATTCTTCAACGTATACGAGAGCTTCTTCAAGTTGATTTGGATTTTTCCCTCCAGCTTGTGCCATATCAGGGCGTCCACCACCGCTACCTCCACATCGAGTTGCAACTTCTTTAATAAGCTTACCTGCATGATAGCCTTTAGAAAGTAAATCATCAGTTACTCCTGCTAGAAGGTTCACTTTATCCTCGCTCGCAACGGATCCTAACATAATTACACCAGAACCAATCTTGGTTTTCAGTTCATCAACCATAGAACGTAAATTATTCATGTCAGTTGCATTCACTTTTGCTGACAACACCTTCACACCATTTACCTCTTTGACCTGATTGATTAAATTAGTGGCTTCAATATTACCTAACTTTGTGGACAATGACTCATTCTCCCGTTGTAGCATTCTCAACTCTGCTTGAACAGCATCTATACGGCTAATGATGTCTTTAGGAGTTGACTTGAGTTTAGTTGATGCAGCATTCAATATATTTATTTGTTCGTACATTAAGGTATATGCAGCCTGGCCTGTTACAGCCTCTATTCGCCTCGTTCCTGCTCCTATTCCAGATTCAGAAAGGATTTTAAATAGGCCAATTACAGCAGTATTTGGAACGTGACAGCCTCCGCAAAGCTCTAGACTATAGTCTCCTACTTGAACAACCCTAACTATGTCACCATATTTTTCTCCAAATAGAGCCATAGCTCCCATTTCCTTTGCTTCATTAATCGATTTATTTGTAATTTCAACTTTCATACTTTCCCAAATTTTTTGATTGACGATGTTCTCAATTTTCTCTAATTCATCTATTTTTACTTGGCCAAAATGAGAAAAATCAAAACGTAATCGATCCTGTGTTACCTGAGAACCTGCTTGGTTAACATGCTTACCCAATACGTCTTTTAATGCTTGGTGTAATAGATGTGTTGCTGTATGATTTTTAATAACTTGTGATCTTAATTCCCGATCTATTATTGCATTCACTTCAAGACCCTTTTTTAAAGTCCCCTCTTCTACTAAAACATGATGTAAATGTTGACCATTTGGAGCCTTTTGAACATCCTTTACAATCACCTTTACTGATTCTCCAAATAAATATCCGCTGTCAGCCATTTGTCCGCCACTTTCTGCATAGAAAGGAGTAGAGCTAAGCACAATTTGACCTTCTTCCCCAGCACGAATTTCACTTGAGAACTCTTTCTCTTTTACTAGTTCTAGGATTGTTGTCAAGTTTTCATCATTTTCATATCCAATAAATTGACTTTCCACTTTAATTTCCCCGAGTACTCCACCTTGAACCTGCATGGAACCTGAATCCTGTCTAGCTGCTCTAGCACGGTCACGTTGGTTATTCATCTCTTCAGCAAAACCAATATGATCAACTTTCATACCTTCATCTTCAGCGTATTCCTCTGTCAATTCTACCGGGAACCCAAATGTGTCATACAGACGGAATACATCTGCACCTGGGATTATTTCTGAATCTAATAATTTTTGAGATCTTATTACTGAAGAAAGAATAGCTAAACCTTCATTTAACGTTTCGTGGAATCGTTCTTCTTCATTTCTCATGACCTTTTGGATAAATTCAGTTTTGTCCTTTACTTCTGGGTAAAAATCCACCATGATATCAGCTACAACAGGAACTAGCTCCACCATAAAAGGGCGATGAATCGCAAGTTGTTTTGCATAACGAACTGCTCTTCTTAATAACCGACGTAACACATAACCTCTACCTTCGTTGGAAGGCAGTGCTCCATCTCCAATAGCAAAGGTAACTGTACGAACATGATCAGCAATTACTTTAAATGCTATATCCTTTTCCTTGGATTCTCCATATTTCTGACCTGAAATTTTTTCGGTTGCTTGAATTATTGGCATAAATAAATCAGTATCAAAGTTAGTTGGAACATCTTGGATAACTGAGCACATTCGCTCTAGTCCCATTCCTGTATCAATATTTTTCTTTGGTAAAGGAGTGTACGTTCCATCTGGATTATGGTTGAATTCCGAGAATACAAGATTCCATACTTCTAGATAGCGTTCATTTTCTCCACCAGGATAAAGTTCAGGATCCGTTGGGTCATTTCCATATTTCTCACCACGGTCATAGAAAATTTCCGTATTCGGACCACTTGGACCCTCACCAATATCCCAATAGTTTCCTTCTAAACGGATAATTCTTTCTTTTGGAACTCCAATTTCTTCCAACCAAATTTTATAAGCCTCATCGTCTTCTGGATGAATAGTCACAGATAGATTTTCTGGATCAAATCCAATCCAGTCTTTACTTGTTAAAAATTCCCAACCCCAATGTATAGCTTCTTTTTTAAAATAGTCACCTATTGAAAAATTTCCAAGCATTTCAAAAAATGTATGATGACGTGCTGTTTTCCCAACATTCTCTATGTCATTTGTTCGAATAGATTTTTGTGCATTACAGATTCGTGGATTTTCAGGAATGACACGACCGTCGAAGTATTTTTTCAATGTCGCTACTCCACTATTAATCCAAAGTAGGGAAGGATCTTCAAAGGGAACTAAGGGTTGACTTGGTTCAACAGAATGACCTTTCTCTTTAAAAAAATCTAAAAATAATTGTCTAACTTGAGCTGATGTTAGGTTTTTCATCATTTATTCCTCCTAAAATTCTTCTTGAAAACAAAAAACTCCCGTCTCTGTATAAATACAGGGACGAGAGTAACTCGCGGTACCACCCTAATTATGATCACTAAAATTCGGATCATCAACTTAGTTTCTGTAACGTAGAAATGACGTCAGGCTTTAACCTGCACTCTGGATTAGCTTTCAATTGCTTTTCATCTGAAATTCCTTTCAGCCAAGGGAACTTCTCTCTATTGATGGTCTGCAATTTACTCTTTCCTTCATGGATTTCGAATAATTTATCATGCCGCTATTATAGTCAAGGAATTTTTATTTGTCAATGCTTTGAAAAATGGGCTTTTGCATGTATTAAAATCACCTTTAAAATCGCTAATACGGGTACCGCAATAATTAATCCAATAATACCACCCATTTCACCTCCAACAAGTAAAGCAAACATTATAAATACTGGATGCATATGTAAACTTTTTCCGACTATCAGGGGAGAGAGTAAATTCCCTTCAATAAATTGGATACCGAAAATCATGACAACTACCCATAACACCATTTCCCAAGAAATTGTAATAGCAATTAATACCGCTGGAACAGCTCCTATGACGGGTCCAAAGTAAGGAATTACATTTGTAATTCCAATAATTGTACCAAGAAGTAAAGGATATTTCATTTCCATTAACCAAAAACCAATTGTTGAGAGCGATCCTATTATCAAACAAACAAGCAGTTGGCCTCTAATAAAACTTCCTAGTGAATGGTCTATATCCTTTAAAAATCGAATTCCTGATTCTCTAAGCTTCCTTGGAGTCAAATACCAAGCAGCCTTTTTAATTAAGTCAAAATCCTTCAACATATAAAAAACCAAGAAAGGAATTAATGCAATTACTACTACATAATTAATAACATTTTTTAATGTATTTAATATAGTTTCTAACGAAGACGCTATTCCATCCTCCACCGAGACGAATGCCTCTTCTATTCTCTCGTGTAACCCTTCTGGCAATTCCTCGGTTTGCTCATGAATCATTAGAGACCAACTGCGGTATTGTTCAACAAGAGCAGGAACATTATTACCAAATTCTTTAATCTGGATTAATATTTGTGGTAAACCTTTATATACTGCTAGTGCTACACCACCAAAAAACAAAAAATAAATAATTACTATTGCAAGTGGCCTAGGGATCTTATGAGAATGTATTTTTTCAATTAGAGGATGTAGTAGATAGGTAATAAATGATGAAATTAGAAAAGGAATGAGTATAACCAAGAAGACGCGAAGAATTGGACTCCAAAGAGGTTCAAGCAAGCTGAATACAAAGATACATAACAAGATTAATAATATTGCAAGTATTCGTAAAATCCATTGAGAACTAATATTTTTCACTATTTTGCCCTCCACCTTGTTCATTATATACCGACAATGACCTATTATACATTTTTAGACTTATATGCCTATTTAATGCAGCGGAGTTTTTTATACGATCCTATTTAAAGCAATCTTCTTTTTAAAAATATATGACAACAAAAAGAATCCCCCATTGCGGAGGATCCTTATTTTACTACATCATTTTGGTTACTTTTTTCCGGAGGTTCTTCATAGTTCTACTAGACATCATGCCGTTTTGTTGTGCCATGCGATAAGCATAAGCACCTACACCAAGTGCAATAATAGATGTCATTGCTCTATTCATCTTGAATCACTCCTTAGTTGTAGTAGTTGCATTACATTCCGATGATACGTTCTTCTTCCTCAAATAAATCATCTAAAGAACTTAAGCTACCGTCTTCTTCAACCTGATGCACATTCATCAACCCATTTGAGACTGAGAGTTCTATAAAGCAATTCCAACAATAGTACTGATTTACCCCAATTTTACCAATATCTTTACTTTTACAATTTGGGCATTGCACGATTTAAGATCCTCCTTGATTCACATATCAAGATCTATTAGAATAATATCTTCGCCATATTGAAGGGGGGCATTTGTTTTTATTACACGCTTCCCTTCTGATAGATCAGCAAAGAAACCTTCTGATATTTCATACCCTAAAATCGTTCCCAAATTTTCATCAAAATATACATCCTCAACAATACCTAATTTTTCGCCTTCGGTCGTATAGAGTAACTGTCCCAACAGTCCATGGTTATGACAAAAATAATGACTTGTCTTATCATAACCCGTCTGTAAAGCATTAGTAGCATTGACCATTATTCCGTCAGGTCCAAAGGATAAGATTCGATTGATTGAAATATGACGATCTCGTTCGAATATCCCCTTCGAATCGACAACTATTGATTGGATTGCTCCTTCATGTGTAAATTGCAAGTCAGAAACGACTCCTAAAGCCTTCCCTGTTTTTGAATTGAAGACGGGGACTCCTTTTAAAAGATTGAATGTTCGCAAAAGCACCTCCACCTTTCCGAACATTTTTATCTTTTGTTTCAATCCATAAAATCATACGGTGAAACGTTTACCATTGCTTCTCTTTCGGCATCAACAGATAGTTCTCCAAGTTCTATTAATTTAGGTATCGTACTTGATGAAATCTCACTTAATCCCTTCATACGTTCAGTTAATGTTGTTTGGCGTTTCTGGTCATCTACCCTTTGAATGCCTTGTAATAATGTATCCTCTTCACCGCATAGTATGAGAAAATCCTTACTTCTAGTGATGGCAGTATAAATTAAATTCCGTCTTAGCATTCGAAAGTAACTTCTAACAACAGGAAAAATGACGATTGGAAATTCACTACCTTGTGATTTATGTACAGAACAGCAATAAGCGTGGGTAATTTGTGTTAAATCTTGTTTTTTATAGGTTACTTCAGTACTTTCAAAATTAATCACGATAAGATCTTCTTTTTCAACATTTTCCTTTGCATAGAAAATAGAAGTAATCTCACCCATATCTCCATTAAAAACATTTTGTTCCGGCTGATTCACCAACTGAAGTACTTTATCACCCGTCCTAAAAACTTTATCTCCAAATACCATTTCTCTTTTTTGTTCAGATTTGGGATTAAACAAAGCTTGTAGCTCCAGATTCAGATTATCAATTCCAGCAGAACCACGATACATCGGTGCTAACACTTGAATATCCTTGGCTAAGAACCCCTTTTTAATAGCATTTGCACAAACCTTTTTAACTACATCAATAACTTGAGATTGATTGCATTTTACAAAAGAACGATCTGCCTTAGGAGAAATTAAATCCTTTGGTAAGGAACCCTTCTTAATTTCATGGGCAAGTTCAATTATGGTAGAATCCTCTGATTGTCTAAAAATATCAATTAAACGTACAGTCGGAATGACAAGTGAATCCAGTAAATCTTTCAGAACTTGTCCAGGACCAACGGAAGGAAGTTGATCTTCATCTCCTACGAAAATAACCTGGATACCGTTTGGTAAAGCCTTAAGAAGTTGATTCGCTAACCAGATATCAACCATTGAAACTTCATCTACAATTAGCAACTTACCATCAATAGTATTATCTTCATCGTGATCAAACCCATCCGTTCCATTCCATCCAAGTAAACGGTGAATCGTTACAGCTGGTAAACCTGTAGACTCATTCATTCTTTTGGCTGCTCTACCAGTAGGGGCAACTAATAGAAAAGGAAATGGATCTTCTTTTTTATAATCCTTAGGGTCCAAAGAGCAACCGTGTAATTCTGCATATAGTTCCACAATCCCTTTGATGACGGTTGTTTTCCCAGTACCTGGTCCTCCCGTTAGAAGGAGCATAGGAGAAGAAAGTGCTTTTTGGATAGCATCCTTTTGAGAGGGAGCATATTGAACTTTTAGTCTTTCCTCAAGGGATCCAAGTGCTAGTAAAAATTCAGATTCTGGAAACTGGTTCTCATATTCTTCCTGATCAATAATCTTTTTTACTCTTGTAACAAAGCCCTTTTCAGCAAAGAAAAGTGATGGAAGATAATACCGATCATCCTCATTTATTAATTTACTTTCTTCTACTAAGTTCAGCAATCCAAGAGATATATCACTATAAGGTATTGAATAAGATTGATTAGATTCTAATAAATCCTTCACTCGATCAATTAACTGTTCCTGATGTGTAAACACATGCCCTTCTTGCAAACAAAATTGTTCAATAATGTATAAACAACCGGCCTTTATTCGATCTGGGTGACTACCTGTCATACCTATTGATTTACCTAAATCATCAGCCTTTGAAAATCCAATCCCTTCAACTTCAGCAATAAGTTGATATGGATTTCTTTTAATAATATCAAGTGTTTGATCACGGTATTTTTGGTAGATTCTCATAGCTAGTTGGGGGCCAAATCCATATTGAGTTAAACTAACCATCACTTGCTCTAAACCTTGATGCTGCATAAGTGTTTGTGATAACTCTTTAGCTTTCTCCCCAGTTAGTTGAGGGATTTCTTTTAATATGTCAGGGTTAGCCATAATTTTCGTTATCGCACTTTCTCCAAATGCTTCAACAATTTTTTGTGCCGTCTTTTTCCCTATTCCTTTAAATAAATCACTTGATAAATACTGGATAATCCCTTGTTCTGTTTTTGGTACTTCTTTTCTAAAATGATTAACATGATACTGAATACCAAACTTAGGATGGTCTTTAAATGTCCCGAAAAATGTATATGTCTCATGCTCTTGAATGGCCGGGAAATAGCCAGTTACAATCGCCTCTTTATCTTCGTAATTTTCATTTGTTTCCTCAATTTTTATCCTACAAACGGTATAAAGATTTGTTGCATTATGAAAAATGGTAACAATCGGGTAGCCTTTAATATATTTTTCGGGCTCAACTGCCAAATTCCCCACTCCCCATCACAAGTTTTTACTTTCACTTCGGCTTTTGCACATACATTGTTGATTTCTTCTTTTTGAACACCATAACACGATCTCCATATTTCACTCGCAGATACAAGCTTTCTTGGATCGGAATGGGAGGTTTATTACATGGCTGCTAAAGGAAACTTATTCATATTATTGCTCTAATAATTTTTTTCCATTGTTTGCCAAGGTATGATTAGGATCAAGTTCTAGCGCTTTAACAAATAGCTCTAAAGCCTTTTTTTCATCTTCCTTATAGGCATAAGCAACACCAAGATTGAAGTAAATATCTGCATTTTCTACCTGATTCTCGATTAATAATTCAAATTGAATGATACATTCATCAATCAACCCTAACTGAGCTAAACATAAACCAAATTGGAACCTTGCTTCTTCATCTTCATCATTAAGTTCCACTGATCTCTGTAAGAAAGGTAATGCAAGTTTAAATAAATCTTGTTGAATATAGGTAATTCCTAACATGAAAAAGACATCCGAATTGTCTAAACCCTGTTCGATAGCCTTTGAAAAGTACTCTGTTGCCAATGAGAAATCGTCAAGTTCAAAATAAATAGTTGCCGCACCATAGTAGGCGGTTGCTACTTTTTCATCAAGTTCAATTGCTCTCTTGTAAAAGGCTAGTGCCTTATCAGTTTCACCTACAGAAGATAATAGGTTTCCAAAGTTGACATTGATCATAGGATCATTAGGATTTTCTTCTAAGGCTTCTGTGAAAAGTTTTGCTGCTTCTTCAATTTTACCCTCTTGCATCAACTGTACACCTTGTTGGTTCCGATCTAACATCTCAATCATCCTCTCTTTTTACAGTAAGAAGACCTCAGACTATTAAGTCTGAGGTTTTCTTTACACATACAAAAGTTGTTCTGAATTTCTAAACACATCATTTATTGTTCCTCCACCTATGCATGCATCACCTTGATAGAAAACGACAGCTTGTCCAGGTGTCACAGCTCTTACAGGCTTATCAAACACAATGCGAACATTATTTTCATCTACAATTTTCACTGTAACACCATGGTCTTCTTGACGATACCTGAATTTGGCTGTACAAGTAATTTCAGAAGAGATATTTTTATTTGTTACCCAACTAATATTTGTTGCGGTAATCTCATCTGAATATAATAGATCATTATGGAATCCTTGCTCGACAAATAAGATATTTTTCGTTAGATCCTTACCCACGACAAACCAAGGATCACCACTACCACCTATCCCTAAGCCTTGGCGCTGTCCAATGGTATAGTACATTAATCCATCATGTTTTCCTTTAACTTCACCTGACAATGTTTGCATGGATCCAGGCTGTGCGGGTAGATATTGACTTAAAAACTCTTTAAAGTTTCTTTCCCCAATAAAACATATACCCGTGCTGTCCTTTTTGTGAGCTGTTGCAAGACCAGCTCTTTTGGCAATTTCTCTCACTTCAGACTTTGGTAGATTACCTAAAGGAAACATAACTTTAGACAATTGTTCTTGTCCCAGTTGATTTAAGAAATAAGTTTGGTCTTTATTTTGATCAAGAGCACGAAGCATTTTATACTCTCCACCTTGAAATTCTACTTTAGCATAATGTCCAGTAGCTAAATAATCAGCACCTAAATCCAAGGCGTGTTCTAAAAAGGCTTTGAATTTAATTTCCTTATTGCACATAACATCTGGATTTGGTGTCCGACCACCTTTATATTCGTCCAAGAAATAAGTGAAAACCTTCTCCCAGTATTGTTTTTCAAAATTCACAGCATAGTAAGGTATCCCAATCTGATTACATACCTTTATGACGTCATCATAATCCTCTGTTGCAGTACAGACACCAAACTCATCTGTATCATCCCAGTTTTTCATAAATATACCAATTACCTCATAACCCTGCTCTTTTAGAAGAAGAGCTGCTACACTTGAGTCGACTCCACCTGACATACCGACGATTACTCGCGTTTCACTTGGTGTTTTGGTTGTCACTCTCGTCACCTCCTTGTTAATCGTTGGACAATTTTCACTGTTTCAACTGCTACCTCTTGTATTTGTTCGTCTGTATTTCCAAGTCCAAAGCTAAACCGAATGGACGATTTATTTCGGTCTGATTTCGCTCCAAACATTGCTGTAAGTACATGGGATGGTTCTATCGCACCCGCTGTACATGCTGAACCACTAGACGCTGCGATTCCAGCAAGATCAAGATTTACTAGGAATGATTCTACACTAATTCCTGGGAACGATATATTGAGGATATGTCCAAGGCAATTGTTGTTTTCACTTCCATTTACAATAAAGTTAATTTCACTTTCAGTGAATGTCTTTAACATAATTTGTTTGAATTGCTGATTTGATATGCTCTTAGCTTCCATCTCTTGCATGGAAATTTGGATAGCATGCATAAGCCCAACAATTGCTGGGACATTTTCTGTTCCTGCACGTTTCTTTCTTTCTTGGTCTCCTCCGAATGAAACAGCCGAAATTCGCGTTCCCTCTCTTACATATAGAAAACCAATACCTTTAGGACCATTAATTTTATGCCCTGAGAATGATAATAAATCGACTTTTAACATATCAACATTTATTGGAATGGCACCAAATGCCTGAACTGCATCAGAATGCAAGTAGGCTTGATGAGTATCTAAGATCTCAGCAATCTCCTGTATGGGTTGTATAGATCCAACTTCATTATTTCCAAGCATAATTGTAACTAAGATAGTTTCCTCTTTTAAAGCTTCTTGTAAATCTATTAGCTTTATTACACCGTTTTCATCTACAGGTAGATAAGTGACTTCAAATCCTTGATTCTCAAGAAACCTACACGTGTTTAATACCGCATGGTGTTCAATTTCAGTAGTTATTATATGGTTACCCCTATCTTTATTTGCAGTTGCAATCCCAATAATAGCTAGATTATCCGCTTCTGTCCCGCCACTAGTAAAAATAATTTCGCTTTCCTTAGCTCCAATAGAATTGGCTATAGCTACTCTTGCCAAATCTATAGCTTGTCTACTTTTTCGTCCAAAGGAGTGAATGCTAGATGGGTTTCCAAAATTGTTGGTCATAAAAGCAATCATTTTCTCTATAACTATAGGGTGAACTGGTGAGGTTGCAGCATGATCTACATATATGGACTGTTTCATTGTTTCACTCCTTTAGCTTTAATCCTAATTTCTTCACTTATATGTAGAACATATAAGCATCCTGATCACCGTCAGTATAGCTTGCTAGATCTTCTAATGTCGTGTTATCCAACACATCCTTCACAGCATCACGAATCCTGATCCATAATTCCCTTTTAGCTGGTTCCTCATTCTCTAATACTTCAACAGGGCTAATGGGGCCCTCTAACACTCGAATAATGTCACCAGAAGTAATCGCTGAAGGTTCTTTAGTTAATATATAGCCCCCGTAAGCTCCTCTTATACTTTTAACAAGACCTGAATTTCTTAAAGGAGCAATTAATTGCTCGAGATAGTGCTCGGATAAATCATGAGTATTTGCTATGGATTTTAGTGAAACAGGGCCTTCTCCATATTGTTTAGCTAATTCAATCATAATCGTTAATCCATATCTTCCTTTAGTAGATATCTTCAATACATACACTCCCTCAAGTTTCTATTTATTACCTTTTCATCCTCTTTTCGAGGTGAAAGTTGCTTGGTTTTACTCTCCCATTTGAATCCCAGGAGAAATTGGGACTTTTATATTTTTTTGAGTCAATAATTTATTGGTGAACTTTTCACACTGTGGCAATGTGTAACCAACGATAGGACCTATTGAAAAACTGAATATGATCGTCCCAATAAAAATTGGTCCATCTAATAAATATCCGATAGATAATACTACCACTTCTATTACAGCACGGATATTTTGGACCTTCCATCCAGTCTTCTTTGTTAAGACAAGCATTAAGGTATCCCTTGGACCTGCTCCGCAATTTGCAGAGATATACAATCCGATCCCGTAGCCTATTATAATGATTCCTATAACAAGCATGATTATTTTTCCAATTAAATAAAGTGGTGTTTGAATAAATGGTACCATCAAAAATAGATCAATAAAAAGTCCCACTAATAACATATTTAAAAAGGCTCCGAGTTTTGGCCACTCCTTGGACAATATAGAAGTAAACAAAAGAACAAAAAAACCTGCAATTATAGACCAAGTTCCAATAGATAAACCAAACTGAATATACATTCCAATATGAAAGACATCCCATGGGGCACTGCCAATATCAGCTTTAATCATTAATACAATCCCAAATGCCATAACTAATAATCCAACTAAGAAGATAAACCATTTTGTCACTTCTAACGGGACATGTTTTCTAAGCTCACTCTTCATCCCCAAACCTTCTCTCATCTCAACTGAGTATAAAAATCTTCTGTAAATAGAACATAAAGAATTATAGCATAATTCTTTATTTGATTACATTTTTATAGCTTAAAAACAATGGTATGATGGAGCATATAACGAATAGGAGAGATTTTATGAATAACCAACCACTCGCATATCGAATGCGTCCAACAACTATTGATGAAGTTATTGGTCAAGAGCATTTAATTAGCGAAGGAAAAATTATCCGAAGAATGGTGAACGCAGAACATATTTCATCTATGATTCTGTATGGACCACCAGGTGTAGGGAAAACTTCTATCGCAAGAGCAATTGCAGGGAGTACAAAATCTAACTTTAAGATGCTAAACGCTGTAGTCAATAATAAAAAGGACATGGAGATTGCAGTTGAGGAAGCAAAAATGTCAGGTAAATTGATTTTAATTTTAGACGAAGTTCATCGGTTAGATAAAGCCAAACAAGATTTTTTATTGCCACATATAGAACGTGGTCTTATTACTTTAATTGGGGCAACAACTAGTAATCCATTCCACGCGATCAATCCGGCCATTAGGAGCAGGTGTCAACTGTTTGAGTTAAAGTCACTTTCTTCCCATGACATTGCATCACTCGTCAATCGAGCATTAACAAATATAGATAGAGGACTAGGTAAATATAATGCAATCATTTCAGAGGAGGCACTTTTGCACCTATCCAATGCTTCAAATGGTGATACTAGAACTGCCTTGAATGCGATTGAATTAGCAGTATTATCGACTGAAGCAAATGAAGAAGGGAATATTTTCATTGATTTACCTATAGTAGAAGAGTGTTTGCAATCCAAGAGCTTTCAGTATGATAAAGATGGTGACGGACATTATGATGTTCTATCTGCCTTTCAAAAATCTATCAGAGGCAGTGATGTAAACGCAGCCCTTCATTATCTTGGAAGGTTAATCTTGGCTGGTGATCTAGTTAGTATTAACAGAAGACTTCTTGTCATAGCATATGAAGATATTGGTCTAGCAAATCCACAAGCAGGTCCAAGAATATTATCTGCAATAGAAGCTGCGGAGAGAATAGGATTTCCAGAAGCAAGAATACCTCTTGCTACAGCAATTATTGAGTTGTGCTTATCACCTAAATCAAACTCAGCAATTAGTGCAATCGATCGTGCAATCGCCGATATTCAAAAAGGAAACATCGGTGATATTCCTCTGCATTTAAAAGATGCACATTATAAAGGTGCAAAAGAACTTGGAAGAGGAATCGAGTATAAATTTCCGCACGATTATGAATCAGGCTGGGTAAGACAGCAATATTTACCAAACCCTTTGTCCAAGAAAATCTATTATCAACCCAAGAAGACAGGGAAATTTGAGCAAGCGTTATCTGCAATCTATGAAAAACTTACTAGTAAAAAGTGATAAACCTCTTCTCATACTTCACAAAAACTATTAAAACGTATAAAAACCTATTTTTCGGTAAATGATAGATACCAAAATAGAAAGATACGAAAATAGGAGTGATAACATATGAAAGTTCGTTCTGATGCCTGGACACATGAAGATGATTTATTATTAGCAGAGACTGTCCTTCGTTACATTCGGGAGGGTGGAACTCAGTTACAAGCTTTTGAAGAAGTAGGAGATAAACTAAATCGAACGTCAGCTGCGTGTGGATTTAGGTGGAATGCTGAAGTTAGAAGACTGTACGAGCCTGCGATTTCAATTGCAAAAAAACAAAGAAAAGAAAGAAAACGAGCTGTAGCTAACTCTACCCCATCCACTGTCACATTAGCGAAAGCGAATGTCAGAGAAGAAGGAACGGTAAAACCATCAGTCACTGTTCCGTCACAGATACCGCCTAGTGTTGCTACACCTCCGTTTACACAGGAAATCGCCAATGAGTTTGCAGGTCAGTTCTCACAAAAACGTGAAGTATCCGCCTACAATCACAATCTATCAATAGACGACGTGATTAACTTTTTAACAAGTTTAAAGAAGCAAGGATCAGCAGGAAATCGTCTGAAAATAGAGAACGAAAATATTATTTCTGACAATAATAATCTAAAAAAGAAAAATGAAGAACTACAACGGAAAGTCCAACAGCTAACTGAACAGCACAAATTGATCCAAGAGGATTATCAAGCCCTAGTTCAAATTATGGATCGTGCTCGTAGAATGGTAATGTTTGAGGATTCAGAAGAAAGACAAGCACCTGTTTTCAGAATGGATAAAAACGGAAACTTAGAGAAGGTTGCGAAATAAAGTAAAAGCCAAGCTCTTAAAATCAAGAGCTTGGCTTTTTTAATCTTGCACACGATGAATTTTAATATCCTTAGTAATCTCCGTAATCACATACCCACCCATTATCAGACCCGCCACCGAAGGGACAAATGCATTAGATGAAGGTGGCATTTTTGCCTTTCTGATTTTTGCTCCTTCAGGTGCAATTTCAGCACGAATATCTTCTCTTATGACTATTGGGCTTTCATCAGAAAATACGACTTTGATGCCTTTATGAATTCCTTCTTTCCGAAGCCTTGTCCTTATTACTTTTGCCAATGGATCTGTATGAGTCTTCGAAATATCGGCAATTTTGAACCTAGTTGGGTCTGTTTTATTTGCTGCGCCCATGGAAGATATTACTGGGATTTTCCTATTAAGACATTCTTTCATCAAATGAATTTTATAGGAAATTGTATCGGATGCATCTATAACCCAATCAAGACCATAACTAAAAAACTGTTCAAATGTTTCTTCAGTGTAAAACATTTTCAGTGCAATCACTTCGCACTCAGGATTAATATCAGCAATCCGTTTTTTCATTAAATCAACCTTTTGTTGTCCCACAGTTGATAATAAAGCATGAATTTGCCGATTTATGTTTGTAATATCAACATCATCTTTATCAACTAATAAAATTCTTCCCACTCCTGAACGGGCGAGAGCCTCTGCCGAAAAACTGCCAACACCACCGACACCGAGTACAGCCACTGTGCTGTTCTTTAATAACTGAAGTCCCTCTTTGCCGAGTGCTAGTTCATTTCTTGAAAACTGATGTAACATATATGGCACCACTTTCTCTTCAAAAATATTATTCTTGGTTTTCCCTTTTTCAACGATATCATACTATACATTAATGTCTAGTATTTCAATAGGTTTTTTTAACAAAACTCAATATGGACTTTTGTAAACAGATTTGAAGGTGTGAGGCTGCACTGGAAATAGGGACCTCGGAGACCCTGCAGTGAAAATCAGCAACCTCGTTTAACAGAAGTAAAAAATAATGCATATTACTTTCAGTTACGACAATTAAAAACCCTATGCTCATCGCATAGGGTGTAATAACATGTAGTAAGTCCCAATTGTGCCGTCGATGCCTTCGTTTTGAACCCGCACTCTGCAGGTGGGTGCCCTGTTCCAAACGTATGTAAGTCCTCAAGGTTGAGGCATGTACTCAGTTTGGAAACTTGGGCTCCCGTATAACTTATTGTTCGGTCAAAACAATAGATTATAAGACGTACACATCAGGACTTTAATTGCTTTAAGTTTATCACACATTGAAACCGTTTACAACCACTTGGATTTGTCCAAAATTTAGACCATTAGACTTATTTTTTAATTTTTTCACAATTCAAGTTCAGGACTTTATGTCGGAATACATTTATAAAAATTCACTCTTTTCATAAAGAAGGTTGATTTTAGCGGGAGGTGTGAGACTTCTCAAAATCCTATCGCATTTCTTTCCCTGCGGGAGCCTCGGAGCCCCCACAGGCTCAATCAACGACAAGCAGTCTCACCTCCCACCCCGCGGAAAGCGAACATCCTGAAGCGGCAATCAACATGTACTGTTATCTGTTAGTAGTGTTGGAATAGTCAAAAGAAAGCAACAAACTATTTAGAAAACAGCCAGAATTTATTTATTAATTAAGTTACGTTTAAAATTGGACTATATGTCCTATATTATACCTTTTCTCCTTTTAAACTAAGTTTCAAGTGAAGATCGTCAAGTTGTGAATCTGAAACTGATCCAGGTGCATTAGTTAAGATATCACTCGCACTTGCAGTTTTAGGGAACGCAATCGTGTCACGTAAATTTGTTCTTCCTGAAAGTAGCATAACAAAACGGTCTAAACCTAGAGCAATTCCTCCATGCGGAGGTGTTCCATATTCAAATGCTTCTAATAAGAATCCGAACTGTTTCTTTGCCTCTTCTGGTGAAAACCCTAATACCTCAAACATTTTTTCTTGAATGTCCCTTTCGTAAATTCGGAGAGAACCTCCTCCTAGCTCATAACCATTTAATACTAGGTCGTATGCTTCTGCTCGAACACTTGCAGGATCATATGAAAGCTTCTCAATATCTTCACGAACTGGCATCGTAAATGGATGATGTGCAGCAAAAAAACGTTTTTCTTCTTCATCGTACTCTAATAATGGCCAATCTGTTATCCATAAGAAATTAAATTTGGAGTTGTCAATTAAGTTACGTTCTTTACCTAACTTCATTCGAAGTGCACCGAGACTATCAGCCACAACATTAGATTTGTCTGCAACAAACAACAATAAATCCCCATTATCTACAGAAAGGGCTTCACGTAAAATCGACTGTTCTTCCTCACTGAAGAACTTAGAGATAGGTCCTTTTAATCCATCGGCTTCAGCCTTTAACCACGCCAAACCTTTGGCTCCATAAATTCCGACAAAATCCGTTAAAGCGTCAATATCTTTTCTAGAATAGTCAAGAGCCCCTGCTTTCACATTTATTGCCTTCACTTGGCCTTCATTTTCAACCGTACTACTAAAAACTTTAAATCCTGAATTCTTCACAAGTTCTGAAATGTCCGTTAGCTCCATACCAAATCTTGTATCTGGTTTATCAGAACCATAGCGATTCATTGCATCTCTATAAGTCATCCTTGGAAACACTTCTGGAAGATCAACACTCTTAACATCTTTTAATATTTGTCTCATCATTTTTTCCATCATTACAATAATTTCATTTTGGCCCATAAATGATGTTTCAATGTCTATTTGCGTAAATTCTGGTTGACGATCTGCACGCAAATCCTCATCACGGAAACAGCGAGCAACTTGATAGTACCTTTCAAATCCACCGACCATCAAAAGCTGTTTGAATATTTGAGGTGATTGTGGCAATGCGTAAAATTCTCCAGGGTGTACTCGGCTAGGAACCAAATAATCTCTAGCTCCCTCTGGTGTACTTTTTGTTAAGATTGGTGTTTCAACTTCTATAAATGCCTCATTGTCTAAGAAGTCACGCATTGCTTTAGTAACTCTATGTCTTAGTTTGAAAGTTTCAAGCATAACTGGTCTTCTCAAATCTAAATAACGATATTTTAGACGAAGGTCCTCTGACACTTCTGTTTGGTCAGCAATTGTAAATGGTGGAGTTTTGGCCGCATTTAATACTGCAATGGAATCAATAATGATTTCAATTTTACCAGTTGGTAAATTCGGATTAACTGTATGCTCATTTCTAGCTACTACTTTACCTTGAACCTCTATTACGAATTCGCTTCTAACTCCTTCTGCAATAGCCAAAGCTTCTTTGGATGTCTCAGGGTTAAAAACTATTTGTACTAGTCCAGAACGGTCTCTTAAATCAATAAAAATTAATCCACCTAAATCACGTCGTTTATTAACCCAACCTTTTAATCCTACAGTTTCCCCTATAGCTTGCTCTGTTATATCACTACAATAATGTGTTCTTTCACTCATCATTTTTTCCTCCTAGTACATTTTACAGATTTTCCTTTAAGAACGTTATGATACCGGCTAAAGCTACTTCTTCTTGCTTCCCTGCTTGCAAATCCTTTACCGACACGGTTCCCTTTTCAAGCTCATCATCACCTAATACTACGACAAATTTAGCACCTACTCTATCGGCTGCTTTAAATTGTGCCTTTATCTTCTTATCTAAATAATCTTTTTCAACTGTTAAGCCAGCTTTGCGCATTTCATTGACTAACTTTACAGATACATTTTTCGCACGATCACCTAAAGTAACAACAAAACAATCTATACCACTTTGAATAGGAAGTTCTATCTGTTCCGCATCTAGAGCTAGAAGAAGACGTTCAATACTCATGGCAAAACCAATTCCTGGGGTTTCTGGACCACCAATTTCTTGGACAAGTCCATTATACCTCCCCCCTCCCATTAAGGTAGTAATAGCACCAAATCCTTCAGCATCACTCATTATTTCAAAGGCTGTGTGATTATAGTAATCTAATCCTCGTACTAATCTTGAATCAACAACAAATGTGATTCCCATATCTGTTAAATATCCCTGTACTTTTTCAAAGTATATTTTTGAATCCTCTGTTAGATAGTCCAAAATAGATGGAGCAGTACTCATAAGTGAGTGTCCATGATCCTTCTTGCAATCCAGAATTCTAAGTGGATTTGTCTCAAGACGGTTTTGACAGTCTGAACAAAACTCGTTTATATGTGGAGCAAAATGATCCACTAAAGCTTTTTTATGTGCTGTTCGACTCTGTACATCACCTAAGCTATTAATCACTAACTTTAATTTCCTTAGCCCAAGACTTGAATACATCTCCATCGCTAGAGAGATTACCTCTGCATCAATTGCAGGGTCAGCGCTTCCTAGTGCCTCTACACCAAATTGTACAAATTGTCTGAAACGACCTGACTGAGGCCGTTCGTATCTAAACATAGGACCCGTGTAATAAAGCTTTGTTGGTTGATCTGGATGGCCATATAATTTATTCTCTACGAATGAACGAACAACAGATGCTGTTCCCTCTGGTCGAAGTGTAATATTCCTTCCACCTCTGTCCTCAAAAGAATACATTTCCTTTTGAACGATATCAGTTGTGTCACCTACACCTCTTAAAAATAACTCTGTACTTTCAAAAATTGGTGTTCGAATTTCTTTATAATTGTATTTCTTACACAACTCTCTTGCAGCCTCTTCAACTAGCTGCCAGCGTTCTACAACTCCAGGTAAAATATCTTGTGTTCCACGTGGGATTTGAATGGACATGTTTTTCTCCTCCTTATTAACGTTTTTAAATTAATACTCTGCAAACAGAGTTGTTGATTCAACCTACAGAATGTGCGCTTTAATCAACTTTGTTTAGAAATCAACCTTGAACACCTTAACATCTAATTATGAGAGATTCCGCTCGACTAACTTCTGCAAATCAAAGTTACTCACTGACATTCATAAATAGAGAACACGGAAAATATCTGAAATAAACAAAAATACAAAAAGCTCTCGTCTCTACCTCTGAATGAGATAGGGACGAGAGCTTAAATTCCCGTGGTGCCACCCTAATTGAAGTTTTACAATGTGCAATTAAAACAAATCACACAGTATATAACACTTCCACTTTGGACAGTTAACGCCTGTCACGTTCTTCTCCTACATAATAAATTTCGGAGAGAAACCTACGGAGTGTCATTCATTAAGACATCATGCAGAAATGTTTTCAGCCTCGACATTTCTTCTCTTTTCATTCGTTTCTTAATTACTTGTCTCCATCATTGGTTCTATTAATATTTTATTAGTAAATTTATTGATTGTTTATTATAATACGAATGTTAGTCCTTAAAGTCAAGAAAATTCACGAACGACCTAATCTCTTTTTCAATTGCTTTACCTCACGTAATGAAATTCCGAATTCTGAAGCAAGTTCCATACTAGTGGTCACATTCTCTCTCTCAATGAAATCATGAAAGCTAACACCAAAGACTGGTTGCGTACTATTTGAGGCTATTTCACCCTTCTCACTATATCTCATTGTAAACTCCCTTTCCAAATTAAATTCATACTAATGACTCCTGTTCTTTAAATTTCTACTGTTTTATTTCATAAATCGACAGGGTTTTCACGACTTTTCTCGAAATAGTAGTAGTAGAACCCACTAGACTACTTCCTATATTTCTTGCCCTAATACAAAAGGAGGTTTTTCACCATTGAAAAAGGCAGTTATTTTCATTTTAGTTTTATCTTTATTGAATTTATCTATACCTCAAAAAACTTTTTTCGCTGAAAAAACTAAAACAGTAGTAATTACGGTAGATTCATTAAATGTTCGCTCTGGTGCTGGCTTATCTTATCAAGTCGTCGCGGGTGTAAAGAAAAATGAAAAATTTGAAGTTATGGAACAAAATGGAGAATGGCTTAAAATCAAAATTTCTAATCATCAATCAGGTTGGGTTGCAGGTTGGCTAGTTTCTGAGCTAGAACCAGAAACTAAACAAGAGGGTACAACTAGCATTAATCAGCCTGGCAAAATAGAAGTAATAGTAAATGGTCTTCGAATTCGGAGTGGTCCCGGAATAAGTTTTCAGGTCATAAGCTCTGTTAACAGAGGGGATTCTGTTATTTTGAAAGAGATAAGTGAGAATTGGGCAAAAATTACCTTTAATCAAATTGAGGGTTGGGTACATAGTGATTATTTAACAGGGATACCAACTGAACCAAAAGTTCCTTCTGAACTACCAGCAATTAAGAAAAAAGGAATCATTACGACAAATTCATTAAATGTCAGAGACATCGGTTCTCTTAATGGTGCAATTATAGGAAAAGTAACAATGAATGAAAATGTCAATATAATTTCTATGAAAACCGATTGGTATGAAATTCATTTTGAGAATAGTAATGGATGGATTCATCGAGACTATGTAAAAATCAGTTCAGAGAGTGATCCCATTAAAGGAGAAAATGACCCTCCAGCATCAAGTGAAGATAAACAAACAATAAAAAAGGCCACTGTAAAAGCAGCCATATTAAATGTACGATCTGATTTCTCATTAAGTGGAACTGTTATCTCACAAGTGAAAAAAGGGGATCAGTTAGAAATTCTATCGGAACAAAATAACTGGTGTCAAATCAAATTAACAGATGGAAAAAACGGTTGGGTCGCTGGATGGTATTTAGAAAAAGAAACGATTTCTACACCCCCGGTTGAAGATTCAATTAAAGAGGAGATATCTACAGTTAATATTCTTTATGACCGAACTAATATTAGAAGCGGTCCTTCCACAACAACTGACGTCATTCTCCGTGCAAAACTCGGTGAAACATTTACGATTGTCGAAAAAATAGATGAGTGGTACAAAATCAATATAACACCTTCTCAGGTTGGATACGTTGCAGGTTGGATTGTCTCAACAGTTGGTAAGGTTGAAAAAGTTGAAAGACCGGGTATGAACCAATATGTAACAGGTAAAACAATCGTCATAGATCCGGGTCATGGGGGAAGAGATAGTGGAGCAAAAGGAGTCAGGGGAACTATTGAGAAAACTCTTACACTCCGAACTGCAAAGTTATTAGAACAAAAGTTACGTGCTGCAGGTGCAAAATCTGTCTTAACTAGAAATCAAGATTCATACGTTAGTTTGAATAATCGAGTTAGTCTAGCTCATTACTATCAGGCTGATGCATTCCTTAGTTTGCATTACGATAGTTCACTTGCCGCATCTGCTAAAGGAATCACTACTTATTACTATAGTAAGTCCAAGGATTACAATTTAGGCCGCTCCATTCATACTGAATTCATTAAGAATACCTCTATGTCAGACAGAGGTGTAGTCTATGGCAACTATCATGTACTTAGACAAAATAAAAGACCAGCTGTTCTAATAGAATTTGGATTCTTAAGTAATATATCAGAAGAAGCTCATATAACGACATCACTGTTTCAGGATCAAGTAACTACTGCCATTTTTAATGGACTTGCTCAACAATTCAAAAAATAAAGAAGCCCTGCTTGGGCTTCTTTATTTACTATCTATTATTAAGGTAACAGGACCTTCATTTACAAACTGGACATCCATCATTTCTCCAAAGCTACCTGTTTCAACAAAAATACCAAATTTTCTTATTTCTTCATTAAAAGCGTTATATAGTTCATTAGCCATCTCTGGCTTGGCAGCATCCATGAAATTAGGTCTCCTACCTTTACGGCAATCCCCGTACAAAGTAAACTGAGAAACTGATAATACTTCACCTTTTATATCTAGGAGAGAATGGTTCATTTTACCAAATTCATCTTCAAATATTCGGAGATTAACCACCTTATCAGCCACATAACTAACCTCAGCTAATGTATCTGTATGGGTAATTCCCACTAATAACATCAATCCCTTGGTGATTTTCCCCACTACTTCTTTATCTACAGTTACGCTAGCTTCACGTGCTCTTTGGACAATTACTCTCATGGAAACCTCACTTTAAGGTAAGTCTCTTTTGTGATCTTTCTTGCATATATTTTTTCTAATTTGTTTATCTCTGTATAGAGCCTTGTTAATTATTTAAACGAAGTTGATTGAAATGGAAGGTAGATGTTTAATGCATCATTCTTCTAACTGCATATATATCAGGAATTTGTTTAATACGGTCTACAACCTTATGCAGATGATTCACATTATGGATTGCGATTGATACTGAAATAGTTGCCATTTTGTTTCGATCAGAACGCCCAGCAACAGCAGTGATATTCGTTTTTGTTTCATTAACAGCTTGTAAAACTTCATTTAATAGTCCACGGCGGTCATAACCAGAAATCTCAATCTCGACATTGTATTCTTTTCCTTCTTTTGCGTTACCTTCCCACTCAACTGCTAAAAGACGTTCCTTAGCTTCTTCAATATGGACGTTAGGACAGTCATCACGATGAATAGATACTCCTCTACCCTTAGTGATAAAGCCTACTATTTCATCCCCAGGTACAGGGTTACAGCATTTTGAAAGACGAACTAATAAGTTATCAATCCCTTGAACACGAACACCACTTTCGCGCTTCTTAGTTACTGTGAATTTTTTTAGATCTTGAACAGCGTCAACTATAGTTGTTTCCTGTTCATTATCTCGTTTCTTTCGCCATTTCTCTGTTAACCTTGTTGCTATTTGCGCAGCGGTAATTCCGTTATATCCAACAGCTGCATACATATCTTCATCGTTTGAAAAATTAAATTTTTCTGCTACACGTTTTAAGTTATCATTAATTAGGACTTCCTTAGGATCAAAATCTAGGTTTTTGATTTCCTTTTCAACCAGTTCCTTACCCTTTGTTACATTCTCATCCCGTCGTTGTTTTTTGAAAAACTGACGAATTTTGTTTTTTGCCTGAGAGGTTTGGGCCAATTTCAGCCAATCCTGACTAGGACCATAGGAATGCTTGGAAGTAAGAATCTCAACAATATCACCAGTTTTAAGCTTATAATCAAGAGTGACCATTTTTCCATTTACTTTTGCACCAATCGTTTTGTTTCCAATTTCGGAATGTATACGGTAAGAGAAATCAATTGGAACTGAACCAGAAGGTAACTCAAATACATCTCCCTTTGGAGTGAAAACAAATACCATATCTGAAAATAAATCTATTTTTAAAGATTCCATAAATTCTTCTGCATTGGTTGCATCATTTTGCCATTCAAGAATTTCTCTAAACCATGTGATTTTCTTCTCAAATGACTCTTCGTCATTAATTTGTTTATTTTCCTTATAAGCCCAGTGAGCAGCAATTCCATATTCTGCGATATGATGCATTTCACTGGTTCTAATCTGAACTTCTAAGGGCTCCCCCTGAGGACCAATTACCGTAGTATGCAGGGATTGATACATATTTTGTTTCGGCATAGCAATATAATCTTTAAATCTTCCAGGCATAGGTTTCCAACACGTGTGAATTATTCCAAGAATAGCATAACAGTCCTTAATACTATTCACGACAATTCTGACTGCTAGCAAGTCGTAAATTTCATTAAATTGTTTATTTTGTATAGCCATTTTCCGATATATGCTATAAATGTGTTTTGGTCTTCCTGATATATCTGCAAGAATCGAAACTTCCTTTAAACGATGTCCAACTTCTTGCATAACTTCAGCTAAATATTCTTCTCGTTCTGCACGTTTCTTTTTCATTAAGTTGACAATACGGTAATACTGTTGTGGATTTAAGTAACGAAGGGAAGTATCTTCTAACTCCCACTTAATTTTTTGGATACCAAGACGGTGTGCTAACGGTGCAAAAATTTCTAAGGTCTCATTTGAAATACGACGTTGTTTTTCTTGAGGTAAATGCTTTAGAGTTCTCATATTGTGCAATCTGTCTGCCAATTTTATTAGAATAACACGTATGTCCTGTGCCATAGCTACAAACATTTTTCGATGATTTTCAGCCTGTTGCTCTTCCTGAGATTTATATTTTATCTTACCAAGCTTCGTGACACCATCCACTAGCATAGCGACTTCTTTATTAAATTCTTCCTCAAGTTGGTCAATAGATACGTTTGTATCTTCAACAACATCATGTAAAAAACCTGCAGAAATAGTCACCGGGTCCATTTCGAGGTCCACTAAAATACTTGCCACTTGTATCGGATGTATAATATATGGCTCACCAGATTTACGGTATTGCTCATGATGAGCAACCTTGGCAAACTCATACGCATGTTGAATTAGCTCTATATTTTTTTTAGATAAGTATTTAGCAGCTTTTTCTAATACCTGCTCAGCTGTTAGTACTTGTTCATTCGCCATTAAATCACCTGATTTTTGTCTAATATAATAAATTCCTCTAATTCCGTTTAGATTGAAATTATTATTGTTACTATTATCATGAAAAATGATGTAGATGTAAAGGATTAAAGGATAAATTATTAATAATAAATTGGTTGATTTCATAATAATACAAAAGGAGTGTCATCTGACACTCCTTTTTAGGTGATAATTAATATTTCATTAAAGTAAGTACATCATAACCACCAAGCTTTTCACGGCCATCTAAGTACGTTAGTTCTATCAGGAAAGCAATTCCAGCAACTACTCCCCCAAGTTGTTCAACAAGGTTAATCGTTGCTTCGATGGTCCCACCTGTAGCTAATAAGTCATCTGTTATAAGGACTCTTTGCCCAGGTTTAATCGCATCCTTGTGCATTGTAAGTACATCTTTACCGTATTCTAGACCATAATCTACCTTGATCACTTCTCTAGGTAGCTTTCCTTCTTTTCGGACAGGTGCAAATCCAAGTCCTAATGCGTATGCAACCGGACAACCAATGATAAATCCTCGCGCCTCTGGTCCTACAACTAAATCTATCCTTTTCTCTTTAGCAAAAAGAACAATTTCATCAGTAGCACTTTTGTAAGCTTCTCCATTGTCCATAAGTGTTGTGATATCTTTAAACTGGATTCCTTCTTTCGGCCAGTTCGGTACGACTGTTATGAATTTTTTGTAATCCATTACTAATATTGCCCCCTATGTGGTTACCAAACCATCTAAAACATGATCAAACCAATCTTTCAATTGTGAATAGGAAGAGTATACGAGTACTTTTTCTATTTCAAGTAGATCTTGTTTTTCCATATACGTTTTTGAATCGGTTAAGTCACGTTTTATCGGTTGATTTGTTAGTGTAATAACACCATTATTTATTGTAACAAATTCTAATTCAAAAAACACCTTAAACATAAATTGAATCGTTTCTTTCGACCAACCTCTATGTTTGGATAATTTTTCTGCCTGTGATTCGTAATGAAATTCTTTATTTTTTGTAAGAAATCCATAAAACCACTTGAAATGTTCACGGGTAGGTATTGTGTTAAAAAAATGTGTTTCCTGCTGGCTAAATAAAGTATAAATTCTTTTAGGATTTATCTGTTTTACTAAATCGTTTAATATTGACAATGATGGTGGAAGATCTAAAAGAATTATATAATCTTGATTTAGTGGAATTGTTTTAATATTACTGTCTTCTTTTATTACGAAGATTGTATCTTGCAGTTCCGAAAGTTCTAAATCAGTTATAGTTTTTTCGTTAAAGGCAATAAGTTTACGTCTGTTAACAGGAATAGAGCCAATTTGCTTTATTGCACTTCTACTTCCTCTCCAGTCAAACAATTGCCATTCTTCAATACAAATATCTCCAACCAAAACTTGTGGTTTCCGATGATTATTCCACTCATTAATAGAAAGTTCACCAAGGATTGAGACTTTTGATAATGGGGAAATGTCTTCATACAAATGTCCAAATCCAAAGGCAATTCCATCGACAAATGAACCTGAATTCTCTATCAAAAGCTTTAGATGGTTTTGGGTTTGCCCAATTTTCTTTACTTGTGATAGAGAAGAAGATTGAATGACAACCTTGGGCTTAGGATTACCCATTCCATATGGGGCTAATCTTCCTAATTGTTCAATAGTGTTGATTGTAATATCTTCAAGACAACACTCAATATCAAAAAAAGTAGCAGGGATAAAATTTTCTTCTGTAAGTTGTTCGTTAGCTAGCTTGATGAGTCTTGAACGAAGATCATCTATGTCATCGATTTTGACTGTCATTCCGGCCGCCATTGTATGTCCTCCAAAATGAGGTAAAATATCACGGCAAGTTGATAAATTTTCAAACAAATCAAAGCCTTCAATACTTCTAGCAGAGCCTTTAGCTTCACCCTTTTCTTCATCTAGACTGAGTACAATGGTAGGTCGATAAAATTTATCTACTAGTCTTGATGCGACAATACCAATGACTCCCGCATTCCAGCCTTTTTTCCCTATAATTAGCACTTGATTTTCTTCTAAAGGAAATTGACTTTCAACTAATTCAATTGCTTCTATCGTTATCTCATTAACAATCTTTTGTCTTTCCTGGTTTAACGTATTTATCTCCTCAGCAATGAGTTCTGCTTCCTCTGCATCATCAGTTAAAAACAAATGCACTGCAGGATCGGCATCCCCAAGTCTGCCAGCAGCATTTATTCTTGGAGCGATTGAAAAGCCAATTGACTCCTCTGACAGTTCAGCTTGCTCTATACTACAAACCTTGAGTAAAGCTTTCACACCTAGATTTCCGGACGATCTTAATGCTTTAATTCCCCTTGCAGCTATTAAACGATTTTCATCAAAAAGTGGAACTAAATCCGCGATTGTTCCTATAGAGGCAATAGCAATATATTCAGAAATATTGTCCCCCAATAATGCATGTGCGACCTTTAACGCCACTCCTGCACCTGCTAAGTATTTAAATGGATATCTTCCACCTGGTAGGTTGGGATGTATGATAGAGAATGCCTCTGGAAGTACAGGGCCAGGTTCATGATGATCAGTAATAATTAAATCTATCCCTAATTCTGAAGCGAATTTGGCTTCATTAATTGCTGAAATACCCGTATCAACAGTAATAATGAGTCCATATCCCTCGTCACTTGCCCATTGAAAAGCATTCTTGTTCGGGCCATATCCTTCATTAAAACGGTTTGGTATATAAAACTCAACACTCGCTCCTAATTCCTTTAAAGCCTTAATCATTATTGTTGTACTACTAACACCATCTGCATCATAGTCACCATATACTAAAATAGTTTCTTCTTTTTGGATGGCGAGTTTAATACGTTGAACTGCTTTCTCCATTCCTTCTAACAAAAATGGATCATAAAATTCTTGGTTCTCTATATAAAGAAATTTTTTGGCCTCTTGCACAGTCGTTATTCCCCTTGAAGTAAGGAGATTTGCCGTCATATTTGTTATAGACAATTCGGAGGCTAAAAGATTTGCAACCTCTTCGTTCTTTTCCTTTTGAACCCACTTAGTTTTGGCTGAAAGCATATAATCACCCCTTGACCCACTTATTATACAGGAGTGGGTAAGGGGTGACAATGGGAACCGTTTATTCGTGTTTTTCTAAAATTAGGGTGAAATTAATGCCTCTCATTTTTGATTCAAGTTTGAAATATTTTCGTATCAGTACATTAACTTATTATCCTAAGCAAAATTATTACAAGGAATTATTTTGTTGCTTTGGTTGTTCTTGTACGCCTTGTTGCTCTTGTTGCTCTAGAACTGGATTAACCTGATCGATAGTTTCTACATCATCGTTTTGTTTTCTTAAAAGTTCAATTTCTTTTTGAAGTTGTTTTCGTTCTTTTTGCAATTGTATAACTCGGAAAAAACCTGCCGCACCAACTGCGAAAGCTCCCATTAAGGCCGATCCTAAGATAACAAGAATAAGCGGCCATGATGCTGTTCCAAAGAAGTAATGTACTTCTACAACATTAACATTTATCACTGCAAAGATAGCAACAATTAAAGCGAAAACAAGTGCTAATATGAGTGTCCATTGACCTTTCATAGTTAAACCTCCCCTTTATTTCCTTTATCATTATATGGATTTACATGAACAAATACATCTTGTACATGTGCATGCTTTATTAACTGTTCCTTTACCATTTTACCAATTTTATGGCCTTCTTCAACTGTTATATATGGATCAACCGAAATTTTTAAATCAACAATCACATAATGTCCATGTTCTCTTGCATAAAGAGTATCAATTTTTTTCACACCATCTACTCTTAAAATAACATCTCTCATTTCAAATGTATCTTCATCATGAAGAACATGATCAAGTGTACTATGAATGGATTCTGAACCTAATTTCCATGCTAAGATAATAACCATCACTGAGACAAATACTCCAGCTACAGGGTCAGCATATACCAGCCATTCAACACCTAATCTTTCTCCTATTATGGAAGCACCAATACCTATTAGAGCTGCTGAAGAAGCAAATACATCAGATCGATCCTCATAAGCATTTACAGTAATTGCATCACTATTAATTCGTTTACCCAACTTTACCTTAAAACGAAACATCAGTTCTTTTACTATTATTGAGAAAACAAGTACATAGATTGCAGCAAATCCAGGTGCCTTGATTTCCTCGAAAAAAGATTGTATGGAAGATCTTCCAATCTCAAGACCAACCATGAATAACAAAACAGCTACGATAATTGCAGCAATTGATTCTGCCTTGCCGTGTCCATAAGGATGATCTTCATCAGGAGGCTGCTTTGCTGCCCTAACACCAATGTATACAGCTATAGATCCTGCAACATCTGAGGCCGAATTCACTGCATCTGCAAGTAAAGCTTTACTATTACTGACTACCCCTATAACACCCTTTGATATAGCAAGAATAATATTCAGTACGACACTTAGAATTGCTGCAAGTTCAGCCTCTTTAAATCGATCCATTTCCTTCCCCATAGATTCACATCCTTCATTTTAATCATATTAGTTTACCCTATTCTTCAAAACTAAAGGAAAAAGGGACTCGTGAAAATATATTCACGAGTCCTCTATATTTCTAAGGCATTAAATCCTCTTCAACTTGCTTATATTTTGGCTTTTTCCCAATATTTTTAGCCTTCCATACTAACCAGAGTTGAGAAGCAATGAATATCGAAGAATATGTTCCAGCAATTAATCCAACAAGTAAGGCAAGTGAGAAATTCCAAATTGACTCACTACCAAGGAATAATAATGCCATCGTTACAATAATAACCGTCAAGACAGTGCTCACAGAACGCCCAAGAGTTTGACGTAAACTTTCATTAACGACCGTCGCTAAATCATCAAAAGTTTTAACTTTTTTACCCTTGGCCTTCATAATTTCACGAATTCGGTCGAAGGTAACAATCGTGTCATTTATAGAATACCCGACAATGGTCAATATTGCCGCAATGAAGGTTAAATCTACTTCAAAACGGAATAGACTAAAGAATGCAATAATGAAAAATGCATCATATAGTAGAGCCACAATTGCAGCGAGAGCCATATATATTTCAAATCGAATCGTTACATAAATGATAATTCCGATAGAAGCTATTAAGACTGCAATAAATGCATTTTTCGCCAACTCTTTTCCTACAGTTGGTGATACAGTACTAACACTTGGTTCAGAACCGTATTTTTCAATGAAATGATCTTTAACTTTGGAAATTTCTTCAATAGATAGAACACCTATAAACCGCGCAACGCCTATCTCGTTTTGATTACCTGACAAACGGATATCACGTGTTTCTTTACTTAATTGTAATGTATCAAACTCACTTCGAATTTCTTCTGTCGTTAACGAATTGTTCGATAGAACTTCAACTCTTGTCCCACTAGCAAAGTCAATTCCTAGGTTCAATTTTAAAGTTAATAACAATATTGTCCCAATCACAACAATTAATCCAGAGAAAATGAAAAACTTCTTGCGATGCTTTACAAAGTCTATGTGATCATACCTAGTTGGAACATGATGGTCTGAATCGCCCTCATTTATACTTCGTATGTCAGATTCCTTGACACCAAAAAAAGCTGGTTTTTTGTTTAGGAAACGACTATTGACCCATAATCCTAAGAATAATCTAGTTCCAAATACTGCAGTTAAAAAGCTTAATAAAATACTTAAGATAAGCATTGTTGCGAACCCTTTTACAGAGCTCGTCCCATAAGCAAACAAAACTCCAGCAGCAAGTAAAGTTGTAATGTTAGCATCAAATATAGTAGAAAGTGAACGTTGGTTACCTGAACGATAGGCTGACATAACAGACTTTCCTGTTTTTAATTCTTCCTTAATTCTTTCATACGTTATTATGTTAGCATCTACTGCCATCCCCACCCCTAATACTACAGCGGCAATTCCTGGCAATGTTAATACACCGTTCATCCAATCAAACACTAATAAAATTAAGTAGATATATACACTAAGTGTAACAACTGCAATCATTCCTGGGAATCGATAGAAAAAGAGCATATAAACAAAGACTAACAATATGCCTATAATTCCTGCAAATACAGTCTTTTGTAACGCTTGTTCACCAAATTGAGCTCCAACTGAAGTGGAATACATTTCTTCTAAATTGACAGGCAGGGAGCCAGCATTTAATAAATCTGCTAATTCCTTTGCTTCTTCAATTGTGAAATTCCCTTCAATCATTACAGAATTTGTATTAAAAACCTCTCTTACTTTTGGAGCTGATAAGAATTTAGGTTCTGCCTTTAAAACTTCTTCATTATAAGAATCTCCCTCCTCATAATCAAGCCAAATAGCCATAATGTTTTGAGGACGTAACTCTAATACGTGTTTCGTTACTTCTCCAAATTGCTGAGCACTTTTTAATGTAATTGAAACAACAGGCTGATTAGTGTTTGAATCAAATGATTGAGAGGCTCCGCCCTCAACAAGATCCGCACCACTCATAAGCTCAACATCGAAAGCATCCCTAAATGTTAGTTTTGCTTCCGTTGAAAGAATTTCTCTTGCCTTGTTTTGATCGTCAACTCCGGCTAACTGAACCCGAATTCGATTCTCGCCTTCAATTTCAATTCTCGGCTCACTGACACCTAGTACATTCACACGTTTTTCCAATGCCTTGACCGTGCTAATTAGAACCTTACGATCAATAACATCACCATCATTGACGGGTTTTACTTCATATAAAATTTCAAATCCACCTTGAAGATCTAAACCGAGCTTAATATTATTTGATACGTCGTTAGTAGTGGCACCAACAAGCCCACCCAAAATTAATACGAGTAAAAAGAATAAAATAATGCGACCTTTTTTGACCATTTTTAAAAAAATCCTCCTTAAATCATATGAGTACAAAACATAGTTGAATGTAAATATGATAATTTCACTTTAATTGTATGTACAAAAGTACAAGTTTTATTATGAGAGTATGAATTGGAACTGTCAATTCATCTCATGAATTCTAATTAGTTGGAAATTGAAAAGGTTCTTTAAAAGCATTCATTGTTATAAAATTCATATAATCACTAATTGATAACCGGAGAACATCATTTACTAGATCTCGAACCGGTTTTGGATCAATATCTTTTTTCCATTTTTTCTTTAAAAGACATTGCCAAACCTCTTCCTCATCTGCACGATTAAACCCATAAATATGGAACTCCTCGACTTTACTTAGAATCGCTGGTTGAATATGCTTACGTACTTCTTCCCAATTCATTTTGACCCTCCTAGTCCATACAATCATTTTAATAATACAGTTCAGTAAATTTAACTTTTATACCTAAATATGTAATCGACTTTCTGTCATGCTTGGCCTATGTAAGCATATAGATATTGTATATGATAACACTTCTTTTGAGAAGGTAGGGTAGCTATGTCGAAACAAACCTTTTTACAAGGAACGTTTATATTAATACTTGCTGGTTTAATTACTAGAATACTTGGCTTTGTAAATCGTATTGTCGTTGCAAGGATCATGGGAGAAGAAGGCGTTGGACTTTATATGATGGCCGTACCAACTCTCTTACTGACAATTACCCTTACCCAACTGGGACTGCCCATTGCCATATCAAAATTAGTTTCAGAGGCTGAAGCAGTTGGAGATAGACATCGAATCAAAAAAATCCTTGTTGTCTCTCTAGTAACTACCGGTATCTTAAGTATTATTTTCACAACAGGTATGATTGCTTTAGCACCTATTTTATCAGCGACATTACTTACAGATGCAAGAACTTTTTACCCATTGATTGCCATTTCACCAATCGTTCCAATTGTTGCCCTGTCATCTGTACTTAGAGGGTACTTTCAAGGGAAACAAAACATGAGACCCGCTGCTTACTCGCAAGTAATAGAACAGGTTGTCAGAATAACTCTCGTTGCAGTATTTACAAAAGCCTGTCTACCTTACGGGGTCGAATATGCTGCAGCAGGTGCAATGATATCCGTAGTTTTTGGAGAACTAATATCTCTTATTTATATGATTATGATGTTTAAGATCAAGAAAAAAATCAAAATAAGGCGAAATTTTTTTACTGCTGTAAAATCAGGAAAAGATACCTTTCAACATTTAATGGCAATCGCCCTACCAACAACTGGAAGTAGACTAATTGGTTCTGTCGCTTACTTCTTCGAGCCAATTGTTGTTGTTAATAGTTTAGCGATTGCTGGTGTCACAACTGCCCTTGCCACTAGACAATATGGTGAATTAACAGGGTATGCACTCCCACTATTATTTTTACCGTCTTTTATTACTTATTCGCTATCTGTTTCACTTGTTCCTGCTATCAGTGAGGCTGCCGCTCAAAAGAAAACATTGCTTATTGAACATCGACTGCAACAAGCAATGCGTCTTTCTTTTGTTACTGGAGGGCTCGCTGTTGTCATTTTGTATGTTTTTGCTGAGCCTGTTATGCAGATCATGTATGGGTCTTCAGCTGCTGCTATATATGTAAAGGTGATGGCTCCATTTTTTATTTTTTATTATTTTCAAGGTCCTCTTCAAGCTGTCCTTCAAGCTATGGATTTAGCTAAAGCTGCTATGATCAATAGTTTAATCGGCGCAGTGATTAAGATTGCTGTAGTATTTGCATTAGCAACTAGACCTGAGCTTGGAATAATGGGGGCAGCACTTGCTATCGTCGTTGGAATCATGTTAGTTACATTATTGCATTTTTCGACAGTGATCAAAGTCATTTCCTATACTATCCATGTCAGGGAATATATTAAAAGTTTCTTTACAATGATATTATCAGGAGTTTCGGGGCACTTTTTCTATAGCTATATACTAACAAGTGAACCCTTAGCAGTTCGAACTTTAATCTCCGTTTTAGTAACAACTATTATTTATATGATTTTATTAATTATTTTTCGCTTAGTAAAGAATGAGGAAGTGAAGAGAGTCCCTTTTATTGGGAAGTACTTGTCACCTTATGTATAAAAGCGAAAAAACCTAGGTATATAATTTATTTAAAGTGTTCAATTATACGTTTCGGATTCGTTTTCTATTTTCCTATATCTTTGCACCTTTAATATATTGACTCTGTTAACGTTCATTGTTGATTTTTCAAACGAAATTAATTGAAGTAGAAGGTGTGGACACTGAAGGCGCTAGTGCCGAGTTGGCTCACCGCACGCCACACGAAAAGCGAGCATCCTAAAACTGAAATCAACAACAACGTTTAACAGAGACCTTCATGCAAAACAATTTTGCACCATGAGGTATGAAAATAAGCAATATATTTCTTTAGCAGTAATCGAAGTGGAAGAACGCGAGACTCCTCGAAAATACTCCCGCATTTCCTTCGTGCGGTGAGAATTCATGGAAGCATATTCAAAGTCCTGTGGGACTAGCGGGACAGGTGAGACCTGAAGGAGCTATCGCCGAGGGGCTCACCGCCCGCCCCACGGAAAGCGAGTGTTCTGGACGAAGATCCCTTATTTTCAGGGTAGCCCTATATTTAAGAAAAATTAGTTATCATATTCTTTTATTATTTAAATGTTTACTTATTTTTTATCTATTAAGTCAATAAAAAAAACTCCATTATCATAACTACAAAAAGAAATATCTTTTACATTACGATATCCAAGATTACGAAGTTCCTGCCTAAGCCACAAATTGGTGTTGCCAAGAACCTCTAAATGATTTTCTTGAATTTTGCCATCGATAATCAGTGGTAAGTGTAAGCTACTTTTGCTTTTATGGTCTTTTTCAAAAACGGAGAGCTTTCCCGAAGGTTCTAAAATGGCGAATTCAACATCAGCGACATTCCTGATGTTTTTATCACGGAGTTGAGTTAGTAAATCATCAAAATTATAACGCTGTTTACTCATTTCACTTTCCTTTATCTTTCCATTTTGAATGATGATAGTTGGTTTTCCATCAATAAGCTCTCTCATTGTTTTACTCTTTAATGAAATTGTAGCTAATGTAATCTGAATACCTAAAAGTAAAAGCATTGGGATAATCGAATGCATTAGAGGATTTTTATAATTCTCAATGCTTACTACGGCCATTTCTGCAATCATAATGAATACGACAAGATCTAATATACTAAGTTCCCCAATTTCTCTTTTCCCCATCAAACGAAAAATAAAGATGATTAAAAAGTATAAAAACAGAGTACGGGTAATTATCAAAACATACTCCATTTAAGTCCCCCTTTTGGAAGAAAACTACTATCTTTTATACCTCTAGCTTACACAAATTGAGAAATTTCATGAGACAAAGGTTTTTCCAACTTTTTATATCATAATAGCTTTGAGAATTTACATAAATCTAATTCCTTTCATTCTAATTTTCTTAATAACTGAATATGCTTGTTCTATAGAATGCTTGGCTATTGAAAATTGAACAATCTTGAGTGGTATTGAAAGGAGGGAAAAACTGATGGATGCAAAGAGTATGTTTTCTGCGGTAATGTATGGAGTTTTAACCATTTTTTGCATTGTTCTAAGCTGTAGTTTAATTTTTTCGCTTCTGCTTAGGTTCACAAACCTGGAAGAATCTTCACTTCATTGGCTCATTATGGCACTTTCATTTTTCGCATTATTTGCTGGTGGGTTTATCTCTGGTGGAAAAGGGAAACAAAAAGGTTGGCTAATGGGAGGAACAACTGCCATATTGTTTACATGTATCGTACTATTATACCAATTTCTTGGTCAACAAGAAGTTTTTTCGGCGCAACAAACCTTTTATCATCTTGGATATATAGCAACAGCCATGTTTGGTGGTATTGTGGGAGTAAACATATCAGGTGGTGGAAAAACAACAAATTAAAAAGAGCGGTTTCCCGCTCTTTTTTTTTGCCTTGCTAAATACGTGGTTGTTGAATTACTCCACGGCAGTGTCAGGATGTTCTCTTTCAGCAAGGCGTTGCTTTGATCCACCGAAACGCACTTGCGCTAGGATTGTCTCATAGGTTGCCAACTGTAAGAGTCTCACACCTTCCGCATTTCAAAACAAATTCGGCTTTAATCAGCTCGTTTTTGTTAGATTGATTTAACATCACGTATTGCTGCACGATCAAATGTAAGTCTAGCACCTTCACTTGCTTTAATTACTACTGTTCCCTCATCAAGAGCATCAACAACACCGTGTAATCCACCAATTGTGATAACCTTGTCACCCTTTTTTAGGTCAGATTGCATTTGTTGAGTCTTCTTTTGTCTTTTTTGCTGTGGTCTGATTAGTAAGAAATAAAAGATTGCAAACATCGCAATAAGTGGTCCAACTGTAGTTAATAATTCCATGTATTTTCACCCCTTTCCACTTTTATAATCTTGGCTCTGTTAAACTTTGTTTGAAAATCAACATTGAGCTTTAACAGAGCCATAATCTTAATCACGTTAGGTCAAGATATACTAAAAATTCCTAGCATTAGGTTTATTAAATCCATAAGCTTCAAAAAATTCATTCTTAAAGTCGCCTAAACGATCTTCACGTATAGCTTGTCTAACCTGCTCCATTAATTTTACCAGAAAATATAGGTTATGGTAAGTAGTTAATCTCATTCCTAAAGTTTCATTACATTTGATAAGGTGACGAATATATGCACGGGAATAGTTTTTACACGTATAACAATCACAATTTGGATCTAATGGTCCAAAATCCCGTTCATATTGTGCATTACGAATAACTAATCTACCTGTGCTTGTCATACATGTACCATTTCTAGCGATTCTTGTTGGTAATACACAGTCAAACATATCAACTCCACGAATTGCTCCATCGATTAATGAGTCAGGTGAGCCTACTCCCATTAAGTAACGAGGTTTATCCGCAGGTAGCCAAGGTATAGTAAATTCTAGAACCCGATTCATGACATCCTTAGGTTCCCCGACAGATAATCCACCGATTGCATAACCAGGAAAATCAAGGGATACTAAATCCTTTGCACTAAGTTTTCGAAGTTCCTCATATTCCCCACCTTGAACAATTCCAAACAATCCTTGATCTTCCGGACGTTTATGTCCTTGTAAGCATCTTTCTGCCCATCTGCTAGTACGCTCTACTGATTTTTTCATATAGTCAAACTCAGCCGGATATGGAGGACATTCATCAAAGGCCATCATAATATCTGACCCAAGTGCATTTTGAATTTCCATTGCCCCTTCAGGAGACAGAAAAAGTTTTGCGCCATTCAGATGGTTTCTAAAATGAACACCTTCTTCTTCTATTTTTCGTAGATCACTTAAGCTGAAAACTTGAAATCCACCAGAGTCAGTCAAGATAGGATGATCCCAGTTCATAAATTTATGAAGACCTCCAGCCTCTTTCACAATATCATGCCCTGGTCTTAACCAAAGGTGATACGTATTACTTAAAATGATTCCTGCTCCCATATTAACTAAGTCCTCAGGTGCCATCGTTTTTACCGTGGCTAATGTTCCAACCGGCATGAATACTGGAGTATCAAAAGAACCATGTGGTGTATGTACCTTTCCAAGTCTTGCCCCTGTTTGTTTACAAGTTTTTATTAATTCATACCGGATAGCTGTCATTACATGTTCTCCCTTCATTCTTGAAAGTAATCCTTAAGACTAAATAATTAGCATTGCATCACCAAAACTAAAGAACCTATACTTTTCTTTAACTGCCTCATTATATGCTTGTAACACATTCTCTCGACCAGCTAGTGCACTGATTAGCATAATTAAAGTTGACATCGGCAAATGGAAATTCGTTAGCATACCATCGATTCCTTTGAACTCATAACCAGGATGTATAAAAATGTTTGTCCAGCCCGAGGATTCAATAAACTTGCCTTCATTCTTTCCAGCAATAGTTTCAAGTGTTCGAGTAGAAGTAGTCCCTACTGTTATTATACGTCCGCCCTGTTCACGAACTTCATTTAGCAAACGTGCAGTTCCTTCAGTCATTTGATAGAATTCAGCATGCATATCATGTTCTTCAATGGTTGCTACTGATACAGGCCTGAATGTTCCTAAACCAACATGCAAGGTAATAAAAGCAATATGAACACCCCTGTTTTTAATTTCATTTAACAGGCTTTCAGTAAAATGTAGACCCGCAGTTGGAGCAGCTGCCGATCCAATTTCTCGTGAAAAAACAGTTTGATACCGTTCCTTGTCTTCCAACTGTTCTTGTATGTAAGGGGGGAGTGGCATTTCACCTAGAGACTCCAAGACTTCATAGAAGATCCCTTCATAGGTGAATTCAAATACTCTTCCACCGTGTGGACTTGTGTCAATACAAGTAGCCTTTAGACTTCCATTACCAAAAGTAACACTTGCTCCCACAGGAATTCGTTTTGCTGGCTTGACTAATGTCTCCCACTTATCTTGTTCAATTTGCTTTAGTAGCAACAATTCAACCTTTGCTCCTGTTTTATCTTTCGTACCAAATAATCTTGCAGGAAGAACTCGCGTGTCATTTAGGACAAGGCAGTCTCCTTGCTTAAAATAAGTTAGAATTGATCTAACGGATTCCTCATGTTTGATTTCACCGGAGTTTTTATTTAAAACCATCATTTTAGATGACTCTCTGTCCACTAATGGCTTTTGAGCAATTAGTTCCTCTGGCAAATCGAAATCAAATAATTCTACTTTCACCATACTCACCTGACCTTTTTATCTTTAAGCTACCCTGAAAATAAGGGGATCTTCGTTCCAGAACACTCGCTTTCCACTTCAATCAACTTTCTTTAAAACTCAAAATTCAACAAGGAGCTTTAACAGAACAAATATTTAAGCTATGTTATAGTTTCTATTAATTTCCAATCGGAGTTGAATCAATCCTCAAACAGGTAATAGTGTTCCCTCGG